>NZ_CP051206.1:4062938-4425876 GCF_012516395.1 Dolichospermum flos-aquae CCAP 1403/13F
TATATCCTCTTAGGAGTATGACTAACGGCACTCCAGCTATTAAACTGGATTTCTGTAGATGAGATTTAATTACAAGAAAACCTCTTAATTAAGAATATGCTAAATTTTCTCAACTCTCTTCTCGGTCGCCATCCAGAGCAAATCAAAGCCAATGTAGAAATTTACACTTGGCAAACTTGCCCCTACTGCATCCGCGCTAAAATGCTACTATGGTGGAAAGGTGTTAATTTCACCGAGTACAAAATTGATGGCGACGAAACAGCCAGATCAAATATGGCAGAACGCGCCGACGGCCGCCGTAGCGTCCCCCAAATTTTTATTAATAATCAACATATTGGCGGTTGTGATGACCTGTATCAATTAGATGCAAAAGCTCAACTTGACCCTCTGTTATTTGAGGTTGCGGGTAATGGGTAATGGGTAATTGGTAATTGGTAATTGGTAATTTCCTTCTTCCTCCTTCCTCCTTCCTCCTTCCTCCTTTCTTCCTTCTACTGAACTCCTGACTCGGTGACTCCTGAACTCCTGACTCCTTCCCCCAATGCTTGAACACCCAGAATATTTACAACATCGAAAATGGATGAATCACGCCCTGGAATTGGCACGGGTGGCGGGTGATGCTGGTGAAGTTCCTGTGGGGGCTGTGATTGTTGACACAGATAATCAATTGGTTGCTGTGGGTGAAAATCGCAAAGAGCGAGATCAAGATCCGACTGCACACGCAGAAATTATCGCGATTCGGGCTGCTAGTCAAATTTTACAAAGTTGGCGCTTGCATCAATGCACTTTATATGTCACTCTAGAACCCTGTCCGATGTGTGCCGGTGCGATAGTTCATGCCCGATTGGGAAAATTGATCTATGGCGTGGACGATACCAAAACTGGCGCAATTCGTACTGTTATTAACATCCCTGATCATCCAGCCTCTAATCACCGTCTGAAAGTGCTAGGAGGTATTCTAGAATCAGACTGTCGAGAACAATTACAAAATTGGTTTGCTACCCAACGTCAACAAAAATAACAGACACAGATAAAACTGTCCAAATGGGAAAACACAAGTTACCCAAGAAAATCTACGGTGGACATAATCAAGTGTGTGTCATCTTTTATTCGCCAAAAAATCAGCCACCGTTATGATCAAATCATACTTTGCTTCTACCAACCGCCATTCTCAAACTAAAAATACGCCTGTAAATCCTTCGGTGCTTCAGAATACCTCGCGGGTTTCGCCTTGGTTAATCCGTGTTGCTTATCTTCTAGGACACTACATGGTTTTGCCATCTTTCTTTGGGCATATTAAGGTGACTGGAAGAGAAAATATTCCTACAAGTGGACCGGTAATTCTTGCCCCTACCCATCGTTCCCGCTGGGATTCCTTGGTTTTGCCCTATGCTACTGGTCGTTGTGTGACGGGTAGAGATATGCGATTTATGGTAACGAGTAATGAATGTCAGGGGTTGCAAGGTTGGTTGGTGCTGCGAATGGGGGGTTTTCCTGTGAATATTGAACGTCCAGCGATCGCAACTCTCCGGCATACGGTAGAGTTAATGCAGCAGGGGGAAATGTTAGTTATTTATCCCGAAGGTGGCATTCATCGTGATGGTCAACTTCATCCCCTGAAGCCGGGAATCGCTCGTTTAGCTGTGACGGCTGAATCTACCTATCCAGGATTAGATATTAAAGTTATTCCTGTCGGTATCCATTACAGTGAACCCTATCCTCATTGGGGTACTGATGTGAGTATTCATATTGGTGAACCTATCAAAGCCGCAGATTATATGAATGGAAATTTAAAACTAGAAGCCAAAAGGCTGACGGCAGATTTAACCCATAAATTAAAACAATTAAGTCATCAAGAAGTAAAAATTAGCGATCGCATTTTTGCAAAAATTCATAATTAAAATCAGGTAGGGGCGCAGGGCTTGCGCCCATTCATAAGTTACAATCAGCAAAATTCCTCCCCTAGTTCCCATTACTTACAGGTATTTAACAAATATAATCCGATTTCAGGAATTTTTTTCAGTTAATATGTAAAAGCTAAAACCTGTAGCCAAAATATTTGGTAGCCATATTACATAACTGTAGATATTTCCTGAAATAATTAAAGCATTAATAACCGCCTCAAATATTTTCATTAACCCCAGAATTACTAAAGTAACTGTAAAACTATTATATTTAATCCTTGGTTGCAAATTAATTCCTATAGCTGTACCCAAGAAAGCCAATACAGCGCAGGAAATAGGTAGGGTAAATCTTTTTTGAAGATTAACTTGTAATTTGATTAGATTCGGGATATCTCCTGCTTTTTTTGCAACTAACAATCGTTGATAAATTTGAAATATATTCATTTCTCTATGATCTAATTTTTCCCTATCTAGTTGAAATTGCCGAGATATACTAGAAAGATTAAGGCGAATTTCATCAAATTTAATTCCCTGACCATAAGAACCATCTGGATTAATTATACTCTTGACACCATTATAAAAAAACCAATATTTGTTTCCTTCATTCCATTCAGCAAATTTAGATTTTATAATTACCTTCAATCCCCGATTATCTCTAATTAATAAGGTAACTTCTTGCATTTTTCCATCACTAAATCTCTCTGAGTAAAAGAAGTATTTAAGATAATTATCTTTATCAGATATTTGTTCATAATTTCTGTTGGCTAATTCTTTATAAACAATGTGATGACTTTTAAGATCCCATCTATTTATATTCATCACTTCCTCTAAGGTAATAGCAGCTTTATAGTTAGAGATAGGGACAATACCCTCATTAAGAATAAATAGGATTAATGAAAGAATAAGACTTAGATGAATCGCTGGACAGATTAATTTATACAAACTTATTCCACAACTTTGTAAAGCAATAATTTCACTGGTAATTGATAATTTATTATAAACGAATATTGTGGTCATTAAAATAGCAATTGGTACAGCCAAAACAATAAACTCAGGTACTTTAAGAATGTGTAAATATATTAAAGTACCGAAAGATATTTGTTCCGTCAGGAGAAAACTAAATTGCTCGAATGATATACCAATTGATTCCGCAACAACAGTAACAATAACTATGGTAAATAGTAAAATCGGGGTAATTTCCGAGATTAAATAGCGCTCTAATAATGATATGCGAGGAAAAATATTTATTTTTTTCATTTATCATTTTGCTGGTTATGTAGTTGCAGCAGTTGACGATATTTTGATATACAGATATTAGTGATAAAAATTTTGTGGTGCGCTTATTAATCTTATTTTTGTTTTTCGCAAACTGCTGGTTAAGTTATTTTTGGAAATGTTGGGTTTCGCTGTCGCTCTACCCAACCTACTACTACTCTAAATATTGCATAAGAGTAATTCATAAATTACCCCTACTTTTGTTTTTACGTAAGTCCTATTTATGCTTCACTTTACCTGCGGATGAAATCACGTGCTTGACTAGCTGCTGCTCGTACTTCAGCTTGACAGGTAGTATTTCTTTGACTGATACCAAATCTGTTTACACACTCCCCTGCTCCCTCCGTAGCTGCTGTATTGATATCTCCAGAAGTTGTACTTTCAGTAACTGTATAACTTGTTCCCAGTGAGGGAACACTAACAGTCAAAGTTCTAGGGGGAGTTTGAGTTTGAGTTTGAGAGGTAGTATTTCCACCTCCTCCACTAGGAGTTTGAGTTTGAGAGGTAGTATTTCCACCTCCTCCACTAGGAGTATTACTTGATGTGTTACCACCACAGGAGGTAATCATTAAACCAACCAGTAGAAATCCAAAAAGCCCATGAGTTGAAAAAATTCTTAACATAAAGTAGTTTTACATAGATTTACTTATCCCACTCTAAATCTAAAAATCTCAACTCCTGTCTAAGTAATGATTGTCTTGTGACTGTTTTATGATTAACTTAGAGGTTGTTGAAAAAGTTTTTGATTGTAATATTAGACACTTGTTAATTATTCAATCTGCTTCTTTCAAAGGGATTTTAGAGGCATATAAGATTTGTTGATACATGATGAGAGACTTTTTATGAGAGAATAAATACTGTCAGTAATAATATGTTTTTAGGTGATGAGAAGCCCTAATAATGATCAAAAAAAGAAAAGAATTACCGTGACAGCCTCTTGTCAATGTATAAAGAAGGCCGAAATGGCTTTAATTAGACTAGGATTTGAATCAAAATCCAATTTTGCTAAACATCATTTATCTAGAACAACAGTTACCAAATTTTTTCAGGCTCAACCAATTTCAGTTGACTCCCTGAAAAGGATATGCAGAGAGTTAGAATTGAATTGGGAAGATTGTTTACCAACAGAAGAAATAATTAATAATAACCAAGAGAAAAAGACAAGAGAAAATAACAATTATTCCAATTACCAATTACCAATTACCAATTACCAATTACCAATTACCAATTACCAATTACCAATTACCAATTACCAAATATAGCATTTCCTAGTCTAATGAAGTACAAAACTATCTACGTTTGTCAGCGTCCATCTGCGTTTAATTATTATTGCTTGTACTTCACTAAAATAGGAATTGATATACCAATTAGCGGTTCCAATTACGAATTATTTATTACCTACTCCAATTACTAATTCCCAGTTATTAAGTTTGCCCACGTCTAGGGCAGCGTAGTCAATGACTTGTAATTGCCAGTTACCTTTTGCGGGTAAAGAAAGTAATTGTTTCAGGGACGGATGCGATCGCACTGTGTAAGTGTTTTGTAATTGATTACGACGACCTAATGTGCGACTTTGTAATAGAATTCGCTGATTATTAGGAGCAATTAAATAAACTTCTAAATCTCCTAAAAAATCATGGGTGATATTCACGGTAACTTGGATATCTGTGACATTGACAGCTTCATTAATAGCGATCGCACTTTTAATTCCCTGTCTATTATTATCAGGAATATTCACAACTTGAGAATTTTTGACCTGAATTTGTTTATTCGTAATTTTAGCAACCGCACCCATCTGCTGCGCTAGTCTCACAGCCTTAGCAGCATTAACTTTGCCATAACCAAACCATTGACTATGACCATTACTATCATAAGTACCACCACGCACACCCAACTGAAGATCAGGGTTATTATCCACTATTTTATCAGCCGTATCTTGCAGAATCCGTTTAACTTGTTGAGCCGTTAAATCAGGATTAGCTGATAATACCAAAGCCGCTACTCCTGCCACAATGGGAGTAGAACTGGAAGTACCGCCAAAGTTTTTAGTAAAATTTCCAGCATCATAACCAGCCGCACCTATTTGATCTGTTGTAAATACTCCCAATCCAAATAGAGAAGAAACAATTGCCGGTTGTGTATAAACAAAACCAGTTTCTTGAAACCACATTCCTGGAGGAGCATTATTACTGGGAGCGCAAACAGAAACATTACCTCCCCAATTACTATAAGCAGCCTTTTTATTTAAACTAGTAGACGCAGATACAGTCATCACATCAGGATGAACAGCAAAACCGCTTAACCAATTTGTCTTCCCTTGAACAATATTTTTCGGCCAATTCTGTTCATTTATAGTCCCATTAATGGGACGATTAGCATTTCCGGCTGCGAAAACAATCACACATCCTTTCCCCTTGCGTCCATTGGTAGCAGCCCGGTTAATGGCGGCTTTTTGCCGAATAGAAAGGGGAAAATAAACAGCAGAAGCTCCCCAACTACAAGAAATTACACTTGCGCCTTTTTCTATAGCCCAATTAAAAACATCTTCAATTGATTGATCATCTAAAAAACCAGTAGTGCGAATGGGCATCATTGCACAGCCAGGAGCAACTCCCACAATTCCTGAACCATTTTCTTCAGCTACAGCTAATCCTGCACAAGCAGTCCCATGACTAGTTTCTTTTTCTCCAGGTAAGGGTAAAAAATCATTTTCTTTTAAATCTCTAGGAGCAACAATTTTACCTGTACCTTGAAAATCTGGATGTTTTAAATCAAAGGAATCATCTACTACAGCCACCACGATAGAACGCACACCACGAGTAGTATCCCAAGCTTGTTCTACGGAAATATGCGAACCAGCTACCAATTGATTACTACTATTATGATTGAGATACCATTGCTGGGAATAAAGAGAATCTTTGGGTTTATAATTGGGTTCTTGTTGAATGAGAATATTCGGTTCAGCCGCTAAAACTTCTGGCAATGTTTGTAAATAATTGGTAATTTTAACGGGATTTTGTGTGGATTGTTTACTAACAAGAAAAATGAAGGTATTTGGTATGCCGAATACTGGTTGATCTTGAACTAAATTCAATGTACTGGTAATAGTATTAATTTTAGTATTATCTACCCAAGTAGCAAATTGAATGGTAATTTGGTCACTGAGATAAACAAATGTACCAGGATTATTTTCCAATGTATAAACATGACTCACAAAATCTACATTTTCATCATTGCGTAATTGAGACATAACTGCATCTAGCTGATTAGGAAAAACCGTATATAGTTCTAATTTTGCTTGAGGAATACTCCGCCGCCATACGCTACCAGGAATCTGTGTTAATTTTTCATGGCGGAAATTAGCATTGGGACGGATAGTAAAACGATATAGCGTTTTTTCTAGCATTAGCTCTTCACCACCCCGTTGTAAGATTAGTGACTGGCTGTTATTTGCTACATCTGATTCAGGAAAATTCGCAGGATTAATATTATTACTCATAAGAATTGGGGATTGGTGGAATTAGCCAAATTGAAAAAACCTTGATTCATAGGTTGGGTTGTAGAACGTTTATGTTCCCACAGCAATGGGACAAAATCCAACGCATTTGTTGGCTTTCCTTGGGTCAACCGAACCTACAAAAAATGGCGAATATATTGTGAATATATTCTATTTTGTGGTGATTTGTAATTCAATTCGTTGTCCGAGTACCCCTAAAGTCCGTTCCATTGTAGATAATTTTGTGGCGTGGTGGGGATCTAGGATACGTCTTACTTCCTTTTCATGGATATTGAGAGTAGAAGCAAGCTGGACTTTGCTAATACCTTTTTCACGCATTGCTAGATATAGTGCAGCTTTTATTGCTGTCTGCGCTGGTACGGCTACTAAATATTCTTGATTTTTGGGTTGTGATGGTTGGGGGATTTCTAGCTTATCATCAATCCGAAGAGCGATCGCTTCTTCTAAACAATCAGCAGCTTCATTAAGTGCTTCTTCCAAAGAATTACCTTGAGTAATGGCTTCTGGTAAATCAGGAAATGTCACCACAAATCCACCATCTTTTTCATCAGCAGTCAGCAAGGCTGGATATACAAATTGAGTCATAATAATCCCGGTGTTAAATTTCATGATCTTCAATTCCAAGCTGATTTAACATTGCTTTGAAAGTGCCAGTTTTTAGTTCATCTTTGGGGTTGCGAACTATAGTAAAGCGATCGCCAAAATAGAGTGTTACATGACTTCCTTTGCCACGTTTTTGATCAACGTAAGCTTCAATACCACGCTCTTTTGCTAACTTTTTCACTTTTCTGATAAACTCGCTTCCTTTCATAATGACATTATCGGACAATCTTGTCCGATAGTCAACTAAAAAACTTAATTTTGTTTGTCTGATAGGGTAGCCATATCAGGATTTACAAGATGTTCTTTGGTGATGATGTAGCTAAAGAACGGAAAGTAGGATAATATAGATGTAATCACTTAGATATTTAAATCTAATATGAGTATTAATTTATTAATCGAAAAAATTACAGAACAAATGCAGGAAGAAGCAGAAATGCAAATCCGCAACCAGAAAAAATCATTTAAGCGATTACCTTATCATAAATTAGACACACCATGAATTAATCTCTTTGTTCCTATTTAACATTTTCCACTATAGGTTGTAATACCACCAAATGCAAATTATATCTAGTATCTGCTTGCAAATAACGTTGTTGGAGTGGTTGCCATTCTTGCCATAATTGATAACGATTTGCGGCTAGTAGCGTCGTTAATCCATGTAATTGAGTATCCAGTTCTGATTTGAACATATTCTCTAACCATTCATGTAAAACCATATTATCTTGGATCATTCCCAAGATTTCTTGGATGCTTTTAATATCATGAAGATGTGCGGTAAAAGACTCACCATATAATTCAGTAAATAACTCCATTTGGTAGCGGAGACCTTTGGCTTGTTTCCGTAAACTATGCAAAGTTTTACCTTCTATTTTCAGATGTTCTTCTAATTGCTTGGGTGTCCATTTTGTTTGCACTACTATTTCTGATTTAACAATTTTAGTCCCAATTAACCATCCTGGATGTAAGCAAAATTCACTAACTTCTGGTGAGAGTAAATCTGGTAATACATGATAAATTGGTACTGATGAAAAACTTTGATAACTGGGATTTTCTAACCAATGTTCACATTCATTTTTAAAAGATTTATAAACTTCATCTTGAAATATATTCTGCACATGAGAAACGGCAATTTCTCGTTGTTTATGCAATTCCTTAAAAGCGGTTTCTAGAGATTTTTGTTCTTTTTCAAGTAAATGCGGTTTGTAATTCTTTTCCAGGATTTCTGCAAGCACATCTAAATCTCTGAGACCACCTAAAATTGTAGCAAGTTTACCAATATTTTTATCACTAACTAATTTTGGTAAAAATAAATATCTCTCGAATCTACTAACAGCAGTTCGTAAGCGCCGCATTCCCACACGCATTTGGTGGAGTGGTTCTGGATCTTCGTCTTTTTTAACTGCTTTTTCCCATTTTATCGTTTTTTCAAAATGTTTTTCAATGGCTTGATGTGCAGTTTCACCAAGAGTTTTGATAGATGTTTCTGAAGGAATTTTCATAAATAAAAAAAATTAGCAATATAGCAATCCCAAATAAGATACAGGTATTTCTCTTCCCTCTCTTCCTCTGCGCTCTCTGCGTCTCTGTGGTTCGTTACCTCCATTTCCCGTAAGGGATACACAAATCAAATAGAATTGCTCATAATATCTAAAGATTAGTGGAAATAGCTTGTACGGGACAGGTAGGAATACATTGTTCACAAACAATACAGCGCGATCGCACAAAAGTGAGTTTATATGTCTCTGGATTAATAGCCAAGGCTTCAGTGGGACAAACCCCCGTACATAAACCACAGTGAACGCATACATCCTCATCAATGATAATTTCACCTAAACCCAGGGAAACATGAATATGTTGCGATCGCATCCATTCAATTGCTGCATCTAACTGATCAATGTCTCCCAATAATTCTACTACCAGTTTACCAATTTGGTTAGGCGCAACTTGGGCGCGAATAATATTCGCAGCGACATTAAAATCCTTTGCTAGTCGGTAGGTAACAGGCATTTGAATCGCCCGTTTAGGAAAAGTCAGGGTAACTCTTTTTTTCATTATGTTAGAAAACAGTAAACTAGATGATGAACTAAGTTAATAAGTCTTAATAAATTGATTATGAGTACCCAAGCCCCTGTAAATTCTAGTAACCGCATCAAAAACTTCTTAATTGCCATTGTAGCGATCGCTTTGGGAGTTGCCCTCTTCTTAGGACTTAAAACTGATTCTACCTCAGTTTCCCTGGCGGAATTGGGTAAAACTGCTATTCCCTTAGAAGTAGCCCTCAGCAACGGAAAACCTTCTCTAGTCGAGTTTTATGCCGATTGGTGTACAGTTTGCCAGAAGATGACACCCGACATGGCCAAACTCCGAGAAAAGTACAATAACAACCTGAATTTTGTCATGTTGAATGTTGATAATACCAAATGGTTGCCAGAAATGCTCAAATATCGAGTAGATGGCATTCCCCACTTTGTATTTTTGGGTAAACAAGGAGAAACCATCGCTGAAACCATTGGTGATATTCCCCGCACCATTATGGCTAGTAATTTAGAAGCTTTAATTACTGGTTCTACCCTTCCCCACATTCAAGGTAATGGTAAAACCTCCCAATTTTCCGTCTCAGTCGCCACAGATGGAAATCAAGATGATCCTCGCAGTCATGGTAGCCAAGTTGTAAATTAGATGATTGGGGATTAGGAATTGGGAATTGGTATTATTTAATTATTGACTAAAAAAGCATCAAATTTTTTCATGTCTTCCATAAATATAGCAATCCTATTTGATTTATAAAGGAAAGGAGGTTCAGATCCCCGACTTCTTGAAGAAGTCGGGGATCTTTGTATTCGTTCATAATCTATTAACTCTATTCACCAATTATTCAAGCTTGATTAGTTCTTCAGCAATTTTTTTTCTCAATGCAATCATAGCTCTATTCCTTGAGAAATTGCAGGTAAAATATAAGGTTTAGCGTGTTGTGCTTCCATCAAATCAAGAGAAAAATCTTCAGCAATATCCAAAAGAACACCCACTGCTTTAAAATAATCTTTTTCTGGTAAACCCCAAACAGCTAAATCAATATCAGAACGCCAACTCATTTGTTGATGATCCAATAAAGAACCGAATAAGACAACTTTTTCTGCGCCAAATCTTTCTTTCAAGATTTTGGCACATTGTCGCGCAATTTTCAAACCTTGTTTTTGGCGTTCTTGCATAGCGACTAGAAACTGAGGACGATTTTTTCTAGCCTCTAAAACCTCTTGGATAATTCGTTGTTTAGTAGCTTCATTAATGAGACTCATAGTTTCTCAAATATGGGAATTTTCTAAAATAATTATAACTTAAAGTTTCAGATCCCTGACTTCTTCAAGAAGTCAGGGATATTTTTATTTCTGTCCTCAAAGTAAGATAGTGTATGATTGTCTTTTTTCTCAAAATTTACTATGGCTACAATTAACGACAACTACCTGAAACTCAAAGCTGGTTATCTGTTTCCAGAAATTGCGCGACGGGTAAATGCTTTTGCACAAGCTAACCCTGATGCTAAAATCATTCGCTTGGGGATTGGTGATGTCACCGAACCCTTACCAGAAGCTTGTCGCACAGCCATGATTAAAGCTGTAGAAGATATGGGCGATCGCTCATCTTTCAAAGGATATGGCCCAGAACAAGGTTATAATTGGTTAAGGGAGAAAATCGCCACCCACGACTTCCAGGCACGGGGAGCAGCCATAGAAGCCGATGAAATCTTCATTTCCGACGGTTCTAAGTGCGATTCCGGCAACATTCTCGATATTTTTGGCAAAAATAACATCATCGCCGTTACAGACCCCGTATACCCCGTTTACGTAGATACCAACGTCATGGCAGGTAACACCGGAGATGCTAATGAAAAAGGTGAATATGGTGGTTTAGTTTATTTACCTGTTACTGCTGAAAACAATTTTACCGCTGAAATTCCTAGCCAAAAAGTTGATTTAATTTATCTTTGCTTTCCTAATAATCCCACAGGTGCAACTGCAACCAAAGAACATTTGCAAGCATGGGTAAATTATGCCAAAGCTAACGGTTCAATTATCTTTTTTGATGCCGCTTATGAAGCATTTATTACTGATCCTAGTTTACCTCATTCTATTTTTGAAATCGAAGGTGCTAGAGATTGTGCAATTGAATTTCGTTCTTTCTCCAAAAATGCCGGGTTTACTGGAACTCGTTGCGCTTTAACTGTTGTTCCCAAAACCCTCACAGCCAAAGCCGCTGACGGTTCTAATGTGGAAATTTGGAAACTCTGGAATCGTCGTCAATCTACCAAATTTAATGGCGTTTCCTACATTATTCAACGGGGTGCAGAAGCAGTTTATTCAGAAGCAGGACAAGCACAAATCAAAGCTTTGGTAAACTTCTATTTAGACAATGCCAAAATCATCCGTGAAGAACTCACAAACGCAGGTTTAAAAGTTTATGGTGGCGTAAATGCACCTTATGTATGGGTGCAAACTCCTCATGGTTTATCCAGTTGGGAATTTTTTGATAAGTTATTAGAAACTGTGAATGTGGTGGGAACTCCTGGTTCTGGTTTCGGTGCTGCGGGTGAGGGTTATTTCCGTATTTCGGCCTTTAATAGTCGGGAAAATGTCGAAGAAGCTATGAAGCGAATTACCGCTAAGTTTACGGTGTAATTCAAGTTTAATTATTTGTGGTGGGTCATTCCCACCCTAATTTTGTTAAACTTAATCAATCAATAATAATAATAAATGCTATGAGTGTAGCTATTCCTGTTTTCAAAGCCGTTAGTCAGATACAATTAACGCCTGGTAGTACAATTAATATTCCAGATGTTAGCTGGGAAGAATTTGAGGCGATTTTACAAGAACTGGGAGAAAAAAGAGCTTCACGAATTGCCTATAATCAAGGTAATTTAGAAATTATGGTTCCTTTACCTGAGCATGAAATTTCCAAAGATCTAATTTCTGATATTGTTAAAATATTGTTGAAAGCTAAAGGGATTAAATATCAACCTTTTGGTTCAACAACTTTTAAAAAACAAGGTACAGCAGGAATTGAACCAGATGCTTGTTTTTATATTCAAAATTATCAACAAATGATTGGTTTGCGGAGGTTACAACCTGATCATCTACCACCAGATTTAGCTATAGAAATTGATGTGACATCAAAAACAACTCTTGATGCTTCTGAAGCCATTGGAGTTCCAGAATTATGGATATATGATAGTGGTAAATTGGCTATTTATTTGTTGAAAAATGGTAAATATATCAAATCTGATCAAAGTCCCTATTTTGAAGATATAGCTATTACTCAGATTATCCCTAATGTGATCAAAAGGAGTTGGGAAGTAGGCAGTTTTCAGGCTTTAGAAGAATTTGCAGTAAAAATATAATCCATTTTAAGTATCAATTATTACTTAACAGCAGATCAAACATCAAAATCTAGAGATTATTTTGTTAATAAGGGTTGATTGAAGTATAATGTTAGTACAACTAATTTAGAGGTTGATTTATATGAAATTGATCATCAAAAATTTAGGTCCGATTAAAAACAATACTCAAGCCATTGATTTATCGAAAGATTTTTTTGTTTTTGTTGGCCGCAATAATAGCGGTAAAAGCTATGTCGCTCAATTATTATGGGCAATTTTTAATGAAGATATAATTCATAAATTTGCACGTACCAATGTAGAAATAATTGATAATAAAATTGTAGAAAATATAAATAACGTCGCAGTTACTTCTGAGTTAATTGGAGAAATTTTGGATAAATATAGTTTATTTTTGCAAGAAGAGACTAAGAGAGAGATATTTAATATAGGTAAAAATTCCCAAGTACTCAATAATATTGTCATTCGTTTTGAATATGAAAAATCTGAATTATCTGAATTAAGAGAAAAAGAAATTGGAGGAATTGTCAAAATAAAAGATAATGAAGGCAATACATTAGAATATATAGAATTTAAAAAAGATCAAGGAGATTTAATATATAAATTTATAGAGAGACAATTACCAGAGAGTATGAAAGAAATAATTCCTAAAAAATCTTTAGACAGAGATTTACTGGATAAAAAAAAGTTCTTTCTAATTGCAACAATAATTAGAACAATGTTGAAACATTACCATGAGACATTTTTCTTAGCAGCTAGTAGAATTTTCTTTTCTACATTCTATCGTTATATTTATGAGGTTGATAGAAAAAGACGTGAACAAGATATCAAAAAATTGGTAGATTTACTGGAAAATCCCCGCAAGAAAGGAAATATTCAATTATCTGATCTTGAAGAGTTAGATTTTAAAAGAAAATATACAGAACCTATGAATCAGGTTTTTGAAAAACTTTTTTCTCTTGAAGAAAATATTGAGGGACATTATATCAATCTTGTTGAACAGCTACAACAAATTCTTGGAGGTGAGATAAAAGTTATTCGTCCAGAAGGAATTGGTGTGGCAGAACTTTATTTTAAAATAGATTCTGTTGATGAACCTTTGCCCATGTATTTAGCTTCTTCTTCTGTTAATCAACTAACAACTCTCTATTTATATTTAAAATATTGGGCATTAGAAAAGAATAACTTTTTAATGATAGATGAACCAGAAGTTAACTTACATCCTGAAAATCAAATTAAGTTAATCAATATATTAATACAGTTTATTCAAAATGAAACAGGAAATAAAGTATTAATAACAACCCATAGTTCTATGTTAGCTAGTGCTATTAACAACTATATATATTTGGATGTTCTTAAAAGTCGAGTTAATGTCAAAAAAATTATAGAGGAAAATAAATTAAAATATGTTGATTCATCTATTTCTATATCACAAGACAACGTAGGTGTTTATTTTTTCACAGGTGATAAGATAATAGATTATGAAAGTAGTAATGATGGGATCTATTTTAGAAACTTTAGAGAGGTTGAAAACAATTTAGATAACTCACTTCGCATTCTGACTGATTATATTTATCTTCAAGAAGATGAGGTTGAAGATGAGTAAAAATAATAAATTTTATTTAAATAATCCTAAAAAACCAAGTGTTCATTCTCTCAGAGATAAATTACATAAAGCTTTAGCTAAAGAAGAATTTATTGTTGAAATTCCTGTGACTGAAGATGAGATAATTGAAATTGAAGAAGAGACTGTTCCTGTAAAACTTAAAAAAGTCTTTATTCATAAATTAAATTATTCTGATGATAAATCAAAAGTAGAAAAAATTTGGAGAATTAATTTAGAAAAGAATCTATCTGGTATCTCAACTAGTGGTGCGACTCCTGAATGTGCTATTTTGGTTTTACAAAAGTATGAAAGTAGTTATAGATTAAAGATTCTTTTAATTGAATTAAAATCTAGTATAGATGATGAAAAATTAGAAGAAATTCGCAACAAGTTTAGCTGTGCAATGTCTAGAATATATATGTTGCTAGTTTTGAATAATCACTTAAATTTAACTAAAGGTTACAGTGAAGAAGAAATATATATAGATTTTAAGGGTATTTTATTTTATATAAAAAACAATCTAAAAGGTGAATACGATAGAGAATTTCATGAAATATTCAATCATGATAGTTCAGGATCATTAACTTGTGAAACAATTTTAAACAAGGAAGATAAAATTAAAGTTAAATTTTTTTGTTGGCAAGACGAAAAAACAATAAGTTTACAAGACTTATTATCTAAAAATTAATATCAATTCCTATTCTCTCCTTTCCCCCGCAGTTCTAATCAATTCCCCTATCAAAGCCACAATAGCAGTCATCGAAATTAACATCACACTTAAAGCATTAATATCCGGTTTGACTCCCGTTCTAATGCGGCTAAAAATTTCCATTGGTAAGGTATTAGTCCCACTTCCCGCAGTAAAACTAGCAATTAAAAAATCATCCAAACTCAATACAAAAGCCAATAAACACCCAGAAATAATTGCTGGCATTAATTGCGGTAATAAAACTAAAATAAAGGCTTGTATGGGGGTTGCACCTAAATCTAATGCTGCTTCTTCTAAATGAGGATTAATATTATTCATGCGCGAAGAAACCACCAAACCCACATAAGATAGACAAAATACAATATGGGCAGCGATAATAGTCCAGATACTCAAAGGAATAGCAAAGGCTGCTAAACATACTAACGTAGAAACAGCGATCGCAATATCAGGAATTAATAAGGGTAAATAGGCAATTCCCTGATATAATTTCTTACCAGGAAAATCATAACGTGCCAACCCCACAGCCATTAATGTTCCGAACACTGCGGAAACTCCTACTGCACAAAAAGCCACCAACAAACTATTATATAACCCGGATAAAATCCGTTCGTCATTAAATAGTTTTCCATACCATTCCAGGGTGAATCCTTGCCATTTCGCACTATAAGGTGACTGATTAAAACTATAAAAAGCCAGTACCAAAATAGGTAGGTACATAAACACAAATATAACTAGTGCAAAAACTGCCTGCCAGGAAACACGCGGTTTATTTATTTGTTTGTATATATTCATTTTACCTAATATATGCAACTATTTATTTATCGTTATATATTATACTTATTTTTGTCTTTTAAGTCAAGTTCAAAATCCAAAATATAACAATTATATTTTGTCTAATTTATTTCTTAAGTATCAGACATTGACATTACCTCAGATAGACAAAATATATCAAATATAAAGCATAAGATTTGGTAGTACAATCATGAATAAGGGCGGTTTTTTTACTTTTAGCTATTTCCTGTTAGCTATTCAATTTATTTTCAAATAACTGGAAATAGAAATCGGATATTTTAGGAGATTGATAATGAAAATTGCTCAAATTGCTCCACTGTGGGAGAGAGTACCACCACCAGCTTATGGTGGAATAGAATTGGTAGTGGGGTTATTAACTGATGAATTAGTCCGTCGAGGACATGAAGTGACATTATTTGCATCAGGAGATTCTTTAACTTTAGCCAAATTAATATCAGTTCATCCCCGCGCTTTAAGGCTAGATTCTACTATCAGAGATTCAAGTATTTATGAATTTCTACAAATAGCATCAGTCTATGAAAAAGCCGCAGATTTCGATATTATTCATTCCCATATGGGAGTCGCAACATTAACATCTGCAAACCTGGTAACAACTCCTACAGTGCATACCTTACATGGCATTTTCACACCAGACAATGAAAAAATATTTAAACATTGTCGAAAACAGCCTTATATTAGTATCTCTAATTCTCAAAAAGAACCCAGATTAGGATTAAATTATGTAGACACTGTTTATAATGGCATTGATGTTAGTAGTTATGAATTTTATCCTCAACCAACAGAACCATCTTATTTAGCTTTTTTAGGCAGAATGTCTCTAGAAAAAGGACCACATTTAGCAATTGAAATTGCTAAAAAAACTGGTCGGAAGTTAAAACTTGCAGGTAAGGTAGATTTGGTAGATTGGGAATATTTTGAACAAAAAGTTAAACCGCATATTGATGGTCAGCAAATTGAATATTTAGGTGAAGCCAATCATCTCCAAAAAAATGCCCTTATGGGTGGTGCTTATGCAACTTTATTCCCAATTACTTGGCGAGAACCTTTTGGTTTAGTCATGGTAGAATCAATGGCATCAGGTACGCCTGTAATTGCCATGCGAATGGGTTCAACAGCAGAAGTGATTGTTAACGGGGAAACAGGTTTTCTCTGTGATAATGTCGAAGAATGTATTAATGCTATTGATCAAGTCAGGAGTTTAAATCGTTACGCTTGTCGTCAATATGTGGAAGAACATTTTAGTGTTCAGCAAATGACTGATGGTTATGAAGCAGTTTATCAAAAGCTAATTGCAGAAAAATTAGCGCGACAAAATGGTTTTTCTCGCACTGCTTTAGTGAGTTAGTAGGGGTGGGGTTTCCCCACCCAGAGAACTTCTTTCTAACTGCCTTTCTTACTCCTGACTCCTGACTCCTGACTCCTGACTCCTGCTATAAACACCTTTCTGATGTTTGACTTCAACTACTGTATGCACATTCCCACGAGGGGTAAAATCTGTTTTCACGGTGACTTCCAAAGGATCACAAGCAGCGACAAAATCATCTAAAATTTGATTGGCTGTTTCTTCATGGGAGATATAGCGATCGCGGTAGCTGTTAATATAAAGCTTGAGTGCTTTCAACTCTACTACCCTTTCATCTGGAATGTATGTAATATAAATGGTCGCAAAGTCAGGATAACCGGAAAAAGGACATTTACAAGTAAATTCCGGTAAAGTAATATTAACGTGATAGCGTCGCCCAATGCGGGGGTTCGGAAATGTAATTAATTTCCCTTCCGCAATTTCGCGTTCACCATATTTCATTTCTTGACTTGCTGGAGATACAGTTTCAGGTGCAAAGTTACTCATTATATTAGTAAAAAGAAATGCAGAGATTCACAATTATTAACTTAACAGTTTTTAACATTTCTCTCCAGCTTAATGAGTTATTTACTAGGCATCTCCGGTAATTGTGCGTGGTTTGAAACCCTTGTAGAGACGTTCTATAGAACGTCTCTACATTCATTTTCGGAGAGGTCTACTCAATTTCTTTTTCCCAGTCAGGACAATTTTTATCATCCCAACCATGAGGGTGCATAGCACAGACTAACAAATTACCGCTATAAACCTGGCCATGATAGTTACTACAACCAATACAAGCAGCATTTTTTTCTAGTGTAGCTTCTACTTGATATGGAAAACCAGGATCTATATCTTCGGTGATATCTTCCAGTTCCCAGTAAATCTCCAAAATTGGTTCGGCTAAATCTTGTAAAAACTGTTCGTGCAACGTAGCTAAAGTATCAATATCAGCCTCAAATGCGCTTTGTACTTCTTCAGTAATCTGTTCCGTAACTTCAAAAAAAGCGTCTATCATGTCATTCACTCCGAGGAAGAACTGCTCTACTTCATCAGCCACGGTTTCGATCATGTCTATTAAGTCTTTTTGCCACTCTTCCATAACTTATACTCTCAAAGGCTAAAAACATGATGCTAAATGCCGTCTGACTGAAAGTTATAGAGTCTACGGTTAGTAATTGCAACTAAAACCATCTTGGGTATAGCGTCATTTTTCTAGAATTAAAAGTTACTGATACCCAAGGTGAAAATTTTATCTTTACGGTTTGCGTTGCAGCCGTTTTAACTCTTCCTGTAGTTCTAGCACTTGATCGCGGAGATGATTTATGTTATCGCCATTTTCTTTATTTTCTTTTTTCGCCTCTTTCATACTAGGCTCTTCGTCATCATCTATGATATTTATCCGACGAGGTTCGGAAGGGGGTGTTTTTTCAGGCGTTTGTCCAGAGGTTGGTTGCTGTTGAGCTTGCTTCATCATATCTTCAACGAAGCGACGAGCCTCTTCTGTGTTCATCTCGCCTTTAGCCACCATTTCATCTGCTAATTTTTGGACTTGCGATCGCAGTTCGGCTAATTTTCCGCCAGCTTTTTCGCCAGCGTAAGAAGCTAACCCAACTCCGAGATAAAAAGCTTTTTGTACAATATCTCCAAAACCAGGCATTGCTGCTGAAAGCTCCTACAAATAAGGCGACCCGGAGACTACGCCTACCACAAGCATCCCTTATTGCTGCTACCTTCCGGTCCTGACAAGATTTGGGCGTTGAAGTTGCATAGATCCAGGTCTTTCATCATCATAACACTAAAATTCAAAATTTGTGTACTATTCCACAACAATTCGCCATTCAAATAATTGGTAGCTGACACAATCGTTCTGTACCAAGGGATCAGCCAATACTATTGCTTGTGCTTCATCCATTGATGCCGCCTCAAATAACATCATTCCACCACCCTTTTGCGCCCAATAACCTGTTTTAGCTTTGTGTCCTTTAGTAATCAACTCTTGAACATAGGCTCTGTGAGCGGGTACATATTGGTCAAAGGTGGGTTTATCAAGCTTACCAGTTTCAATTTTAACAAACCAAGGCATATTTCAGATCGGGATTTTTAGATTAGCAATGTTTCATTTAGTCTAAAATATCATGATTTGTTATCGTATTCCCGCTAATTCATATATTTTTGTGATTTATGTAATATTTCAGAACAAACCGCTATCTGTTTACACATCTATACTGTATACTTAGTTAGTAAAAGTTAAGAATAAAATGAGTCTAAAAACAGACAACTAGTAAATAAAAAACTCATATACAAGAAATGCACTGTGGAAATCGAGCAGGAACATTTAATTGTATGAAGATTATTTACTTGTTGCCAGAGGTAAACAGGAAATTTCGCATTGGCTTTTTTCCTTGTTGCCAAACTGATTAAATCAATGTCACCAGGATATCATCATGCCTAGCAAATTAAATCTCGATAGCAACGAAACTCTCAAACAAGGTGCGAAAGGACAAAAAGTTCAACAACTACAAGAAATCTTAAAAGCACTCAATCTAGATCCAGGAATAATAGATGGTGATTTTGGCAATAATACTGTCAAAGCCGTTAAACAATTTCAAAGTCAAAAAGGGCTTGAAGCAGATGGTGTAGTCGGAAAAAATACTCAAAATGCTTTAAATAATGCTCTTGGACAAGCAACAACAAGCG
Organism: Dolichospermum flos-aquae CCAP 1403/13F; assembly: GCF_012516395.1. Classification (GTDB taxonomy): domain Bacteria; phylum Cyanobacteriota; class Cyanobacteriia; order Cyanobacteriales; family Nostocaceae; genus Dolichospermum; species Dolichospermum lemmermannii. Next base: position 4,082,794 of record NZ_CP051206.1, read on the forward strand.
CAGCATCATCTATATCATCTCCAACTTTAAACACCCCTACAAAAGGTTTTGGTGGGATAACTGGAAAACTACCACTTCCAGGTGTTCCTCTCATCAAAGAATTTGAAGGTTGTTATTTAAATGCTTATCGAGATCCTCTCAGTGGTAATTTACCTATCACTATTGGTTGGGGTACTACTAAAAAAAGAGATGGTAGTAACTGGGAATTAGGTGAAAGCATCACTCAACAAGAAGCAGATGATTTGTTGATGCTTCAGCTAGAGAATAGCTATCTACCACCTCTGCAAAAAATTCCGGTTTGGAATGAGTTAAACGCCAATCAACAAGGTGCTTTATTAAGCTTTGGTTATAACTTGGGTGCTAGTTTTTATGGTAATTCCAATTTCTCAAGTATAACCAGAGTTTTGAGAGATAAAAAGTGGGATGAAATTGAAGAAACTTTTCTAAAATACAGAAATCCTGGTAGCAATGTAGAAGCAGGATTGAAACGGAGAAGACAAGCAGAAGCTAAACTATTTTTAACTCCTGTTTAGTTAATAATTCAATCCTTGCAAAGAGGTTTAACGAAACCTCTTTACATGACAAGAATCCTATTTAATTACCATTGGGATGCTGAATAATTGTCTCTACTACTCGTCGTTTTGCCTTTGTATCAATAGACTGGGAAACACTAAAATTAAGGAGATTACCATGAAAAAGCTGCATAAATTACTAATGACCAGCACCGTCATAGTTTCTATATTTGGGTGCAATATTCACAGCATTCTAGCACAAAATAGTCCAGAATTTAAAGCGATAGATTCTATAAAAGATAAAAATATCTTAATTGCTCAATCTCAACCTAGTATTAATAATACGGTTCAATTTGCCGTTAATGCAATCCACAAACTTAGACAACAAGGAAAGATTAATCTTCGTCGAGAAGGTAATTACACTTTTGGTGATATTAAGATAGAGATAGATAATGTAAAATCGGAGTTGCTGAATCAAAACCTTAATGATTTCTATAATAATGACTATACTGCCACAAATTTTTGCTAACGGGTGGTTTAGTTTCCTAGCTTTTTTCAATGCGATTTACGGTGCATCTAAAACCCAAGAGCTCATAGTAAAAGCCAGAAGTCAATTAAACATAAAAGACCCATTACAAGCTGAAAAACAACTCCTTAATCATTTTTAGTGCGATCGCCGATATTATAAACTACAATAAAAATACTTAAACAAAGGGCTAAAAATGGTCAAATCAACTTTGTACACGACAGCAAAAGTCCTACCAGGAAATAGAATTGAAATTCAAGCTCCATATCTGACTGTAGGACAAACTGTTGAGGTAGTTATTTTGGTTCAAGAAGTTAGTTCTCATTCTTCTACCACCGAAGATATCTCTCCATCCTTAAAACAGCGTCTTGCTTTTCTGAAGTTACCAATGACTGAACGTAGGAATATTCTCGAAAGTCAAGCTGATATAATGCTCTCTCACTATCAACAAGATTCTGAATGGCAAGAGTTAATGGCAGGTGACATCATTGACTATTAACCCTGATCTGCCAAAACGTGGAGAAATTTGGTTGGTCAACTTTGATCCTACTGTTGGTGCAGAAATCAAAAAAGTGCGTCCTGCTGTCGTCATCAGTTCGGATTCAGTAGGAAAGCTTCCTATCAAGCTTATTGCTCCTATTACAGACTGGAAAACATATTTTTCATCAAATTTCTGGCACGTTAAAATTGAACCTAACAGTATCAATAGATTGAATAAAGATTCTGCAATTGATACTCTCCAACTAAGGGGAGCGGATTTACAAAGGTTTATTCGTAAATTAGGGAGCGTTTCTGAAATTACAATGCTGGAAATTATAGCTTCCATTGCTACTGTAATCGAATTTGAGGTCTAACAAATCATTGCACCCGACCGTGTGTTAGATAACTTGTAATCATCTAAATGTAGTGTAATGTGAGCGATGCCTGCGGCGGGCGTAGCGATCGCTTCTCCTTTAATTCTGAATGAGTTTCCTGGAAAAGCACAACTTATAGGTATTTTATTAATCTGTTTTGGTGCATATTTTTAAATTTAAACCCCAAGGAAAATAATTATCTCGCACCGTTAAAATCTTTGATGACTACCCAATCTTCTCGATTAATGTTAATAGTATTGGAACGAGGGGTCAGCCTATCGCCTTAACATAAGTCTTGTTGTTCTCGAAGAGCAAAAAGCTGTTAACTGGGTAGGAAGCCTATACTTACCCGCAAGGGAAGTGTAGGTAGTTCACGCTAAAAACGCATCCCTTCTTCCAGTGAGAGAAAAAATAAACCAAAAACAGTCGGTTTTAACCGACTTTAACTTTAAGACAGGGAATTTACTCCCTGGCTGACTACCAAGCCCCAAAAATGCTAGTGTAGAAGGTGAAAATCAATTTGTGATTTCTTTGTGTTTTCCCGTAACTACCCCGCTGTATTCCTGAGTTTTGCTGTTTTACTATCCTTAACAGCCTGTGCTAACAGTCAATCTGCTAAAAACCTAGAACAATCATTAGCGGCTGACCCTCAGTTGCAAAATAATCCTGTTCCCTTTGGCAAATCTCAGAGTCAGCAAATAACACCAAACCCCAACACATCAACAATTAAATTACCGGCTGATTTTCCCGCAGATATACCCATTTATCCCAACGCCAAACTAGAGGAAATTACACCAGCTAATTCGGAAAATAAAATATCAATTCGGTGGCAAAGTGCAGATCCTAGTAATATAATCACCAGCTTTTACCGCCAGCAATTTCAGGCTAAAAACTGGCAAATTGTCCAACAGCCTCAAGATGATGTAGATGGGACTTTTTCCGCCAAACGCAATGATCTACTCATCAATGTCACAATTAAACCACAAACAGTTACCAAAGCTGAACCCAATCAACCGCAAACTGCTACTAAATTAGTAATTGAATATTCATCTAATTCTAAGGACACATCAACTAACCCAGTTACACCAGCAGATAATTCTGAATTTATAGGTCCAGTATTACCTAATAGCAATAATAGCAACGTAGTCACTCAGCCAACCCTACAGCCAACCACCCAACCGGAAACCTTAACAACTCAGGAATTCACTGATATTCAAAAAGCACCTCCAGAATGGCGAACTGCTGGCAGCAGCGCTTCGCTATCGCACATTCAAGATTTAGCTACATTGGGTGTATTATCCATCGAACCGAAAACAACCGAATTTCTCCCTGATCAAATTATCACCCGTCGGGAATATGCCCGCTGGTTAGTTGCAGCTAATAATGCCATGTATGCGAATAATCCAGCCAAACAAATCCGGTTAGCATCCCCCAGCACTCAACCAGCTTTTAGAGACATCTTAACCAAAGATCCTGATTTTCCAGTCATTCAAGGATTAGCCGAAGCTGGTTTAATTCCCAGTGCTTTATCTGGAGATGCCACAGCCGTTTTATTCCGTCCTGATGCACCCTTGACGCGAGAACAATTAATTTTATGGAAAGTTCCTTTAGATACTCGCCAAGCCTTACCCGCAGCCAATTTGGAAGCCGTTAAACAAACTTGGGGTTTTCAAGATGCAGGTAACATTGAACCGAAAGCATTAAAAGCAGTTTTAGCAGACTTCCAAAATGCTGAACAATCAAATATTCGCCGAGTTTTTGGTTATACAACCTTATTTCAACCCAAGAAACCTGTAACTCGTGCTGAAGCTAGTGCAGCTTTATGGTATTTCGGTACTCAAGGCGAAGGAATATCAGCAACAGAAGCTTTAAAATTAAGAAGTTGAATTTTATTTTAGATCAAATAAACATTCGACAGGCCGAATAGCCTGTCATATTTACTTGCTAATTCTTGACTTTACTTTTCGGGTGTAGCTGTTGGTGTAGCTGTTGGTTTAGTCGTTGGTGTGGCTGTTGGTTTAGCCGTTGGTTTAACCGTTGGTGTAGCTGTTGGTTTAGTCGTTGGTTTAACCGTTGGTTTAGCCGTTGGTTTAGCCGTTGGTTTAGCTGTTGGTTTAACTGTTGGTGTAGCCGTTGGTTTAACCGTTGGTGTAGCTGTTGGTTTAACCGTTGGTGTAGCTGTTGGTTTAACCGTTGGTTTAACTGTAGGTTTAGCCGTTGGTGTAGCTGTTGGTGTAGCTGTTGGTGTTGGTTTATCAATGACGTTCTTAACTTCTTCATTTAGTTTTTGGCGAAGTTGCAAATCAGCAATCCCAGTTTCTGAGAGTTGATGTTTTTTCTGGTACTCCTTTACCAACTCTTCTAACTGGGGACTGTAGAATTGATCACGGGGAAGTAGAGTTTTTGGTTTAAGTACAGTATTCAAATTAGCTTGCAGAATTTCGACTATCTTCGCGGCTTTATCTTGGGTTTTGGGGCCTACTTTCCCGTCCACCTTTAACTTGTAGCCTGTTTGAAATTGATTGATAGCCTTTTTTGTTTCCTCATCAGTCAGAGGATCTTTGGTAACTTTAACGTTATAACCCAACCCCCGTAATACGGATCGGAATTCGTCCGGCGTATAGTTGCGCTGACGGGCTGCAAAAGCTATGTCTGAAGCTACAACACTAGCTGCTACCATACAGATTAAAGCTATAGTTACTCTGGATTTGTCGAAACTACACCACATCATAAAAACTCCTTGGGATTAAATCCTTGATATTAAGAGACTAACAGGTAATTTTGAAGTTTTTTTAACCTCTGGCTTCATAATTAATGATTAATTCTGATTAATTTGACTTTGATTGATTATTAATGGGTATAAGAAAAATTACTATTCGACATCTGCTAATAGTCTCAATTCTGAAAAATCTGTGTTGCTACTTGTTTATACCAACATACTTTAATTTTAGCAATATTTAGTCACTCCTCAACCTACCTAAAACTGGGTTTCAAACTGATGCTACTGTATTTCATAAACCCACAATTTACCACATATAAGAAACCATGAGTAAATTAAAAAATTACCAGCGAAAAAACCTATGGTTTGAAAGAGTAATGGCAATTACCGCCACTGCTAACTTAGTGTTAGTTTTCTTTGATTTAAGTTACGTACCTTGGCGAGATTTTTACTTCCGCAGACTTCCTGAACTAACTCGTTTATACGATTCAACTAAAGGTATTGAACCTCATCGTGATACAAAAAAATATTTAGAAGCAGTAGCTAGATTGGAAGTACAGGTAACTCAAACAGGCTTAATCTCACCGCAAGTCAAAGCCAAATTAGCAGACCTTCGTTTTCTCAGCAAAGAAATGATTGAAACTAATCCTTTTGCCGGTGCGGGGAAAAGTGGAACTCTGGAAAAAATCAAAAACCGAATGCGGGAACGCGTCAGTAAAGAATCTGCAAAAGGTGCATTTAATACTTTTTGGAGTCAAGAGTATTTATCTAAACATGGTTGGAATCAGGAAATAGACTTTTTCAACCAGAAAATTCGTCCGGTAATTGCCAAAAACTATTATCGTAAAATCGGTGAAAATGGGGAATTTTTGAATAACTTTTGGATAATTGATTTACCATTTGTCGTTTTATTTGCTATAGAATTATTAGGACGTACTTTCTTCATCAAACGTAGATATAGTCATTTAAGTTGGTTAGAAGCAATTCTCTGGCGGTGGTATGATCTATTATTAATAATACCAATTTGGCAATGGTTACGAGTCATCCCAGTGACCATAAGACTAGATCAAGCCAAATTAGTTGATTTTTATGTAATTAGACGGCAAATTCATCAAGGTATTCTTGCCAATTTTGCCGAAGAAATTACAGAAATTGTCGTAGTACAAGTAATTAACCAATTTCAAGGTTCAATTCAACGAGGTGAAATTACTCGTTGGTTATTAGAATCAGAAAATGTGCGTTCTTACATAGATATTAATAATATCAATGAAGTCGAAGCAATTACTGGATTGTTAATTAAAACTCTTGTTAATCAAGTATTACCAAAAATCCAACCAGAAGTAAATGCCATTTTGTGCCATAGTATTGAAATCGCTTGTCAGCAATTACCAGGCTATAGTAATATCCGCATGATACCAGGATTAGGTAAAGCCCAAACACAAATTAGTGAACAACTAGCCACCCAAATTACTAATAATATCTATGCTGCTTTAGCTAGTACCATCAAAGATCCCGTTGCTGCAAAACTTTCCACTCAGCTAATAGAAAAATTTACAACTTCATTCACTTCAGAAATTCAGAAAAAACAAGTTTTGCAAGAAATTCAAAGTTTGTTAAATGACTTTTTAGAAGAAGTTAAAATTAACTATATTCAACGTTTATCCCAAGAGGATATAGATAAAATTTTGGAAGAAACTAGAAAAATGCGAACGGAATCATCCAGCAGTTTATCTATTCGTCAATAAAACATTAGCCAATAGATAGATGAAAATTATCAGAATTTTTGCCAACCTGGAATCAATAGGCATCCCAAAGCATTTCTGATAGCTTGCGTGGCGTAGCCATGCAATATTAAGTGTAGGGTGGGCATTGCCCACTAAAACCTGTCTAGATTGGTATTTCCCACCCTAGGTATATTTCAAAAATCAAATAGGATTCCTATAGACATAGTTATCATTCATTAAAACCATGAATAAAATCATAGATGCGGATATTAATCAGATTGATATCAGATTATTTTTGGAAGAGATAACTCCCGCACAAGCAGAAACTTTATGTGGTGGTTATTGTCAATCATCACAGGATGATCAAGATGCGTACATGAATGATATTGCTGAGATTATCAATAATGCCAAAAAACAAACTCAAGGTGTAGATAATAAACGCAGTAATCAGAAGATTAATACCATAGATAAATCCAAAAAAACTTACCTGAATGGAGTAGAGATACCCCGCAAGGGAAAAACCGTAGTTATATCTTTTTGAATTTTAAATGTGGATTTAACAGGCTAATTTAGGTACATCATTGGCTTTATTGAGAATAAATAAACTTTCATCTCCCCCACGGCCAATTCTTAAAGTTTCATCTAAGTAAGTAATATCGAGAGTGGCAATTCTCCCTTGAGGATTATTAGCTACTATAACTTTAAATGGATTTAATTTAGGGGTATTAATACCGACAATTTTTTCAATAGCTAAATAACGTTTATCAAAATAAACATTGATGCGTTTATCTGCTGTATTTGATATATCTATGGCAGGTTCAAAATTAGCTGTTACTTTCACATATCCTGATATTAAACCCAGAGGATGTTGCACTTGAGCTAGATTAAAAAATAGTTTATCGGCAATATTAATTACTTGATAAACTTTACCTATTTGTAATCCCAATGGTAGAGAATCTAAAGAACGGATTTCTCTAGCTGTGGAGTACTGCAGTTGCCAAGCACCATCTAATAAATCCGTAGCATGGAGAAGAGGATGAGGGTTAGGATTGAGACTTTCTAGTTCTGTTGTTAATTGTTCAATTTCCTCAACTAAACTTTTATCAAGCTTTAAATTAGTAAGAGGATAACCATCACTGTTAATTTGATTTTTTTTGATAGTTGCTTGTAATTTCTCTTTCAAAAGTTGATTATTCATGAGATGAAATATTTGTATAAAACTTTTTGTAAATTATTGGCACTGGTACGAGTATATCTTATATTCCCAAATAAATAACCTGGCAGTTATTATCAACTACCAGGCTTTTGATTACTCAAAAATTATGTTATGGAGAAATTACAGAATACCCCAGAAGTGGAGAAAGCCTTGACCAGAAAATAGTTCAATCAAAGCTGCTGCTGAAAAACCAATCATTGCTAAACGACCGTTCCAGATTTCTGCTCCCGGTGTAAAACCCCATTGCCAAGCGTTGCGATCAGTTGCTACGGGTGTGTTAGATGTTTTTGTTGCATTAGTCATGATCAGCACTCCAATTAGGATTTACTAAGCTTTGTTGTCTTATGTAAATAAATATAACATTTTTCTGAAAAAAATAACATTTATTTATATTTTTTTTTGCAACTATGTGTAGATTAGGATCTTATGCTTAAACCACGTGGTCTGGTTCTAAAGCACAGGGATACGCCGAATCCCCCGTTTCTACCTGAATAGTAGAGTGTTGAATCCCGAAATGGTGTTCCAGTTCCTGAGAAACTTCCCATAAAAAAGCATCACCAGGATAGCCTTCTGGCATGACTAAATGAACTGTGAGTGCGGTTTCTGTCGTACTCATAGCCCAGATGTGAAGATCATGAATTTTCAACACCCCAGGACATTCAATTAAGTAATTTTTTACGGCACGGAGTTCAATTCCTGCTGGTACGCCATCAAGTGCCAAATTTACGGAGTCTCGGAGTAAGTGCCACGTCCCAACCACGACAACAGCCACCAGCACTAAGCTAACTAATGGGTCAAGCCACAGCCAATGGGTAAATAAAATCGCAATTCCAGCTACCACAACTCCCAAGGATACCAAGGCATCAGCAGCCATGTGTAAAAATGCTCCCCGAATGTTTAAATCACTTTTGCGTCCTGACATAAACATGAGTGCAGTAGCAGTATTAATGATAATGCCGACCAGGGCAACACCAATAATAGTTTCTCCCGATACTGGACCAGAATCATTAAAGCGGCGAATGGCTTCCCAAGCAATAGCACCCATAGACAAAAGTAAGACCACAGCATTTACTAAAGCAGCCAGAATTGAAGAAGCCCGCAATCCATAGGTATAGCGGTGGCTGGGAGGACGACGGGCAAGGGAACTTGCACCCCACGCCAGGAGAAGTCCCAAAACATCACTCAGGTTGTGACCCGCATCAGCAAACAAAGCCAAGGAATGGGCTAAGTAGCCATAGGTTGCTTCAACAATGACAAATCCTATATTCAGTGCAGTCCCAATGGCAAAAGCCCGGCTAAATGTGGCTGGGGCGTGACTGTGATGGTGTCCATGTTCGTGGTGATGATGATGGTCGTGGTCGTGTGTCATAGTTATAGGTTAGGGGTAAAGAACTAGATAAATACTATGGTTGGTACATTGCTATTGAACCTGATAGCGGTATTTTAGTGCGTTCTACTTAATATCACCGCAAATACTGTACTTCCCAATCTTCAGATATATTGAAAAAAAGAACTCATATAAAGCTAAAATTTAGAATACATGATAATTATAAATTCATAATTAATAACATTCAGTATATGCCTATTATACCTAATTTATTTAATCAATTCTTGAAAACGTTCATCTTCCCGAATAGCATCAAAATCTGAATCAGTTTTTGCCCATTCTCTAACTTTAGGATGCAAATTAATTGCTGTTTTTAGGCTTTCAATTGCTTGTTCAATATTACCTTGCAGGGAATAACTATAAGCTTTATTGTACCAAGCTTCGTGATCATCAGGTTTAAATTCCACAGCTTCGTCGTAGGAAGATATGGCTTCTTCATACCTGCCTAAATTACCTAGGGAAATGCCCCGGTTGTTCCAAGCTTGGTGTTTATCAGGTTTAAATTCCACAGCTTTGTCGTAGGAAGATATGGCTTCTTCATACCTGCCTAAATCATCTAGGGAAATGCCCCGGTTGTACCAAGCATCGTGATAATCAGGTTTAAATTCCACAGCTTTGTCGTAGGAAGATATGGCTTCTTCATACCTGCCTAAATTACGTAGGGAAATGCCCCGGTTGTACCAAGCTTCGTGTTTATCAGGTTTAAATTCCACAGCTTTGTCGTAGGAAGATATGGCTTCTTCATACCTGCCTAAATCATCTAGGGAATAGCCCCGGTTGTTCCAAGCATCGTGAAAATCAGGTTTAAATTCCACAGCTTTGTCGTAGGAAGATATGGCTTCTTCATACCTGCCTAAATTACGTAGGGAAATGCCCCGGTTGTTCCAAGCATCGTGAAAATCAGGTTTAAATTCCACAGCTTTGTCGTAGGAAGATATGGCTTCTTCATACCTGCCTAAATTCTCTAGGGAATAGCCCCGGTTGTTCCAAGCATCGTGAAAATCAGGTTTAAATTCCACAGCTTTGTCGTAGGAAGATATGGCTTCTTCATGATTTTCTCTAACTCTTTGCAAATAACCTAATTCAAAAAATAATTCAGCTTTTTGTTCATTATCTATTTCATGTTCAATAATATCTATAATTTCTAAGATTTTCTGATTTGTTTCTTCATTGGTTAAATTTGCATATTTCTCATAAGTTCCTTCCTGAATAATCCTTGTAGCTTCTTGTTCTAGAGTTTTTGAATCTAAAGGAAAATCAAATAACCCAGAACGCCAATCAAAGAAATCAGGGGCGCGGTGAATAAAATATTTAATTGCAAACTGTGGTAATAAAAATATAAAACAAATATTAAAACTATCTCTAAACCGTTCTCGTTGTTGGTTGATATTAATTAAAAACGGTGGTACACTTTCCCAACTATAATGATGAGTTTGTCGACTATTCCAACCTACTAAAGTTTTGGCTTCTTCGTATTTATAGAATGAAGACTCTAAGCCTGTAATAAATAATATATTGATATTGTTTTTGTTAGGTAATGTATCAACTATTGCATATAAATTCGTCACATCTTTATCTAATTTGATAACTTCTATATTTTGATTATGAATATCTGCTTTCACTTGACTAATTAATTGTTCACCTCCGGCCGGAGAACAACGCACAAATAATATACTAAAGCCGTCTGTAAACTGAAGTGTACGAATAAAGGCTTGATATTCTTCATCTTTTTCTATTGGTAAATCTTGATCCCAATCAGTGAGTTTAAGAGGCATAATTTTAGAGGATTTTTTAATAAAATTGTTATTAATATTACGACTTTAAAAACCTAACCCCTAACCCCTTCCCTACAAGGGAAGGGGAACAAAAATAGGAAATTCACAGCATCTAAACTTTTTCCTGTCCCCTCTCCTCTTAGGAGAGGGTTAGGGAGAGGTCTAACTATCCAGGATATACCAGAAACCTAACCCCTAACCCCTTCCCTAGAAGGGAAGGGGAACAAAAATAGAAAATTCACAGCATCTAAACTTTTTCCTGTCCCCTCTCTTGTTAGGAGAGGGTTAGGGAGAGGTCTAACTATCCAGGATATACCAGAAACCTAACCCCTAACCCCTTCCCTACAAGGGAAGGGGAACAAAAATAGAAAATTCACAGCATCTAAACTTTTTCCTGTCCCCTCTCTTGTTAGGAGAGGGTTAGGGAGAGGTCTAACTATCCAGGATATAATTGATTATAGGCATCCTGAAATGTTGTTATTCCTTTAATTAGAGGATTAATATCATACCAAACTTTACTTCCTCCCTCTGATTCGAGATAGCGATATTCTAAAATACAACGATTAAATAATAAACCCCGATGTAGCTGATCATTAACTATTTCTTTGGAATAATGAACATTTGCCAGATCTTTCCATTCATTCGCATAAATGGTATCTTTATATGTCTTTCGCAATTCGCTAATTGAACGCTGCAAGGCTTTGTCAGTAATAGGTAAAGACGTTGTATATTTGAGTGCTTCCTTCATTAATAATAATAAATTCCGCGCATGACCGCCACTCATTAAACATAACATCTCTAAAGATGATCTGCTTTCAAATAAATCAACAATAGATTTATTAGGATCTACTTTCTTTAGTCGTTTTTGGAGAATTTCAATAACTTTATCAAGTCCTGGTGAAAAAGGCTCATTTTCAGGAGTTTTTACCATAATCATCGGTAAAACTTGGGGAAGTCCATAAATCTCTGTTAATGATGCTGCGCGGTCAGAATAAAGTAAAGAAATTGGGATAGTATAAACTAAATGACAATCTAAATTTTTGAGTTGTTCATTACGGTCTATAAAAATTTCGTCATGATTGCTGCGGTTATCTGTTTTAGTTACAGGGACAATTCTATCTAGGTTATCAGCAATTAATACTAATTCGTGATATCCTGAAGGGAGATTTTTTTTAGCATCTCGAATAAATTCATTTAATGCCGTAGTTAAAGTGGTAGTATGGGGATTAATTAAATCACGAATTTTTCGGCGTTCACTGGGTTCACTTCGGATTTTAGTGGTAATTTTGGCAAATTGTGAAACCTGTGCTTCAATTGATAATTCATCTATAGAAATCTTTGTTTGTAATAAATCTTTTAGATCTTCACATCGTTCTTTTAACCAATTCAATACAGCTTGAGAATCTGTTCTATCTTTAAATGCTGTTAAAATATTGCGAGTGCAAGCTAAAAGAATATCTGTATATTGAACATCCTCTGGATCAATATCTGCTTCATCTGCCGCAAAGTAGACGACAAAAAAACCCTTTTCATCTAAATCTTTTTGTAGTCGTAGTAATTCTGTAGATTTACCTGCACCACGATGACCTGCATACAGTTGACAGGTTTTTCTGTTAGACAATAATATCTCTTTCCCTACCGCTTCCAATATGTCACCATCTCCCCGCACATCGGTACAATCCACATAAGCAGGATCTCCAGCAGGTAAAGGTCGGAATGGGTCAAAAGCGTTATATAACTGTTTTAAGAAGGCAAAATTTGAGGTCATAGTCGTAAATTTCAGCATCTAGGGTTATATTAACGCAAAAACACTGAGATTTATATTTTTATTTGAATACTTACCAGCATCCAGAGCAAAACCTGCATAAATGCTATACTAAACGAGTAACTCTTAGAGTGATAAATTTATGAGTTCACCATTTCCAGGGATGAATCCCTACTTAGAAAATCCTGATTTATGGTCAGAAGTACATCATAGATTAATTACAGCGATCGCTATTGCTATCTCTCCTACTTTGCGTCCTCAATATCGAGTAGCTATAGAAAAACGTACCTATAGACTTGATACTGAAGACTCTTTATTAATTGGTATTCCTGATGTAGCAATTTTATCAGTTAAACAAGCACAAAAACCAAGTATTAGGAAAACTGCAATAGCGACTTTACCCACAGAAACAGAGAATAGGGCGATTACTGTAACCTTACCATTACCTTTAGAAATTAAAGAAGGATATTTAGAAATTAGAGAAGTTTCTACAGGTAAGGTAGTAACTATAATTGAGATACTTTCTCCCACTAATAAAAAAACTAAAGAAGGTAGAAAATCCTATTTAGATAAACGGGAGAAAATATTGCAAAGTGATACTAACTTAGTAGAAATTGACTTAATTAGAACTGGGGAAAAAATGCCCATTGTCACCAGGATTTCTGATACAGATTATCGCATTTTAATTGTGAGATCCTATCGGTTTCCATCGGCTCAATTATTTGCATTTTCCGTCAAACAAACTATACCTAATTTTCCCATACCTCTACAAAAAGGAGAGGAGGAAATAGAGTTAAATTTACAGAATTTGTTCTTAGAAATATATGAACAAGCTGCATTTGATTTAACTTTAGATTATCATATTCCTCCTGTACCAGACTTGTTAGCGGAAGATCGAGAATGGATGGATATATTATTAAAAGAACAAGGAAGAAGAGAGTAAATAAAAATTATTACTGACATTGCCGTTAAAATGATTGATTTGGTCTTAAAAATCCCCGTATCTAGAGACCGGGGACTGTCAAAACCCTACTCTACTTCCACCACACTAATAATCCTCTCATCCCTGTTAAGTTGACAAATACTTTCACCCTTACTATCCTTATTGAGATTAGGAACTGCATCTATTGATACGCGAATTACTCGCTCCTTATTTGTCAATAATGCAACCTCCGAACCTGGTTTTGCTGCTACCATAGCCGCTAAATTGTCGGTTTTATTATTAAACTTCACAAGTTGTACCCCTAAATCCCCCCGACTAGCCGCCCTCAACTGATTTGCAGCTATAATTTTGCCATATCCTTCTTCCGTCACCAGCAATAATTGGTGATTTTTACTGACATTGACACAACCAACCATTTGCTGATTTTTCAAAAGGCGGAAAGCTTGTAAACCCATTGCAGCCCGACCCATAATCGGTAGTTGTTCATCATTGACGGGAAACCTTAATAGACGACCGCTAGAACTCGCCAAAATTAGATGTTCTCCGCTGCTGAGGAATTGGGTAAACGCTAATTCGTCATTATCTTTAAGCTTCAAAATTGTAATTCCTCGCCGTGAGAAATTCACAAATTCCGACAAAGATAGGCGTTTAATCCGTCCTTCCTTCGTTAACAGAACCATTTCCAACGTTTCGGGTTTTTCTGGCAACAAGAACCGAGTAATGATACCTTCCGTGTTACCTTGAGCGGTACTGGTAAGCATCGTAATCAATGGCGTTCCTCGTGCTGAACTTGTAGTGAGCGAAGTCGAACTACGTCCAGTAGTCAAAGGAATATCTCCCACCGTAATGGGATAGACTTTACCACCGCTAGTGAGGATTAACAGGTCTTTGTGAGTATTAGTTAATGCCGTTTGGATCAGGAAATCATGATCTAGCAAGCCATTTTCCCCTTTTGTTTTTTTACTGTTGGGGGAAATCCGCCGCACATAACCCCGCTGAGTAACTTCGACAATAGTTTCCTCTAGCGGTGCTTCCGGTTTAGGAGTGGGAATTTTCGCTGGAGAATTATCTGCTGCGGCTACTGCTGCTGGTTTAGCCTTACCTTTCTCTTCGGAAACTGGTTTTTCTGTAGTGTGAATTATTTTCGTCCGTCGCGGATCATTGTACTTCCGTTTGAGAGTTCGCAAATCTTTTTTCAGAGCTTTGAGTAATTCCCGTCTGTCGTCCAGTAATGTCCGCAATATACTAATTTCCTGGTTAAGTTGGTCAAATTCCTGTTGTAAATTTTGCTGTTCTAACCCAGTGAGACGACGTAAGGGCATAGACAAAATGGCATCTGCTTGGACATCACTTAAATCTAGGCGATTACAAAGTGTCATTTTGGCGGTACTGCCATCGGGCGCTTGCCGTAATATAGCAATAACATCATCCAAATTTGCTAAAGCTTTCAGTAATCCTGCCAGGATATTTACCCGATTTTCCGCTTTTCCTAATTCGTAACTGTAGCGACGGTTGAGGGTATGTTCTCGGAACTTGAGAAATTCGTCTAATAGTTGTCGTAAGGTTAATTGGCGAGGTTGTCCATCAACTATAGCTAACAGAATCGCGCCAAAGTTAGTTTGTAAAGCAGTTTGGTGATATAAATGCTGGAGCAATTCCTGGGGATTTGTATCGCGTTTGAGTTCAATAACTACACGCATTCCGTCTCTGTCACTCTCATCTCGAATGTCAGAAATTCCTAGTAAACGACCTTGGTTGACTAAATCGGCGATTTTTTCAATCCAACCAGCCTTATTAACTTGAAAGGGCAGTTCAGTGACTATTAATGCTGTCCGGCGTTTAGTTCCCCTGGTGGCAGGAATTTCTTCCATTGTGACGATGCCGCGCATAATAATACTACCTTTACCAGTGGTATAGGCTTCTCTAATGCCGCCATGATCAACAATTTCCCCACCAGTAGGAAAGTCGGGACCGGGAATTAATTGAAATAATTTTTCATCGCTTAACTCTGGGTTGTCAATTAAGGCAATTAAGCCATCAACGATTTCTCCCAAATTGTGGGGGGGGACATTTGTAGCCATCCCTACGGCAATTCCTGCACAACCATTCAGTAACAAAAATGGTAATTGAGCCGGGAGTACGGTTGGTTCTTGTTGGGAATTGTCGAAATTACCAGTAAAATCCACAGTTTCGTCGGCAATTTCCGCCAACATTCCCTCATGTCCCACCGATGCAAGACGGGTTTCCGTGTAACGCATGGCTGCCGGTGGATCATTATCAACGCTACCAAAATTACCATGTCCTCCCAGTAAGGGATAACGGCTGGAAAAGTCTTGGACTAGCCGAACTAAGGCATCATAAACTGATTGATCACCGTGAGGATGATATTTACCGAGAACGTCTCCCACTACACGAGCGCATTTTCGGTAAGGTCGATCTGGTGTTAAACCGAGTTCGTGCATGGCATATAGAATCCGCCTATGTACTGGTTTTAACCCATCTCGAACATCTGGTAAGGCTCGCCCCACAATCACACTCATGGCATATTCTAGGTATGACCGTTGCATTTCGGTGTGTAGGGCGGTGGTGATGACCTGTCCCTTGGAGAGAAGGTTTAATTGTTTTGCCATGAGGTTTTTCCCTAAATTTTGACTACACAACAGCCGCTAGAAGTTGACACGCTCCGCAATCACAGCATAACGGATTAAATAGAAATACTCACACAATCTTGATACTCATGAAGATAAAAAGCAGTAGTATTATCCTTGATGTGATCTAAGCTTATAGATTATTAAAAATACAATACAGATTGGTCAGGTGTTAACCCTATTTAATATAAAGTCTCATGAAAACTGTTCTAATTGTGGAAGATGATTTAATTAATGCTCGCGTTTTTTCTAAAATTCTGAGTAAACGCGGGGGATTGGGGGTAAAACATACGGAAAATGTAGAAGAGGTCATGGAAATTGCCCAAGCTCGTGAAATTGACCTGATTTTAATGGATGTGTCCCTATCACGTAGTGTATACCAAGGTAAGTCTGTTGATGGGATCAAAATTACACAAATGTTAAAGTCTAACCCGCAAACAGCCAACTTACCAGTGATTTTAGTGACGGCACACGCGATGGAAGGAGATCGGGAGAATTTTTTGAACCAATGCGGTGCTGATGCTTATATTTCTAAGCCTGTGGTTGATCACCAACTGTTTATTGACAAAATTATGGCTCTTTTACCACCAGAATAGTCAGTTGTCCGTTGTCCGTTGTCCGTTGTCCGTTGTCCGTTGCCCGTTGTCCGTTGGCAAATTCTTTCCCCCTGCTACCTGCCCCCTGCCCCCTGCTCCCTGCTCCCTACCACTAGGGTGCTTCCTCCTGGGGCTGTGAGGCTGATTTAATTTGTGGTAATTCTAAGAACTTTTTGGTGTCTGTAAGTAAGCGATCGCCCCACAGGTTTTCTTTGAGAAAATCTAAGTCAGCATAACGGGAATCTATGCGGAGCGCGGATACTCCCATTTGTAAACTTTTTTGTTTATCGCCCTGATTATAGGAAGCTACGGCTAAAGCTAATAAAGGTTCTGCGGCTTTTTTATCAATGCTAACTGCTGTTTGCCATTGCTGGATCGCTCCGGTGACATCACCTTGTTCGTATTTGATTAAACCAATATTGTTAATTGCTGGCCAAAACTTTTTATCTTGGTTGACTGCTAAATTGAATTGAGCGATCGCATCTGGGAATTTCTGTAACATCAAGTAAGCATTGCCCAAATCAAACAACCCTCCAGAATAATTGGGTTTTAATTTCAAACCAGCTTGATAATTGGTAATAGCTCCTTGGTAATCTTTTTTTTGAAACTTAGCTGAACCCAACGCAAACTGCACTTCAGGATTTTTAGGATTGAGGGTTTGGGCTTTGCTCAAGGAGGTAACAGCCTGATCAAATTCTTTATTTTGTAAATGCAAACTCCCCAGTAGCCACCATACTTTGTCATTCTGCGGGGCTAATTTCGTAGCCAACTGCGCTCTGAGCAAAGCTGGTTCAACCTGCTGAAACTGAGCTAATTGAGCCGCTTGCTGGGCTAAATTCAAGCCCTGTTTCTCTAATTGAGCATTATCAACTTGCACTGTATGCGGAATGAATGCTTGAGCATGAGCAGCTTTTGGCAAACTCCATACACTACAGGCAACTAAAAGAGAAATCAACCGAATATATTTTGGCACACTACCACCTACTAGTCCGAATATTGGAATCTTATCGCTAACGCCACGCTATCAGATAGATTGGTCAATTGTCATTGGTCAGTTGTCAGTTGTCAGTTGTCAGTTGTCAGTTGTCAGTTGTCAATGAGTAATTTTATTCTTCCTTCTTCCTTCTTCTTCTTCTTCTTCTTCTTCCTCCTCCTGACTCCTGACTCCTGACTCCTGACTCCTCTTATCAAAAATGGGTAGAACCACAGTGAAAGTAGTACCTTCACCCAGATTGCTGGCTACTTGAATTTGTCCTTGATGATGCTCGATAATGGCTTGAGCGATCGCTAATCCTAATCCTGAACCAGTAGTTGTGGCTGTAGCCGTTTTCCCACCTTTATGACTTCGTGCCGGATCAACTCGATAAAAGCGATCAAATAATTTTGGCAGCGCGTCCGCAGGAATACCAGAGCCAGTATCACTAACTTTTACTTGTAAATGAGAATTAGTGTAACGCATTCCTGTAACTCGATTTATCCCCTCTATTCTTGCTAACTCTACTTTTATTACTCCCTGGGGTGGAGTATATTGCAAGGCATTACCAATCAAATTTGTAAATAATCTGACTAATTGCTCCCAATTTCCCGTGAGAGTAAACCAGTTTTCTAATAATTCGGGATTAACTTCCGTCAACGGAGAATCAACTAAGTTCAAACCCAGATTAATTTGTTTTTCTCTAGCTACAAATTGTTGTTCTTCTACAACTTCCATTAACAAAGCATCAAGAGGACAAGATGAAAATAAATCTGTATTAATCCCACTATCTTGTCTAGCTAAAAATAGCAAATCATTAACTAACTTTCCCAATCGTTGAGTAAGTCGTTCTACTACTTTTAATTGTTGTTTATATTGAACTGTATTTTTTTCTTCTTCCCGTGCATCCAAATCAGCCAAAGCAATTTGCACATTAGTTTGAATCAAAGCAATCGGACTTCTTAATTCATGGGAAGCATCAGCAGTAAATTGTTTTAAGCGTTGGTAAGATTCTCCAACTGGTTCCATAGCTTTGCCAGATAAAAACCAACCACTAGCGGCTACTGACAAGATCATTAGAGTGATACCTAAAGCCAAATCAAAAATTAATTCTCTGCTAGGTTTCGTTACCTCAAACCAAGGATGACTAACCCGTAAATAGCCTAAAACCTGTCTTCCTTTTTCTATCCTTTTTGTAACTTGTCTAAATAACTGTGCAGATTCTCCCCATCCTCCCATTCCCTCTATTCGTACAGTTTCACCTGTATGATGAGTATGAATAGGAATATCTAATATTTGTGAAAAAGTTGACCATAATAATTCACCATTAGGACTAAACCACTCTAAATCAATCCGATCATCTTCGGCATTTTCAGCATTATTAGGAAAACTAGCTTCTACATTTACTCGCACTTGATTTGGTTGAAAGTTTATCGGTTCAATTACCAAAGAGCGCTCGACAACTTCCACGACATGATACAATGTATCGTCAATTCTTTCAATTAATGTACTGCGAACATACAAATATACTCCACTGGCAAATAATAATAGTAAAATCGCAGTTATAGTAGTGTACCAAATCGCTAACCGCCGACGAGTAGCTTGAAACAGATAAATAGACATAAAATTAATAACCAGTCATTTATAATTTGACAGACTACTAGATCCCTGACTTCTTTTAGAAGTCAGGGATCTCTCTCCTAGAAAATATTCACAAATCAAATATTATTCCTATCTTACTCATTTGATATCGTAACTCTGCTTAATGTGCGCTATATGATCGACAGTGCAATCCAACAAATCATGTTAGGTCTTCTTGTGTTAACTGAACCTATAAGGTTATCCCACTAAATTTATGAAATATCAAATCCACTGGCGTAGCGTTTAATAAACTCAACACCTTTATCTGTTACCCAATAAGTAAATGTCAGTGGAAACATTTTCCTAATCCCAGAAGGACTGTCAGCCAAATATGACATCCCATCAATTTGTTTATCTAAGAAAAAACCATCTCTTACAGCATTTGCGACCATCAAATCACCCGCAGCACCCAATACAAATACCCGATCTTCTGACTTTGCAAGAGCCTCAAACAGGCGACGTTCAACTTCACCGTAACGATTGTTCAAGATTCCCAGATTCTGCTTGTACATCTGCACAGATGTTTGATCAATTTCTTTTTTTTGGTCATACCTAGTATGGCAGTTTGGACAAAGGGCTATCAAGTTCTCAAACGAATTGTCCTTTGTTTTCGCCCATGGAACTATGTGGGCTATCTCAGTTGTTGTTGATCGGCAAGTGGGGATTGCACACCGATGTCCTGCTTCTACAAGAACTGCACGTTTGATTTTAGATGGAATGGCTATGCGTTGCATTACAGTTATTTTTCCGTACTAACTAACAAAGATCACGTTAAGAATAGCAAGAAATTTTCTTGATATCTACTTAATTTAGGGTAGATGACTAGAATTTCTCTAAAAATTATCATGATTTCAGAACTTACTTTCTAACCACCATAAGTATATTAACTTGCAAATAAGCATTGCTGGAGATGAGGCAATCATTATAAGCTGTCACGCATCTAGTTTTTGAACCCAATCTAGGCTATAGGCGGGTTTCCACCTTCAAATTATACAATTTAAGTGCGCGACAGCTTACTCATCCACAGTATCCATCGCATTGTCAATCAAATTTGTTGAGACTTAATTAAATTTGCTCTCGTATCTGAATAAAATATTTTTTATACATAAAAATATCAAATCGCCAACTTAATCAGGTTTCTATACCAAGAATTGTTAAAATCTATGCCCCAGCCATTAAGATATTGATATTCATGCTCTATGGGCAATATCTGCCTTAATCTAGGTGATCATGGCAAAACCAAAAAAGAATTCTGATTCCATAAATCTGAGCGATCCACAATACTATATTAACCGTGAATTAAGTTGGCTAGAATTTAATCATCGGGTCTTACATGAGGCTTGTGATCCCAGAACTCCTCTGTTGGAAAGGCTGAAATTTTTGGCCATTTTTAGTTCCAATCTGGATGAGTTCTTTATGGTACGAGTAGCAGGTTTAAAGCAACAGGTAGAAGCCAGTATTAATTTATTAACGCCAGATGGACGCACACCAGCAAAACAGCTAGATGATATTCGTCTGCATTTGACTCCCCAACTCAAAAAACATAACGCAGAATTTGAGGAAGTTCTGCGACCACAGTTAGTAAAACAGGGAATCTATATTCTCGATTACATAGAACTGAATCAAAGACAGCGAAATTACTTAAATAACTATTTTGAAGAACAGGTTTTTCCGGTGCTAACTCCCCTCGCTGTTAATCCTGGTCATCCCTTTCCCCACATTTCTAATCTCAGTTTAAACCTGGCAGTGGTGGTCAAAAATCCCGATACTGAGGAGGAGTCTTTTGCTATAGTTAAAGTCCCGAAAGTCTTGCCACAATTTTTACCCTTACCACCAGAGTTGGGAATTCAGGAAGATGGTAAAACTGCTCATTGGATCGGAGTTCCCTTAGAACAAGCGATCGCTCATAACTTAGAATCCCTCTTTCCAGGGATGAGTATCCAAGAATATCACCCCTTCCGCATTACCCGTGATGCTGATCTGGAACTAGAAGAAGACGAAGCAGATGACCTGTTATTAGCTATTGAACAGGAACTTCGCAAACGCCGCATGGGTGGAAATACCGTCAGGTTAGAAATTCGCTCCCAAACCCCCGCATCAATTCGTTCCCGGCTCTTACAAGATTTGGGATTAACCGAAAGCGATATTTATGAAATTGATGGTCTTTTAGCACTGCGGGATTTAATGTATTTTCTGGCATTACCATTACCAGAACTTAAAGATCCCCCCCGTCAATCTGTTGTTCCTTCCCGCTTGCAACGGCTCAGAGAACCCTGTATTGATGCTGACGTTCCCGAACTAGAAGAAGGAAGAGACTTTTTTTCCATCATTCGTGAAAAAGATTTACTCGTCCACCATCCCTATCAATCCTTTTCTGGTACAGTAGTCCGGTTTATTACTAGCGCTGCCCATGATCCTCATGTTCTTGCCATTAAAATGACTCTTTACCGGACTTCTGGGGACTCACCCATCGTTAATGCTTTAATTGCTGCGGCAGAAAATGGCAAGCAAGTTTCTGTATTAGTCGAATTAAAAGCCCGGTTTGATGAAGAGAATAACATTTACTGGGCAAGGCGTTTAGAAAGTGTTGGTGTTCATGTTGTCTATGGTTTAGTTGGTTTAAAAACCCATAGCAAAATTGTTCTGGTAGTGCGCCGGGAAAAAGATAGAATGCGCCGTTATGTACACATTGGTACAGGGAATTACAACCCAAAAACTGCACGACTCTATACAGATTTAGGCTTATTTAGTTGTCGGGAAGAATTAGGTGCAGATTTAACAGATGTGTTTAATTTCTTAACAGGTTACTCTCGCCAAAAATCCTATCGAGAAATTATGGTAGCACCTGTGAATATGCGCGATCGCTTTCTGGAATTAATTAAGCGCGAAATTGAAAATGTCCACAATGGATTTTCTGGTCGCATCGTTGCTAAAATGAATGCCCTCGTTGATCCACAAATCATTTCTACACTATACGAAGCTTCTCGTGCAGGTGTACAAATTGACCTAATTATTCGCGGTATTTGTTGTTTGCGTCCCGGAGTGCCAAACCTGAGCGAAAATATTCGCGTCATCAGCATTATTGGTCGCTTTTTGGAACACTCCCGCATATTTTACTTCTACAACAATAGTCAAGAAGAAATATATATTGGTAGTGCGGACTGGATGCGTCGCAATTTAGATCGTCGAGTGGAAGTCATTACCCCCATTAAAGACCAAGATATTGCTAAGGACTTGCAAGAGATTTTAGGAATTATGTTGGCAGATAATCGTCATGCTTGGGAATTACAACCTGATGGTAGTTATATTCAAAGATGTCCTTGTGATAACTGTCCAGAAGCTAATTCTCAAAAAACTATTATGTCTATGACATTACGATCTGTAGGCATAAATTAAACTCTCATTAGTTGCAGCAAAAGTGAATAATAACCTCTGCCAATATCACCGACTTCTTTGATCAATTTTCTCATGCAAATAATTAATCGGAGAAGTCGGGGATCTCAACCATAGCTTAATTAACGTACCCTGCTGTAAATTCTTCTTCAGTCAATAAATATATATATTTTAAATAGTCTTCAGACTTATACAACTATCAGACTAAATGTATATTGTTGAGGACATTAGACTTGATATTCGGTGATGAATAACATATTTTGGAGATGATGCACTATGATAATATGCCAGTTTCATAAGTGCTGAATCTGTCGCCCCCAGTATTATGCAAAAAAAACAGTTTTTTATGGAAAATTTGCATAAAAATTAACTTTTAGTGGCTAAAATTCATCCATAAGATAGAGTGAAGTATTTCACTTGTACTCATAAACTATAAGAATTCATATTTATTCTTTTTCTGGAATGTTAATGTTGTCCCGTGAGTCTTCTAATTTGCGCGTTCTCATAGTTGATGATCATGAACTCACTCGTTTAAGCCTACAATTAGTTTTTTCTGTTCAAGAAAATATCCAGGTTGTTGGTTTAGCTAGTAATGGTCAAGAAGCTATAGAAATAGTTCAATGCTATCAACCTGATGTGATCATTCTCGATTTACAAATGCCAATTATGGATGGTTGGTCAGCATCTCATTACATTAAAGCTATATCTCCAAATACTCAAATTCTGGCTTATTCCTCTGTAGATGAAGTATCTTTTGGAAAAAACAAAACTAGGCATAACTTTGATAAAGTTTGCAAAAAAGATATTCCGACAAAGGAACTCATTGCCTTAGTCAGAGAGTTAGGGAACAGACATAGGTATTCTTCATTTCCAGAAGAAATATTGAACTCTGCCTAATCATAAATTTATGTAGGTTGGGTTGACCCTGGGAAACCCAACATCATTAATAATTAAAAAAGTACAAATTAGATCAGGCAAAAGGCAATTGACAATTATCAATTACCTTTTCTCCTGTCTAAATTTTAGATAACTAACAACTTAGGTTAATTATTTCCTGCTTGGGGAATAGTCCGTTTAAATTCATCAATTAAATCATCTAATTCTTCCAAAGCTTGATTGACATCAACCCTTAAAGTTCCTAAATTGGGTTGTTCTAATAAACTCAGCAACCGCTCACGTTTACCTTGAACAGTGCTAATTCGGTCTTTAACTGTCTGAATATCCATTTTTTTGCGTCCAGTTTTGAAACACTTCAAATCTAAAGTTAACGCAAAAAGGAAAAATCTCCATATCCCTTTCCCAATCTGCCACCAATCAGCGATGATAATAAAAGATGAAAATAAATTATACTAAGCTTAAATTATGCTCGGCGGAATTTCTTTGGGAACACTTGGTTTAACAGTAGGTAGTATACTCACCATCACAGGTTTTGTTGCCTACTTCATGGATAACGCTACCCTCAATCTAGTAGGATTTTTCTATGGTTTTCCGCTATTACTGGGAGGTTTAGCCCTAAAAGCTAATGAACTTAAACCCATCCCCTTCAGCCAAACTAGCACACCATCAATCCTCGAACTCAGAAAGCAACAGGCAACTGTCACACAAACTAAAATCCGCAAAGACATCACCCGCTTCTGTTATGGGCAAAAATCCCATCTAGATTTAGCCCTGGCTTATCTAGGTTTAAGTCCCACAGACGAAGTCAGACCAGTCGTCACCGGTTTGCGAGAAACCGAAATCAACGGCGCTTATACCCTAATCCTAGAATTCGATTCACCACTAATCACCTTTGATACCTGGCAACAAAAGCATGAAAAAATGACCAAGTATTTTGGTCCAGGTGTAGAAGTCAACATTAAACAGCCCAGAGAGGACTACATTGAACTGTCTTTGATGAAAACTTTAATCTAAAACCTCTATCTCGCAAGGAACTCAAGTTCCTTGCTAATAACAAAAGTCATCTAAAGATGACTAAACACTTAAAAAAAGCTCCTAGTCCGTTTTAACGGACTTCAGCTATTAGACAGGGAATTTATTCCCTGGCGGGTGTCTGGCGGGTGTAAAAGCCAACTAGAATTAAATTTCTCGGAGATGTCTAATTGGGAAAGTGTCAAGATCCCCAAGATCCCCGACTTCTTTGAGAAGTCGGGGATCTGAAAATTAACAGGTAGCTAGACACAAATAGAAGACTGGAAGCAAGAAGGACAAGTTTATTTGATAACTTCTCTTCTGGAAGGGCGTTTTGGTAGTTTAGATGCTGAGTTATCTGGTTTGGTGGAAAAGATTGCTAATATTCCTATTTCTGAACGCACTCAGTTACTTCTTGCTTTGGGTAACTTATCCCGTGAGGAGTTGTTACAAAGATTGCGGAATGAGGCAGTTTAGGATATATTGTTTAATGTGTTTTTTTATATAGTCCTCAGATTAGAAATCTGGGGTTATACAGACAAAGCCTACCTTCGTAGGCTATTTTCATGGTATAAATTAGTTAGTGAAATATTCGAGGTTAGAAAATGTCACCAATTCAGAAGATTCTTTTTGGAAGTCCAGGAACAGGAAAAAGCTATCAAATTCGTAAAATTGCAAAAGACAAACTAAATATAGAATGGAATGAAAAAACTCAATTAGAAAATATTATTCAAACAGTATTTCATCCAGAGTATACCTATTCAGATTTTGTCGGAAAGCTATTACCACAAACTGATGGAAAGGGTTCAGTAACATATAAATTTTATGAAGGAAATTTTTTACGTGCTTTAGGTTTAGCATACAAAAAAATAATTGAGGGTAGTAAAGAAAATGTCCTGTTAGTCATAGATGAGTTAAATAGAGGTAATGCGGCAGCTATTTTTGGATCAATTTTTCAGTTATTAGATAGAGAAGATGATTATTGGTCAAGTTACAGAGTTAACTTATCTGAACTTGAAATAGTTAGTATTTTGAGAATTATGGGATATGAAGTAAAAATCTATGATGATAATATCCAGGTTAATAAATATGAGTTTCATACTTTTTTAAATGACTTAGAAACAAAATTAAATAATACAGATAATCCCGATGGATCACGAATAATAGCAAATTTAAAAGCAGCCAAAATTACCATACCATACAATCTATCCATTATTGCTACAATCAACACATCCGATGAATCTATTTATTATCTTGATAGTGCATTTAAACGCCGTTGGGATTGGGAATATGTAGATGTACCTAATAATAAATCTTATGAAGATATACCGGAAAAAGTAAAAGGTATTTTAGTAGTTATAGGTGACAAAAAATATTATTGGTATGATTTAGTAATCAAACTAAATGAATTTATAAAATCTAAGCATGAGTCTATCAGAAGAATTGAAGATAAACAGATTGGTTGGTGGTTTTTGAAAGCTAAAAATAACATAATTGAAGAATCAGTAATTAAAAATAAGCTGATGTTTTATCTTTGGGATAGCGTTTTTGCAAAAGATAAAAGACCTTTAGAAGAATTATTAGGTAAAAAGTTGATTACTTATGCTGATTTTGCTAATTTATCTATTGAATTTATAAATAAAATAAATCCAGAAGAATTTAAGGAAAATAAGGAAAATACAAATGCTGACAATTTCTAATTAATAATTTTCTATAAATCTAGACATAGTTGAGAAATAATAATGATTAATTTTAGAGAATTAGAAATCAAAGTTAATACTAAATATTCTTTTGTAGGAATACAAAAAGAAGGTTCAAAACTTATCTTTCATATCCCTAAAGGGTTTTCTGAATCTGATATTTCATTAAACACATTTGACAGCAAGCGAGATTTATTTTTTCGTCTTTATCGAGTGTTGAACGTTTTTAAACAAATCTGTATTGATAAAGGACATTTTCAAACCAGAGTTGTTACCAAAGCGGATGATCGTGATGGAGTTGTTGAAGATGATACTGGTTCAAAAATTACATCTGATAACAATAGCAAAAACATTTTTTATTCTAAAATTGATGCACTGGGAAGCATATTAGATGCTTATGATGAATTAAAAATACTCGCACTTGTTAGCAGATTAGGAAAATCAGAAAGAATAGACTACAGTAAATTACATCGTTATTTAAACAAAGCTGTTTTTCTAAATAACGGTGCAATTTATATTGATGCTATGAATTTACCCCGAAAAGAAATACATTTTGATTCCACTGATATAGTTGCTATGTATTGTTATATTTTGACTGAAATTAAGGAACAATTAAAACAACAAGTTAATCCTGAAATCAACTCTTTAGCAGAAAGATTTAAAGAAAAATATTTAGGTTATGAATATAGTTTATTTAATGAAAAATATTATCTGCAAGTTATTAATGAATTGAAAGATACTTTGGAATTAATTGATCATTATACTCCGATTAAAGATAGTGATTATTGGGATTTTTACGAAGCTATTTATAAATTCTTGTTTGGAGATTTAGACAATTATATTCAAGGTAAAGTGTGGGGATTTAGTAATTTTCATACTATCTGGGAGTCAATGTGTTTGATATACTTAATCAAAATAATAGATCCTATTTTTATTCTTTACTTGGATGATAAATTTATTTCTAATAGAATATTGCGCCAGTTAAATAATAGTAGGAAGATTATTGATATTTTAGAAATATTTAAAATTAATGGTATTGAAGTATTTCCTGATGCAGTTATTCTTTTATCTAATTTTTTTGATACTTTAAAAAATAATTCTGAATCAATCACATATCAACTTAAAAAAAATGACTACAATGATTGGTATATATATTATACAAGTTTTGAGATTAATGATGAAAATATAAGAATAGCTTATGCTAATCAATTAAAAAATTATCATACATTTTATGAGTTAAGAAGGTTATCTAAAACAGGTAGCGATAAATTGGTACAAATAAGTTCGCTGCCTAATAAATTTTATTCTTATTGGTATATAAGTCCTGATGAATATGAAGATTTTAACTTTCAACAAATACAAATGATGAATAATTTGAATCATGTATTTTTCGTAGCTATTAAAAAAGGTTTTTTATGTTTTAAAAATTTTTATCAGCAGTATCTTGAACCTTACGATATTTTTACAACCTCATTATTGCGAGATTCTGGTGGTGAAAAAAACCGAGAAACGTTATTTCAAAAACTTATTCAAGTTGTTATGAGTCAATTCAGCATTATTGATATAAAATACTCTGATTCTGATCATTACACAAATCTAGACAATATAGAAGAAATAAAAAACAAAAGCGTTAGAAAACAATTTGTTTATGAATATCTACTGCAAAAGCATCTTAAAAAAACTAACAACCCATTGAAAGAATTAGATATAAAAAGTGAATTTTGGCTTCCAGCTTATTCTTCAAATGAAGAAACATTTACACCACTACCAAAATATATGGACGATTATATTAAATTAATAGGTGTAAATATTCTGACGGTAATTGACAGCTATTTAGAGACAGAAGAAAAGTAACTTAAAATACTATATTGTTGAGATAGTGAGATTTTGGAGGGGTGCGATCGCTTGTAGGATGAATTTGGGAGTGCGATCGCTTTCAGATAAAATAAAATAAAGGTAAATATAGCCTAACATAACCTCTATGTCCTTACAAGAACTGAAAGAGCAAGCCTTTCAACTACCTGAGAGCGATCGCTTAGAACTCGTGCGCGCAATCATCGAATCATTGCAAAATCAACCCAGTCAAAAATCTGAACGGACTCGCATAATCAAACAAATGAAAGGTTTATTAAAAACCAATCAACCAGCACCAACCGATGAACAAGTAAATGGAATGTTAGAAGAACATCGAGTAGAGAAGTATATTTAGTGAAAATTCTCATTGATACCAACATTATTTTAGATTACTTGTTAGAACGAGAACCGTTTTTAGAAGATGCAGAAATGCTATTTCAAGCGATTGATTATAGGCAAATAATTGGATATGTTACTGCTACCACACTAACTGACATTTTCTACATTGCTCGCAAACAAACTCAAAGTATTGAACTAGCTAGACAAGCGATTTCAACGACATTAACTATTATGGATAGGCTGTCCGATTTGCACGTTGTGAAAAGTCAAATTGGACTGCATAATCTGTAAAATCCTGTACCAGCATCAAAAATTAGCCGAGTACCGCCTACTTGCATGGATACACAAGTGCTATTCTATATAGTTTACTACATTTATTTAATTAATAGCTAGTAAAGATTCAGTAACTTTACTGAAAATAACCTTTTCTAGTTTTGTCAAAGTTGCCTAAATCTACGGAAGTTTAAATTCCCATGTAGATAGCTGATTAAGTCCATGCCCATAAGTCAAATTATATTGCAATGGAGTAATACTGATATATTTTTTTTGAATGGCATGAACATCAAGGGGAATGTGGGTTGGTAAGTTTAATTCTATAGGTGGTTCTACATCTTCGATTACCTCTCCAGTTAACCAGTAGTAAGTTTTACCTCTAGGATCAGTTCGCTTGTCAAAAACATCCACATAACGTCGTACTCCTTGTCTAGTGAAAGTAACTCCAGCTATTTCTTCCCAAGATAAGGGGGGGACGTTGACATTGAGTAACATCAATTCTGGCAGTGGTTGGGCGGCAATTTTAGCAACCAGGACTTCAGCAAATTTAGCTGCTGGTTGAAAATCTTTATGGGTATGACTGGTTAAACTAAAAGCAATACTGGGAATACCTTCAATAACTCCTTCCATTGCTGCGGAAACAGTCCCAGAGTAGAGGATTTCTGTCCCTAAATTTGCACCTTGGTTAATTCCAGATAGCACTAAGTCGGGTGGAGAATCCAATAAAGCCCATAGTGCCAATTTTACACAATCTGAAGGCGTACCATCACAAGCCCAAGCTTTAATATCAGGATGAAACACAGATTCCACTATTTCCGCGCGAATGGGTTGCAGTAAGGTTAATCCATGCCCTGTTGCGGATCTCTCTCGATCTGGACAAACTACTGTCACTTCATGACCCGCTGCTGCTAAGGTGTTGGCTAGGGTACGAATACCCAAAGCAGAAATTCCATCATCGTTGCTAATTAATAATTTCATTTGTCAGTTGTCAGTTGTTAGTTGTCAGTTGTCAGTTGTCAGTAGGAAAAATCCTCTCCCCTACATCCCCTACATCCCCTACATCCCCTACATCCCCTACATCCCCTACATCCCCTACATCCCCTACATCCCCTACATCCCCTACATCCCCTGCCTCTTGTCTGTTCCCTGCTTCCCTGTTCCCCGTTCCCTACTATAGACTAATGACTAATCACCAATGACTAATAACTAATGACTAGCAATTTAGAAGACCAACTTTTAGCATTACGACAAGAAGGAGAAACAGCGATCGCTGCTGCTGATAGCCTAGAACGCCTAGAAGAACTCAGAGTTAACTATTTGGGCAAAAAAGGGCAATTGGGGCTGCTGTTACGAAGTATGGGGCAAATGAGCGCGGAAGAACGTCCTCAGATTGGGGCGATCGCTAACACTGTCAAAGAAGCCATTCAAAACAGCCTTGACCAGCAACGCACAACCCTGGAATCTGCTCAAATTCTGGTACAACTAGAGGCGGAAACAATAGATGTCACCATGCCCGGTATTTACCGTCCCCAAGGTCGGATTCATCCCCTCAATGGCATTATTGACCAAACCCTAGATATCTTTGTTGGCATGGGTTACACCGTTGCCCAAGGATCAGAAATGGAAACAGATTACTACAATTTTGAAGCTCTTAACACCCCCCCAGATCATCCAGCCCGTGATATGCAGGATACCTTCTATTTACCAGATGGTAATTTATTGCGGACTCATACTTCTTCAGTGCAAATTCGCTACATGGAAAAGGAAGAACCACCTATTCGAGTTGTTGCCCCAGGTCGAGTATATCGCAGAGATGATGTAGATGCGACGCACTCAGCAGTTTTCCATCAAATTGAACTTTTAGCCATAGATGAAGGACTAACTTTTACAGACCTCAAAGGAACTGTGAAAATATTTTTACAATCAATATTTGGCGATTTACCAATTCGGTTTCGTGCCAGTTATTTTCCTTTCACCGAACCTTCAGCCGAAGTAGATTTACAGTGGAAAGGACGTTGGTTAGAAGTCATGGGTTGCGGTATGGTTGACCCCAATGTTTTAAAATCTGTGGGTTATGATCCAGAAGTTTATAGCGGCTTTGCTGCCGGTTTTGGTGTAGAACGTTTTGCCATGGTACTACACCAAATTGATGATATTCGCCGTTTATATAATAGCGATTTACGCTTTTTACAACAATTTTAATGCAGGGGTGGGGTTTCCCCGCCCTTAATAATCATGAACCAAAACTTAACCAACCAAAAATTTCTTTAACTGTTAATTCTAAATTGATATTTTCCAAAATTGGTAATTTATCATCACCTTCATATATTTCTATTTTTTGTCCAGGAAATACAGCTAATACACTTTCTTCCTCTGGATTTAATAACCAACCTAATTCAGTTCCGTGACGGGAACAATGCAATAATTTCGTTAATACTTTTTTCTGTGGTTGTTCAGGAGAAAGAATTTCTATTACCCAATCAGGATGAATTTCAAACCGATTAGCAATTCTCCCAGATTCAGTTTTGGGGATTCTTTCCCACCGGAACACCGCAATATCAGGCACAATGGTACTACCACCAAAGGTACAACGTAGTTCTGGGAAGGCATAAGCAATCTTTGGCGTTTCCGCTACTTGATTAATATTGGTACAAAATTTAATCTGTAGACGACTGTGTTCACCTTGTGGCATAGGTTTTTGTAGGATTTCCCCGTTAATAAATTCTGATGCTGGTTTAGTTTCTGGTAACTTGAGAAAATTTTCTAGTGTAATCTGGCGTTCAGTGGCTATAGTCATAATTGGTAACTAGAAAGCATAATTATATTATCAACGATAATGTTGAAAATTAGTTTTCGGGAAATATAGCAATCCTATTTGATTTGTGATAGCGTAGCGTGCCGTAGGTATACATTGCTAAAGTCAGATCCCCGACTTCTTAAAGAAGTCGGGGATCTTGTTGGTGATTGGGGGACTTTAACTTGTAGAGACAATCGCAGTTTTGATCTAACTCCGCTGCCAAATTTTAATGGTTTTATCCAAACTTCCACTAACTAACATTTCTCCAGAAGCAGTAAATGATAAAGCTGTAACTGTGTTAGCATGACCTGTAAATGTCCCTAATAATTCCCCAGATTGTAAATGCCACAATTTGATAGTTTTATCAGCACTACCACTGGCAATAATTTGTTCGTCAGGACTTAAAGCAACTGTATTCACACTATCTCGATGTCCTTTGAGAGTGTGAACTAATTCCCCAGTGGCTAAATTCCAAACTCGAATAGTTTGATCTTGACTACCACTAACTAAAAATTTAGCATCAGCACTTATGGCTAGGGAACTAACAATATGAGAATGACCCATCAGGGTGTATATTGGTTGTATATCTGGCAATTTTTTCTGATTGAGTGTTGAGGATGTTTCCCAAACTTTGATTTTGCGATAACTACCTGTAATTAAAATTTTCCCATCTTGACTTAATACCATTGAATGGGCTGCTGTATCATCTAAGGATAGAGTATTTTCAACTTGGCGATCGCGCAAATTCCAAAATAAAATCTTCCGATCATGGCCACCAGTCGCTAACATCTTACCATCAGGAGTAAACGCCACACAACGGACATCTCCATGATGTTTATGGAGAATATCAATTAGATCCAACGCCCCAGTATGCCAAATTTTAACGGTGGAATCTGCACCTACACTCACTAATGTTTGTCCGTCGGTGCTAAAAGCCAGAGAATTAACTTCATTAACATGATCAGAAATCACCCAAGGATATTCTGATAATGTCTCGATTAATTCACCTTTTGATAAATCCCATAATTTTGTTTCTCCCCTGCTACCACTAGCTAACATCGGAATTGTTTTGACATTTTTAGATCCGGCATCTTGCACTACTAATGTTTTGATAGCATAGGCTAAACAGTTAATACCTTTGGTATGTCCTTTCAGTGTTTGCCAGCATTCCCAATCACCAATAATCTTCTTTTGGGGATGATCTGATGGTAAGGTTTGAATGGTTTCTACCATCATTTTCTCATCAGTTATTGGCACATCATCTGGCTTACCACCCAGAGATTGTAAATACCAATTTAATCCTCCCGCATATAATAGACTACTGGGAGTTAGATAAGTTTTGGCGTTGGAAAAATCTAGTTGATTTGTGGGTAAAAAACCAGTAATTACAGTTTGTTTGTGGTATCCTAATTTGTTATTTCCAGGATAAAACAAACACAAGAAAATTAATACTTGGTGGTTACTGATATCTTCTTGACTAACAGACCAACGAATTTTATCTTTTTTAATACCGTTAAAACTTTCTCCATCTGCTACGTGAATTTGAATACTCACTTTTGGGTTATTAGCTAACAAATAAGTAAACTTACTTTCACTACGTAAATTTCCCTCATCATCCAAAACCATATTGTCTAAAGTGTCTTGTGGCACTTTTCTCACCAATTTTCCTAAGCGTTCTGTAATCATCCAATCAACAATTTGTTCACGGACAAGATAATCTTCTGCTTGACGTTGAAAATAAGTAGGAAAGGGAATGATCCAATCAGGATATTCAGGATATTCTGGTGGTATCGGTGGGGGATTTTTGGCGAGAATTTCAGCTTGCTGACGGGAACATTCGAGAATTTTTGTGAATGAATCCCCCGCAAATGCCATTACCTCACTGTGATAACCTTTAACTCGACTTTCTAAAAGAGAAAGATCCGCCGTTTTCGGTTTTTTCACCCGGTTTAAGAAGTCAGTTTGTTGCGCTTTTAGTAAACTAATCCAATTCATCTGCATGATAGTGGCACACCATTGCATACCCAAGATAACTTATACTAATGGAATAATTACTCAATTTATAACTTCAGCCAAAATTCAGTAATCATCACAGTCTAATAGAATACAAAAACTAGCTGAATTTAATGGTAAACATCAACCCCTACGGTGATTAAGCACTGCTTAATTTTATATAGTAGGTTATAGAGATTTCGATGATTTCCCTAAATTCTAACTAACCTAACTAACAATTTACTGTTTCTCTAGAAACACTTCTGAGTAGAAAAATAGTAAGCATTCACTCGTCAGTCGTCAGCTAATACAGCTTTCCGTAAAACACGGGTAATTAAAAGAATGCAGAATTTAGAATTTAGAATTTAGAATTTAGAATTACGTTTTGCAACGGGGATTTTACCCCGACGCAAAACCCGCTGCTTGTAGAAGCAGGGGACTTTAACCCCCAAAGGTAAGTTAAAACTTCCTCTTCTTGGCTATTCCTGCTTTTAGCTGACTCCTGAATACTACTGAAAGATTTTTTACACCCTATCCGATTTTCAAACATCCTCTTATTGATATATTCAGCATAACTTTATTAAAACAATAAATAATATAATCTAGGACTTGACTATCATAAAAATAGTTGTGTTGTTTTGATTTGTGAGAAGCATCAATATTTGTCATCTACAAAACTTTAAGTTTATCTGGAATCAAAACTATCATAAAAATATTTGTTCTAATTTATGGTAAGCATCAATATTTGTTATCTAGAAAACTTTAATTTTGTCTTGAATCAATTTTAAAATTATGAATCATAAAAAAACACTCACCTCATTAGAAAAAATAATTCCTAATCAATTGCTAAATCAGATACAATATATTCATTGTAGTCTAGTTTCCTGGTGGATTTTGCATTGGGGAAGTCAGCCTTTAAATTTTTCTGAAAAATCAGCAATGGTTTTTTCTCCTCATCAAGATGATGAAACCTTTGGTTGTGGAGGCATGATTGCCCGCAAAAGAGAACAGGGAATACAAGTAGGGATAACTTTTTTAACTGACGGTAGAGGTTCTCATGGTTTAGATCCACTTATGCAAAATCAAGTTATCCAGATTCGTCAACAAGAATCTTTGATAGCTTTAGATATTTTGGGTGTGAACACTTCAGAGATTCATTTTTTAAATTATCAAGATGGCAGTTTGGCTGCTTTGAATATAGAGAAAAGGCAACAGATAATTACTGAGATTTCAGAATTACTAAATTTGTATCAACCTGGAGAAGTTTATGTACCTCACCGCAAAGATTGTCATCAAGATCATGAAGCTACTTATAATTTAGTGAAAGAGGCAATTATTCAATCTAAAATCACTACAGAAATACTTCAGTATCCTATTTGGGTATTTTGGCGATCGCCATTATTTATTCTGTTGAAGTTACAAGATATTGCAGCGGCTTATCGCTTATCAGTAACATCAGTAAAAGAGAAAAAACAAAAAGCTATTGCTGCCTATCCTTCCCAGCTTGAGATGTTACCTCGGGGATTTATTAACAGATTTTTATATTCGGAAGAAATATTTTTTAAATCCGAGTGAAGTTGTGAGTGGTAAGCATCTGAAGATTTGTTATCAATAATTACAGTGGAGAAAATTTAAATGCGGATTCTACATATTACTAATCATGTCCAAAAAATCGGTAATGGAATTGTTAATGTTGCTGTAGATTTAGCTTGTTTACAAGCAAAAAGTGGTCTGGATATTGCTGTAGCTTCTGCTGGTGGAGAATATGAAAAATTATTAGCAGATCACGGTGTTGAACATTTTCATCTCAATCAGTGTCGGACACCATTAAATCTCATTAAAGCTGCTGGGCATTATCGCCAAATCATTAAAGAGTTTCAACCGGATATTGTTCATGTACACATGATGACAGGGGCAATTTTAGCCGGTATTTTTCGCAAGAATCGAGAATATCATTTAGTTTCTACTGTCCATAATGAATTTCAACATAGTGCTATCCTCATGGGGTTAGCTGATCAGGTAATTGCAGTTAGTAAAGCAGTAGCTAATTCAATGATTAAACGGGGTATTCCACCTCGAAAGTTACGAGTAGTTAGTAATGGGACGTTAGGAAGTC
Source organism: Dolichospermum flos-aquae CCAP 1403/13F (assembly GCF_012516395.1). GTDB lineage: Bacteria > Cyanobacteriota > Cyanobacteriia > Cyanobacteriales > Nostocaceae > Dolichospermum > Dolichospermum lemmermannii. The sequence goes on from NZ_CP051206.1 coordinate 4,118,445, forward strand.
CTCGACATAAAAAACTGGCAGATTATCAACCAGTAGAAATGCCACATCCATCTATAACTACTGTGGCGGGGATGTATACCCGCAAAGGTATTTATGAGTTAATTGAGGCATTTAAAATAGTTTCCTCAGACTTTCCGCAAGCACATTTATATTTAGTGGGAGATGGTCCAGATCGTTCGATATTTGAGGCAATGGTGCAAAATACAGGTGTTAGTAATCGCATTCATTTTGAAGGATTTCAGGCAGAACCGCAACGCTATATGTTAGCAACGGATATCTTTGTTCTGGCTTCACATTGCGAATCTTTTGGCTTAGTGCTAACGGAAGCGCGGGAAGCTGGTTGTGCGATTATAGCCAGTGATGTAGATGGTATTCCTGAGACTTTAGATTATAGTCAAGCGGGGATTTTAGTGCCACCCAAGGATATTCCAGCCTTAGCTAATACTTTGACACAATTATTGAGCGATCGCCAACTTTTAGATCAGTGGAAATTCCGCGCCCAACAAAATTTAGAAAGATTTAGTGCCGCAAGAGTGAATGAAGAAACACTAAATATATATCGTGAATTAATGAGAAAAGACAATATCATCAGAGTCATGGAAACCAGAGAATTAGCCAATCTTAATTAATTCTTTTTCGCTAATGTGCATCGCAATTCCTTTCTCATAATAGGCAGCTTCATTAATAAAGATTGGATAAACAGTGGAATTTCCTTGATAGAAAATTTCTTCTCCTGTGAAAGTCAGAAAAATAGGATCACCAGGATGTAAAGGTTCATAATCTTGGAATTGAAGTTGGGGGTGAATCATCGCCTGAATTTCCCCTACTTCATTTCTCGGATAATCAATCACACCAATTGATTTATAGACTGTTAGTGTATTATTTTTGGGTAAATCTTTTCCTTGATTATAGTCTTCAAAATAATCTAAAACACTATAAATAAGTTGTTCAGTCTGTTGAAATAATTCCGCATTTAAAATCCCTTGGGGTACAGCACCAACTTCAATTGCAAAACCCAAATCACACAAAGAACGTAGAAAACCACTACCTTGAGGTTGTTCATGAATATAAACCTTCACCAAAGGATTAACTGCACTCAAATCCGCAGCTAATTTGAGCAGGAAAGGGTGCCAATTTCCCAGAATAATACATAATCCCATATTGGCAGTAGTCGTATGTACATCAACAATTGTATCTACAGATTCTTGATTTTCTGGTTGTAATATTTGCTGAATTTCTCGCGCCCTTAATTCTTCGTAACTTGAGATTTTTGAACTTGATAATTTATCTTGATTAAAGCAACGATTCAGATCCGTATCAATATATCTTGTCCGTGCAGCAATAGCTTTAGGATTACCAAGTAATGATAAAGTTTCAAAACTACCTCGATGAATTAAATGGGGATATTGCTGAAACTTTTTAACCAAGTAAACTCCCGTTAACTCATTACCGTGATTTCCCCCAACAATCGCCACCCGATGAATTTGATTCATAAATACCTCATTTATAAGCAACTTAGCTATGAAAGTGAACACATTCTATCAGTCCATAGCCTTTTGTGCTGAGATGCTGCATAAATAATTTTCTCACAGTCCAGATGCCAATAGCAAGAGGAAGGGAGTATAATTAATGATGATAAATTCTGAGATATTCTTTAAAAATGGGGGAAAGAGTATATAGTTTTTGATCATTTTCTAATTTGGATACTAAAAATCTTCTTGTTAATGATTGTAACCCGTTAATTATATCCATTGATGATAATGATAAAAGTTGTTTTATCTCATCTCTAGATATAGGTTGATCATTTTGACTGATTTTTAATAATATCTCTTTTTCAACTTCAGATAATCTCATCCATATTAAATCAAACAGAGATTTAAAATCTTCTGTTAAAATTAAACTATTTTCTTTGATAAATTCGGCAACTTCACCCTCAAAGACATCTTTAATTAAAATACTGATATACTGTAAATATTTAGGATGACTTTCATATAAATTAATTAAGTTTAACCAAGTTTCCTCATTTTTTAATCCTTGATTTTTTAATATCTCTGTAGCTGCACTATCTAAACCTGATAATTCTAAGGAATGAATTGGATAAAGTTCACTATCTAAAGAAATCATTTGTTGGCATTTTTCCTGACTGATGAGAATTAAACAACTTTGATGTTCAATTTCTGTGATCATTTGCAGGAAAGTTTTATAATCTTGATATTCAGGTTTATATTGTCCTGCAAATTGACAATTAACAAAGATATTTTCCAGATCATCTAAAATAATCAAACATTTTTTATTTTTAAGGATATTAAATAATTGTTTTAATTTATCATCTATAGTTGCTTTAGCTTCTTGTTGACAAATATTCAATAAATCATCAATAAGTAAATCTAGGGATTTAGGAAACTTTAAACTTCTCCAGATAATAACTTCAAATTGTTGAAGATTTAGATCAATAAATCTTTTCACAAGGGTAGTTTTACCAATTCCAGATAATCCTAAAACAGAGATAAAATGAGTGTGTTGATTTAATACTCCATTAGATAAAAGGTTTAATTCTTGTTCTCGTCCATAGAAACGAGTAATTTTAGGTGATAAACTTAAATCATGATAAAAAGATTTAGCTTGTTCTGTATTCTTATTATGTTGATGGTGATTTGATATTTGATTATTAGAACACCAATTAATATTATTTTTTTCAAAATTAATAATTTTAGAATTTACAACTCTTTCTATAGTCCAACAAAAATTAGATTTATTAATATCTTGACCTAAAATTTCAGATAAAAGTTTAAATAAATTCCTACTTTCATCACCTATATAACCCTCATCATAATCATAAATATTGGCAATTTGTCTATAAGTTTTACCATTAAATAGTTCCTCAATGATCTTTTTCTGGAGATCATCTAAATGTTTATCAGTCTTAGTAAATACTAAATTATCCACAAATCGTAAAATTTCTGTAACAGTCATAAAACTTAGATGAGTTAACCTTTGTAGCCATTATAACTCAATCCGTTTCCAGATTATCAGGGTTTTTCAGGTATTTTCTTAAAATTTCTTAATAAAACATCAGAGAATATCCCATATTTTCTAGTATGACAAAAAAGTAATTAAGTATAAGAATGATTAATCAGGTTTAATTTAAGCAAAATGATTGCACAAAAACAATGGTTAGTCAACTTTATTATGGCGATAATTTAGAAGTTTTAAGACGTTACATTAAAGATGAGTCTGTTGACTTATGTTATATTGATCCTCCTTTTAATTCTAAACGCAATTATAATCAAATTTATAATAATATTGGTGGAGAAGATAAAGCACAAGCTCAAGCATTTATTGATACTTGGGAATGGGATGATCACGCTATTCGGGGAATAGATGAAATCATTACTAATTATCATGGTTTATTTACTCAACAATGTATTGCTTTAATTACAGGTTTAAGTAATGTTTTAGGGAAAGGAAGTTTACTCGCTTATTTAGTGAGTATGACTTTAAGAATAACAGAAATTCATCGAGTTTTGAAACCTACAGGAAGTTTTTATCTACATTGTGATCCTAGTGCGAGTCATTATTTAAAGTTAATATTAGATGCTGTTTTTTGTTCTCAGGGTGGAGAATTTATAAACGAAATTGTTTGGAAAAGACGTACAAACACGGTAAAAGCAATTACTAAATCTTTTTCAACATTAAATGATATTATTTATTTTTATGTTAAATCGTCAAAAAATTATTATTTTGATATTCAGTATGAAGATTATCCTAGCGAATATCTTAGAAGGTTTAAATATGAAGATGAATATGGTAGATATCGTTGGCAAGTAATGGCTACTTATTCTCAAGAAAGATTAGAACAACTTAAAAAAGAAAACAAAGTTAGATTTTCACCAACTGCTAAACACCCTGAATTTAAACAATATTTACATGATTTAAAAGGTATACCTCTTACAAATCTTTGGATGGATATTGATATGATAAATTCACAATCAAAAGAAAGATTAGGATATCCAACACAAAAGCCAGAAGCATTATTAGAAAGAATAATTAAAGCCAGTTCTAATGAAAATGATATAATATTAGATGCTTATTGTGGATGTGGGACAACTGTTGCAGTTTGCCAAAAATTAGATAGACAATGGATAGGAATTGATATTACTTATCAAAGTATTAGTTTAATTTTAAAAAGATTAGAAGACAGCTTTGGTAAAGAATTTGTAGATAACATCAAACTTCATGGTATTCCTAAAGATATAGAAAGTGCAAAAGCATTAGCAAATAAAGCAGATGATCGCACTCGTAAAGAGTTTGAAAAATGGGCAATATTAACTTATACTAACAATAGAGCCATAATTAACACTAAAAAAGGTGCAGATAAAGGTGTAGATGGAACTGTTTTATTTTATGGTGATAAAGGTGAAGCAGAAAAGGTAATTTTCCAAGTTAAATCTGGTAAAGTCAAATCAGGAGATATCCGAGATTTACTAGGAACAATGACCCTAGAAAATGCCAGTATAGCTATATTTATAACCTTAGAAAATCCTACAAAAGATATGTTGAAAACTGCCAAATCTGCTGGCTTTTATCAAAACAAACTCATGACTCATAGTTGTGATAAAATTCAGATTGTTACAGTTAAAGATATTATTGAAAATAAACAGAAGTTCATGATGACTTTAGCTTTTGAAGTTCTTAAAAGTGCAGAAAAATACAAAGAAATCAGAGTTAATCAGATAGAGATGGACTTAGATATTTAATACTTTTTCAAGTAGGTTGGGTTGAGGTAATGTTCGCGGAGCGTTATTCATACCCCTAAGAACAACAAGATCCCCGACTTCTTAAAGAAGTCGGGGATCTGATTTTTGCAATGTTCACAAACTCTCTTTTATTTCCTGAATTGGAGTATCATCAACATCAATATCACCTGCTTCTGGTAGGAGAATAATTACCTTAACAGTATTAAAATTATCAATTTCTAAAGGATAATCTAAGGTTAATTGCCCTTCTTGTATTTTTCCAGTAACTTCTAAGGCTTTCATAGTTTCTAGCTGCTTTTTGTTTAACTAATTTTGATGTAGAAGATATTTCTATTACATTTTGTCATATTTTCCTAGAATTATTGTCTGATAATTTCGATGCACCATTAGAAGAATTTGAAAATTAACCATGCAAGTTAGCATTTTTTATTGTTTATTTAACCATCCTTCTAAATTAGGTATCTTACTAAAATAATTAATTCCCAAATTAGCTAATATCTGTTGAATATTAGTATTACCAAATTCCTTGGTATTTTCACTAAAAAAAGCTTTGTTAATTGATAAATTATTTTCAGCATGAGCTAAAATAACCTGTAAAATAAAATCATCTCTTCTTTGATTTTTCCCAAGTAGTAAAGGATTATTTAAAGTAGCTTCTAACATTTTAATGCTTGGTTCAATCAATTCACCATGATTTTTTAAATATTCGAGAATATTCAAAAAACGTTTTTTAAAATCAGTTAATATGTCATCATAATCAATTAAAGAACTTTCTAAATAATTAACAAAAGATTGAGAGTTATTTAATTCTTTATTTCGTTTAGCTTCATTCATTTCTATTTGAATAGTTTGAGAAAAAGATTGACTACGTTTTTCTTCTCTTTCTATTGCTACTAATGTTTCCATTAAACAAATACTAGGAATGACAAATTGTAAATTATTTGAAGAATCATAGACAAAATCTTCTAATTCTTTGTTTCTTCCTTTGGCAATTGCCATAATTGAATTAGTTTCTAAATAAATAATCATAATAATTCTAACTCCTCTGTCGTACCATCAAACAAAAGAGTAAATAAGCCAATTTCCTTCATTTCCTCAATGTAAGGGGGGGTTTCACTTTTCCAATGATAAGCTAAATCTCTTAACCATGATTGAGTTAAAGTTATTAAAGTAGATTGATAGATGATTCCTTCGATGCTTTTTGGATTATAATGTTCTAAAACCTTTTTCGTGTCCAATCTTGCTACTTCTACAAAAGTTGGACTCTTAAAGATTCTCATGACATTAGAATTAACAAACATTAAAAAAGGAATATGCTGGTATTGTTCCATTTTTAAGATATTAAGATCCGGGGAAGAATACATAGCGGAAAATCTCACATCTATGATCAAAATATATTTATCATCTTTATCTTTAGCAGCAATTGCTGGTTGAAAATCAATTATAGTTGGAGGTTGTATTTTTAACATGGTATTTAACCTCTTGCTTAATAGTTTAACTACTTTTCATGCAATAAATATTTGTACTAAATTTTATCATAATTTATCAATAAAATGTGAAAAGCTGGCGACTAGAAGTCGCGGCTACACGGGCAAAACCCACCTGCGTGGGTTGATTTTTCATTAGTCCACGCAGGTGGACTTTGTTTGTGTAGTAGCGACTTCTAGTCGCCTAAAATTTTTAAACTCTAAGAGGATGTTTGAAAAGTTTTTAATGTATAAATAAACCCCTCTCCAAACCTCTCCCCGACGCGGGGAGAGGCTTTGAAACCCCCATTCCCTGGCAGGGAAGGGGGCTGGGGGGGTTAGGTTTTTGGAAATTATTGGTTTCATCTAATACTTTTCAAACAACTTCTAAGAAGGGGTTTTAATTTAACTCTGTGGTCTGCTGTAGTATTTATGACCTGCCATAGCCATTGCTAAAAATCCCCACATAATCATCCCCGCAATACTCAGCATCCCGCTATAGATAATTAACTGAGCGCAAGAACTGATACCAATAGCGCGGGCAGCACTGAGAAAACTATCAAAGCGACCTTCTGTATAATTACTAACCGTAACTAGCAGCAATACTAACCCACTAATATAGGGTATAGCACCAATCCAACCCAAGGTAAAAAACATATCTAAAATGCCGCTATCAATAACAATCACTTCTATTTGTCCAGTTTTTTCATTTACTTTCCAGATATTTCCAAAGCCGTTACCGACAACATTAGAAAGAGCTAAATTCAGGTTTCTGTCATAAGTTGCGGATCTATCTCTAAAACTACCATCTTCTTCCAGATTAGAAAAACTTTCAAATCGAGTGGTAATGACTTTAGAAAGCGGTTCAATAGTTACCAAGGGAATAACACAGATTGTCATCACTAAAATTATAGTAATTAATCGCATTTGAATCTGGGGTTTTACTGAACCAAAAATCATAATAATTCCTAATAACCAGCCGCCCCAACTTGTTCGCACTTGGGAAAGTAAAAATGATAAATAACCCACAGCAGAAGCTGGGAAAATTAATGGACCAGTGCTGGTAAATAATAATAGTAACCCAGCTTGCATGACAGTCCCAAATGGACCTGGTGAGTGGAGTGTACTCCAGACGCGCATTCCAAAAGGAATTGGGTGTCCAGCACTGGTAAACATTTTCGATTCGATTAGCCAATATCTGTCCCATTCAGGAGCGACAACAAATTGATAGACACCGTAAGCACCAAGGATGAGTACACACCAAATAAATGTTCTTTGCAGATGTTGACGATAACTGGGATAATCTCGCCAATTAGAAAATAGGTGAAAAGCAAAAATTATGGGACTTAACCAATCTAAAAAACTCCGAACTACAGGGAGTGGTTGATTGTAAATTAAACCTATTAAACATCCATAAGAAACTCCTATAGCAGCTAAAAGAAATGGTAGTCCCCCTTGCCGAAGAGTGCTAGGTAGATGTTTTAAAAAGGTGAATATTGTCAGGAATACGACTAAATAAGGTGCAATTAACATTTGTCTGGTGGGGTCCCAGCCAATTTTATAGTCAACTAAACGAGTGATTAAGGGGGTGAGAAACCATATCCACCAGGTGAAGCCGATATAGTGAATGGGATGCCGCAAGTATAAAAACGCCGCTACTAGAAAAGCAGTGGCGGGAAAAACGAGGCGTAAACTGCCTGTACTGGTAAAGTAGCAAGCTGTGATCAGGAGGATAAAAGCAAGAATGATCATCCAACTTTGGGCAGATCGATCTTGGGGAGAAAATTGTTCTTTTAAAACTGTATTGGAAAGTGTTGGTTTGGAAATCATTTTGATCTGAATATTCTATAAAAAGTTTAGTTAGGAGATAGATCCCCGACTTCTTGAAGAAGTCGGGGATCTAAGAAGTCGGGGATCTGGGTTGGGGTAGTTAATAGTTAAAATGTTGTTTTTTAAGGGCGAATTTTTGAGATTTCATGCTATATTTTTGATATCCTAACCATCTTCCTCGTAAGGATGCTCGCAATTTTTTACTGGCGATTTCTTTTTGTTGGGGAAATAGTCTCAGCCATTGACATATTCCTAAACTTTCTCTTGTACCAACTAAAATTGACCAGGATAAAAATACAATTTGACGCAGGGGTGAAAGATGTTCTAATAAAATTAAGGTTTCGTTGTGGACTAGGTTAATTAATGCGGTGTCGTTAAAGTTGTGGCGTTGATCTTCATCAAATCTTTGGGCGGGATAGTGATCTACTGCAATGCTGGGATCATAAATCATTTTCCATCCAGCGCGTTTGAGGGTGAGGGCAAAGGACATTTCAAAATGTACCTGTGCGCCCGTTCCTTGCATTCTGTCATCAAATCGCAATTTGCCAATCGCCTGGGTACGAAAGCTCATATTCACACCTTTGAGAACATCAACTTCACGGGGTGCGCCTACTCCTAAGTGATGGTTGCCAATGACACGCCCGCACCATTGCAATTTACCAACTATGGGACGGGAACCATTTTCTAATTTGTCTCCTTGATACACCCAATCACGACCACCTACGCCACCAATGGTATAATTAACGCTGAAGTGAGTATTAATTTTGGCTAACCAATCCGGGTGGGGAGCGGCATCATCATCGGTGATGGAAAGAATGTCTCCCTGTACTTGTGCTAGTCCGGCGTTGAGGGCGGCGACGACTCCCGGCTGGGTGACGGTGACAATCTGTAAGGGGAGGAGGTGGGGCGGAAATTGGTGGAGGAATTGCTGGGTTTCTGTGTCTGTATCTCTGACAACAACGATCGCCTGATCAACTGATTTAGTTTGCTGTTGCAGTGCTTTCAGACACCGGGCTAGGTCTTGAGGACGGCGATAGGTGGGGATGAGAACTGTGTTTCTCATGGGTGATTAACTCCTCAAATATATTTAGATAGGTTTGTGCCATTGTTGACCAGCTATGTTGCTCGGCAATAGTCCGGGCAATTTTACCCATTTGTTGACGCAGTGAGCGATCGCTATTTAACAACTCCAGCGCCTCTGCTAAAGCCTTAACATCATCACAATCGTCTAAAACGATGCCACAGTCGGGATTAACTAAATCAGCCGCACCAGTAGTAGTGGCGGTAATCACGGGCAAACCTGAAGCCATCGCTTCAATCACTACAAGTCCAAAGGGTTCATAACGGGACGGAAACACAAATAAATCTGATGCCCGTTGAATTTGGGGCATATCACGGCGATAACCTAAAAAATGCACTCTTTCACTAATATTTAATGCTTTTGCCATTGCCGGATAAGGGCTATCTTGAGTACCACCGACAACTGCTAAATGTAATTTAGGAACTTTTACCAAAGCATGAAGTACAGTATCTAAGTTCTTCCGGGAAATCCGAATATCACCTGCAAATAAGGCCAAATTAACATTCTCAGGCAATCCCAATTCCGTCCGCAAACTGACACCAGGAGCAAATTCTTGTAAGTCTACACCATTAACAACAACCCGAATTTGTGAACGAGGTACACCAATATTTACTAATTCTTGGGCAACTTTTTCTGAGACAGTAATAATAATTTTAGATTGGCAAAAAGCTTGTTTTTCCCAATAAGCATTAGCCGCAGTAAATAACCATTGATATAACCCGTACAAATCTTTACGTTTATGGGAAATATGCACAGGCGATTTTAACCATGAACCATGCACAAAATGTACAGCATTCACATCACTTGCCCCCATAGTAATCGCGCCATTGACTTTAATTAAATCCAAATTAGCTCGATTTTTACGCAACCAATCTGCACTTTTTTTAGCAAAGATAAAATTGCGAATAAATTCCGTAGGATACCTTTCTACTGGAATATAAATACAACTAACAGCATTATTTTCAGATAACTCTGGGGCAATTTCACTAGCTAATAATGTCAGATCATGACCACGCCGAATAGCTTCTTGAGCGACTTCATAATTAACTCTACCTTGACCATCACCTTTTCTGATTTTGTGGGTAACAATACAAATTTTCACTCATAACCTCTTGTAATTGACTAAATTAGGAAACTTTCCAAAGTTTATTCGTTAAATTGGTAGGAATAAAACTAATAATTAAAGCGACTAAAGTTCGTAAATTAAATTTTTGCTCACTTAAAGTTTGCCAAAAATAACGGCGGGCATCTGTAATTTTTTGATCTCGTAATAAGCCAATTCCTAAAGTTGTATTAGCTTCTAACCATTTGGTTTTAAAGTAGGACTTAAATTCCTGCAACCGTTGATCTTCCATAAAAGTTTGATAACAGAATATCTCACTTTTACCTTTACGGATTTTTGCTTGCACACTGCGACTACCACTGAGCATAGTATCAGTTTGTTCATGCTCTCGATATTGGGTTAATTTTTCGGGAACATAGTAAACTCCATAGCCAGAAATACAACAAAGATATGTTAAATATAAATCCCACATTCCGTCAACCTCTGAAGGAATATTATCCCAATTAAGCACTCCATTTCTAATTACACAAGCCGCCGCAGTGGGAATACTTTTATCAATTAAGCCAATTTGAGTAAAATTTTTATGAACTCCGGGAGTGATTTGATCACGTTTATAACTGCGGGTATTGTTTTCAGTGGCAGCAATATTAATTTTACTATCACCATCTATAATATATTGGTCACAAAATGCCAAAATTAAATCGGGATTTGCTTCTAAATTGGGGACAAGTTTAGATAAAAAATCCTCATTCCACATATCATCATCATGGAGACTAGCCACATATTTACCTGTGGCAATTTTAAAACCATGAAACTGGTTAGCTAACATCCCAATATTTTCTTTATGTCGCCAAAATTTAATTCGTGAATCTTGAAATGATTCAACTAGTGCTTGGGGATTTTCAGAACTGCAATTATCAGAAACAATAATTTCTAGATTTTGATAAGTTTGTTTAACAGCACTATTAATTGCTTGTTTCAGATATTCTGGGCGATTATAGGTGGGGATAATCACGCTTACCAAAGGTTCGGAGGAGTTAATATTTAACATTAGCTGTAGGATGAAAAAATAAACTATGGGAAAATCACTTAAAAATCCCTAAAATCCGGTTTTAGCTGACTGCTGACAATGATTGTTTATCTCACTTCATTTTGAATTTGATAATATTGCCAAAACTTACCACGTTGTTGAAGTAACTCTTGATATGCTCCCTGTTCTACGATTTTTCCTTGTTCTAAAACCACAACTTTATCTGCTTTTGCAATAGTAGAAAGACGGTGAGCGATCGCAATTACTGTGCGGCCAACAGATAGCTTTTCTAAGGATTCTTGAATTAACCGCTCAGACACTGAATCTAAGGCACTTGTAGCTTCATCTAGAATCAGGATTTCGGGGTTTTTCAGCAATGCGCGAGCGATCGCAATTCTTTGTCTTTGTCCACCTGATAACCGCACACCTCTATCTCCTAATTGCGTATCGAAACCTTCCGGCATTTCTAGAATAAATTCTAAAGCATTTGCCAATCGTGCAGCTTCTTTAATTTCTATTTCTGTAGCTGTTGGTGTCCCATAAGCAATATTATTCCAAACAGAAGTATTGAAAATAAAAGTGTTCTGACTGACAACCGCTATCTGAGAACGCAGAGAGTTAATGTCAAATTTGCGAATATCAACTTCATCTATATAAATATAGCCATCAGTCGCATCATGAAAACGAGGAATTAAATCCGCAAGTGTGGTTTTTCCAGCCCCAGATGAACCAATTAAAGCCGTCATTTCCCCTTGTTTAATGGAGAGAGTTATATTATGTAAGACTCGTTGATCAGGACTATAATCAAAATCTACCGACACTAAATCAATTGATCTTCTAAAACCAGGAAATCTCAGTGCGCCATTTTGAAAATAGATTTTATCATCAGTTTTCAACAAATCCTTGATATTTTCCACTGCTCCCGCTTGGGTACTTAAAAAAGCCACGACTCCATTCAAATCTTGAGTCATAGGGATAATGCGGAACAGGACAAAAAAGAAAGTTAACAAAGCTGAAACTTTCATTAATCCTGTGGTTAAAGCCACAATAATCATACTAATTAGAATTAGCGTAGATATACTTTCGGCCAAAGGCTTAACTATCAAAGAAATCCAATAAACACTTTTCCACGTATTAACAATTTTTTCACTGGCTTGATAATACCGTTTTCGCTCAAATTCTTGAGTAGAAAAAGCATGAATTGTGCGAATACCTTCAATAAACTCTAGCACCCTAGCCGTAAAATTATCATTAGCAGAAGTAATCGCAAAACTACGTTCTCTAATTTGTTTATTTAGAGTGGATAATGCCACCGCTAAAAGACTAAATAGCAAAATAGAAACTATAGTCAGTTTCCAGGAAAGAATAAACAAGGAAATAGAATAAATAATCAGTGTAAAACTTCTAGTGATTAAAAAAGCTAGTCCACCAAAAATCTGCCTAATTCTCTCCATTTCACTGGTGAGTATATTAACTAATTCTCCAGATTTTTTATGACTAAAATAATTAAGAGTTTGAGCCTCTAACTGTTGAAAAATTCGTTTACGGAGATTATCTACTAAACTTACTTCACTAAACTGGATGCAAATTTGTCCTATATAATTGAACGATGCCCGCATACAGGTTGTAACAACAATTAAAGCTGATATTCGATATAATCGCTCTGTTGCGGAAGCATTAATTCCTAAAATCAAAATATCAAACCAGCCTATTCCTGTTTTCACAGGTTCAGCCCCAGGAGTAGTTAAGCTTTGCAAAAATACCAGCAAAAATCCTAAACCAAACCCTTCAAAACTGGCAGCTAAAGCGGAAAATACGATAGCTAAAATAGCCACAACTCGAAAGTGTTTAAATTCTCGTAATATTACCCGATTATTTTGCCACAAACTTGTAGCTTGAAAGATTTTCATTGTTGACGGTAGAAATTTGGAATCCATAAAAATTTTGACCAATAATTTTGATAATTAAGCACAGAAGCATCAATCTCAAGAAAATAAATATGCTTACATAGGAGCCCGACGAATAAAACGACCAAGAGCAGAACCACAGAGAATTTCAAATTTCTGCCATAGTATTTTTGCCATTGAATAAAGTTGAATAGGTGTTTGACTATGTTGCCAATATAATTTATCAGTTATGGTGGGAGAGCTACCTTCTAAAGCACTGAGAAGCAATTTTTTGCGCCAAGGTTTAATATTTGGAACTGTAGCGTGAGACATGATAGTACCACCAGGAACAAAATCCATGCCGTCTGGGCCAACGGTACTCAAAGGATAATTAGTTAGCATCAATGCTAAGTTTAAATAAGTCTGATCTCCATACAGATATGGATAATAATTAAAGGTATTACCGTTATAAAGATCCTTTAAATTGGCATACCCTGCTATCTCACCCAATTCTTCTAATTTCTGCCAGACTTTCAAGATAGATTTGTAGTTTTTATGAACTCCAATGAAGCCACTATTGTAGTGATAATCTAACTCTCGTTCACAAGCAAAACCATTATTTTCAGCAAATTCTTTCCATGCTAATCGTCGAGGATGGTTCGCTGATACAAGATACCAAGAATCACCACAAAGAGCAATTCCTCGACTTACCCAATTTTCATAAAAATTCCACTCACATTTATTGACAATATCAGGATCAAAGTAAAATAAAGCATCAATATCTGGACAGTAATCTTCCCATAATTGGGACATAAAATCAGGTTTATAAAAACCTAAATGTTTTGGAGTTGTTAGCTTGACAAATCGGATTGCACAACCTTCACCTAAAGAAAACTCTTGATAACCATTTTCTGTTTTCAAAGACTTAGCCCAAGGTGGCACATTTCCCCGATATCCAGCCCAAAATATGCCTCGAAACCCGTGGTGATATAAGGAATTTACTAAAGCCCCCACACCATAATGATAGTCTTTTTCAAATACGGTACAAATCGCTGTTTGCATGATATTTCTTATTTTTTAATTAGGTACATAATTCATGGTCATCAAGATGATAACAGGAAGTATTCATCAATTAGATAAAAGCGCTTAAAAACACAGAGTGAATATATTTATTCTAAACTATAGGCAAATTGACCTTATTCTCTATTTGCCATGCACCGCTGAAGTTATGTTTTTGATTTAACTTTTTGCTCTGGGCTTCTAAGCTTAATTTAACCGCATTTTCTAAAGACAAACAACGATTATTAAGTAGGCAAAATTTTCCTTGAAATAGATTCAATCCATTAGATAAATTATTTAGAAAAAATGTACCTAATACAACAATTAAATTAGTCATTTCATGTTTAGCTGTTGAGCTAAATTTAATAGCTCGAAAAAGTTGTCTATTTTCTCCCACATACCACTCATAATCAAACAACAACTTGGGAGAATATATCTGTATAGTTATCAATCCTCCTAGTATGACTGGACTCATAAACAGCAGCAGAAATAAAGCCCAAGTCCAATCAATTATGATTCGTAAATTCCTGAAAATTTGATTACCTTTTTTTGGCGATTTTCGATAAACAGAAATGTTTATAAATATCGGCTTATTAGCTTTTTGACAAGCATTTGCCCAAACTTTTAATAAAGAATCACCAATTTTTGGATCTATGCTCACTAAACTAACTGGAGAATGTTTTAAGCAATCTATTAACGATGCTTCATTTTCTAGTGCAGCTAAATGGGGCTGTGGCAATTTTTCAGAAGCTTTCACTAATAACTTTCCTCTCCGCCATTGCAAGGTACATGATAGGAAGTTAAAATTTTCAGATGACTGAGGTATAATAGAGTTATTATTTAGACTAGAAATGACTGAAATTGGCATAGATTAAAAGTGATAAAGTAGTAAAAGATTGACTTGATCTCTACGATCAGGAAATTAAAATTTTCTCAATCGTAAAAAATACATTAAAGATCAGCAGATTTAACTTTTATGACTAACCAGCGTTCCTCCTTGTAAAATTTATTTATATTAAAATACATATAGGAATCCGCTTTAATTTCTGAATTTATTTGCTCTTGTCTTTGAAAGTTAGATGATGGGTTTCAATCTCTACAATATAAGACTCTTGATAAATAAATCATCAAGAAACAACTTCTTTATTCACTCTTTAAATAAATATTACTTTTTTCTCCACAATATTAAGATATGGTAAAATGAATTAACGGTAACTAAATAAAATTAACCAACATTTTGTGTTTATAAAACATCTTATAGTTTGCTTATCAGGTAAATAAAAATAACTCTAGAGCGGATTAGTTCCTCAACTTAGATCCCCGACTTCTTTAAGAAGTCGGGGATCTTTGATCTTGTTGTTTAAATGCAAAAACCCCTGTCAAGTGCAGGGGTAAATCTATCGTAGCTGGTTAAATATTGAGCAAATATTCTGGTTTATTCTTCCATTACCGGTTGTAAAACCAATTGTTTTGGCTTGACATAAGGTACATAGGTGCTATCAGATGGAGATGCACCATTAGCCACAACACCAATCAAATTTAACTTACTCAACATCCTTGTGGCTTGATTAAGTTGGGTACGCGTTACTTTACCCATGCTGGCCATCATTACCACACTTCGACAAGAGGATGCTGTGAGCATAGCATCCACTAAACCAAGCACTGAGGGGGCATCTATGATTACCAAATCATAATTTTCTTCAAATGCAGCCATCAATTGGATCATGCGGGGAGAACTCAAAAGATGGGCAGGATCTGTCGGGATTGGTCCGGCTGTCAAAATATCAATGTAAGATGATCCAGAGTAAGGAACACTAATATGATTAGGCAGATTAACTTCACTTTCTAATAAACTGGAAAGTCCCTGTTCATTAGGAAGATTTAATTGTTTGTGCAGATTAGGATCGCGTAAATTAGCATCAATTAGTAAGACTTTTTTATGTAGACGAGCCGCACTCATGGCTAGACCTAATGCCAAAGCTGATTTACCATCATCTGGTAATGCTGATGTTACCATTAATGATCTTAAATCTGAGACTTTATTCAGCAGTTCGATATTTTTGTAAATGAGATCAAGTGATTCCCAGCGGGGAGAAGATTGTAATACTTGAATTGTCCAAGGAGCCAGAACTTCTGGTTTGCCAAATGGCAATTTGATCATTGATTCTCTGGGTCTAGCAGGTGGCAATTTAGGAGTTGTTCCTAATAAGGGGAGAGCAGCCTGTTTTTCTAATTCCGCAGTAGTATGTACAGCGTCATCAGATGCTTCACGAATGAAGGCAGCAGCCCCTCCTAACATTAAGCCAATGACTCCTCCTAATAAGAGATTTTGTCTCATGTTAGGCCCAGTTTGAGAACCTTCTTGTGGTTCTTCTACCACTTCCCAATTAAATCCACCTTTAGAAAGTTCTTGGCGTAACTTTTGTTCGGCTCTTAATAATTGTTCTAATCTTTCTCTGCTAAATTGTAGTTGGGGAAGAATGCGATTGTAATAAGCCAATAGAGAAGGAAACCGCTTGAGTTCGGCTTGTAATTCTTTCTCTTTTGTGGCTAAAGTTTGATCGCGGGCGATTAATGCAACGATGGTAGTTTGGGTTTCTACTAATTGACCTGTGAGATTCAGATCAATTTGTCCTAGTTGTCCTTGTTCTAAAAGATTGTCTCTAGAACTAAAGGCAGGATTCGTCTTTTCTCCTAAAGTTCTACTAACTTCTTTTTGTAAAAGTTGTTTTTGACTTTGCAGTTGTTCGTTTAATTTTTGAACGCCGGGAGTATCATCTGTGAAACGTAAACGTTCTTGTGCTAAAGCCAGTTCGGTTTTCTGGATTTCGTTGAGTAAGCCTTGGTAGCGGGTAGACTGACTCAAACGAGAAGAAACTAAGGCATTTTGTGGAGAACGGTTTAGTTGTACTTGCAAAGATTTTTGCTTTGCTAAAGCTTCTTCATACAAAGAACGAGTTGCTTGTCGTTCTTGTTGGACAGTATTTAAAGCTGTCTCTACGGTTTTAGCCTGAGCATCTGGATCAATTAGATTTTGATTTCTGCGAAACCTTTGTAGATTTGCTTCGGAAACAGTTACTTCATCTGTCGCTTTTCTTAATTGGTCTCTAATGACTTGGAGACCTTTTTGTAACCGCGAATTTTGCTGTTGTTTGTTGTATTCTAAATAAACTTGCTGTATTGTTTGCAGGACTTTTTGGGCTTTTCCTGGATCGTTACTGGTATAATCAACTTGAAATATTTTAGTGGCAACCTTATCCTCTGGACTCTTAATTTGAGTTAAGACTAAGGATTTTTTTAAATCCATTACGGTTAAGTCTGGATATTTAGCTTTGAGTTTATCAACTGCTTTTTTAATCAGTCCAGAACTCTGCATCAAGTTTAATTGAGTAGCAGTATCTACCTCCACATTAGTATCAGTGAATTGACTTTCTGTGTTATCAGTTTCTTTCTTGCCTTGATAGTTAGGTTCTACTAACAATTGCATGGTGCTTTTGAAGCTGGGTTCTGTTTTCAAGGTGATGATGCCAGCAATAGCAGTAGAACTCAGCAATACTAATAATAACCAGGGAAATCTTCGCAGAATTACTGCAAACATTTGTCCATAACCTGGTTCTGTTTCTGATGCTGGATTTATATTGGGATTTAGACTAGTTTGAACCACTTTTATTATCCTTATCTGCGATACACTACGCAAACACCTAAAAATTAAATGAATTAGCGATGCACACCTCTAATACCGCAGGGCAGAATTAAAAATTAAAAAAGCAAATTATATAAGCTTTCTAGGAATTTTTAATGATTAGTTATTTTTGCCATGCTGCACTAGTGGTCTGTCAATCCAAAAATGACGGGTAAAGGCAAGCAGGGGGAGAGGAGGGGCAGGGGGAGTAGGGGAGGGAAAAACAGAAGTTTTTTCCGATCATTAACCGTCAAAATAAATTTGACGAACTACTAGTTTTACCAATAACTTGCTCAACTTTACTAAAGAACGACTGTTCTGAGAAATTGCTAACAGCATGATTACGGATAGTTTCGTAATCCCAAGCTATTTCTCCAGCTTCGAGTATTGCTGCTTGTAAAGAGCATGGTGTTTGTCTTTTGAAAAACACCCCAGTTTTCCCTGGTATTTGAGTATCTAAGACTCCACCTGCTCCATAGGCAATAACTGGTGTACCACTAGCGTTTGCCTCGACTGGAACTAATCCATAATCTTCTAAAGCTGCAACAATAATTGACTTAGCTTTAGAAAATAAGTCTTTACGTTCTCTATCACTAACATGACCAAGAAATTGGATGTTTGGTAATGCGTGGGCTTTTAATCTTTCTTGTTCTGGTCCATCACCTGATATTAATAAGTTCCAGCCTAACCAATTAAAAGCTTCGACTATTATATCAAGACGTTTATAACTTATCATCCGCGCCGATGCCAAGTAATATTCTTCTTTTGTATCGGAAAAAACAAAGTTGCTAGTATCAATTGGATAGTTAATGGCAATGGCTTGTTTGTGATAAATTTTTCGAATTCGCTGGGCAACAATGCTAGAGTTAGCAATGTAGAGATCGGGTTCTTGAGCATATTTCAGGTCTACATTTCTCATCATTTGAAAAACTCTTTCGATGAGAGGAGCAAAGTATCTATAATCTCCGTATTCCCGTAAATATGTTTCTGTGTCCCATAAAAAGCGGGTAACATTATGGCAAAAACAAATATGTCTAGCTTCAGGTTTTTTCCGTACTGCTTTGGCAAAACTGGTGCTACTGCTGATAATTAGGTCATAATCTTGGAGATCCAAGGAACGAAATGCAGGAAAATACAAAGGAGCTAACATCCGAAAATATTTGGTTGCACCAGGAATTTTTTGCAAAAATGTGGTATTGATAATTCGTTCACCTAAATCAATACTTTTCTGCGGGTCGTATAATGAGGTGAAAATGTCAGCATCGGGATAGCGTTTACACAGTAATTCAAATACGCGCTCTGCTCCACCGCGTTGAGTTAAGTAATCATGGACGAGAGCTATTTTCATACCGGATTCCCTACGACTTGGTAATTGACAATTGGCTTTAATATTTATTCTCTAGGAATTTAATTTTTCATGTTGCATTACTAGGTTTTATCACTTATTTTTTATCAATTAATTTATCTAGTTTAATATGAGCTTGAATCATGCAAAACCTCACAAGATTATGAAAATAATCTCTGTTATCTGTTGTATATATGTAAATTCAGAGGTTAAATGAAAATATCAGGAAACCTCTGAATTATCTTGTTGCTGATTTGAAAATTATTTTGTGAGTGCTAAAGTTTTCGCAGGAGCAAAGTAAACGGTTTGTTCAGCGCGTAATTGATCGCAAAGTCTGCCTTCAGGTAGTTCCACGTCATCATAAGTGAGGACTTGATCTTTAGGAATATCGCGCTTTAAGCGACATCCTTCAGCCAGACCCATGGGGAGTAGGTTTTCTTGTTGCACAATGGGGGAATTTTCACATTGTCCATAGGTCATGTAATAACCAATACCATCAAGGGTTTCTCCGGCTGTGAGATCAATTTTGGCAGTGGTGACGACATCAACAACGGGACCTGCTATTGGTGCAAGCACAGCATCATGGAAGAGGACAGCCCGAGCTACGGAGAGGGGAACTTCAAAATGGCATAGGTGATAGGGGGTGTAGAAACTGTAGAGGGGGCCTTCACCGAGTTTATAAAGGTTGAGGTAATGGCGTTGTTTGGGGTCTTCGTGGGTAGCAAATACGAATACTCCTGGACCGGGTTTAGTGCCAACTACGTAATCAACGATACCGCCTAATTCTTGCAGTTGGTCAATGTCATACATTTTGGTCATTTCATCCACATGACCGGTGTAATCATATCCCAACATCCCCCGCTTGGCTACTTTCATGCCTGTGCCGTTGGCGACTATGGCTTGCTCAAAGGAGATTTTTGTACCATCGGCAAAGCTTGTTACCATGGCGGGATTTTGTCCCCAGCGTTGGGCAAAACCGGCTTGGGTGGTGGGGTTGCGGTAGGGGTCTTGTAAACCTTTGATATTACCGCACAGGAGGGGTTTTAAACCGATGCTTTTGACAAAGCGATACAGGTTCATTTCTACCCCTGGTTGGTCGCCGTCACAGGCACTCAGGACGACTCCAGCGCGGTCTGCATGGACTTTGAGGATGGGACCAATTGTGCCATCTAGTTCGGCATTCATGAGGATGATATGCTTGTAATGAGCGATCGCACACATCACCAAATGAGCAGCATATTCAATTGTTCCCGTCACTTCAATGATTGCATCTATGCCATCTGCTTCACACAAGAGCATAGCATCTTCGGTGACTGCATATTTATTTTCAGAGATCGCCTCTTCTAAATCGGCTAAATTAGCAACAATCTTGATATCCTCAATTCCTGCTTCTAAATAAGCTCGTTTAGCTGAATCAATATGCCGATTAGAAATAGCCACCAACTCCATTCCTGGCACAGAATTGATAATTTGATTAGCAATGCCTCGACCCATAAAACCAGCGCCAATCATGGCCACTTTGACTGGTTTACCTAATGCAGCCCGTGCTTGTAAAGCTTTATCAACAATAATCATGATTAAACTCCTATTAAAATAGATTCTAGTAACGGCCAATTCCGATCTTTATCAGACATTTCCGTTGCATTCAATGGCCAAGAAATTTCTAAAATTGGGTCATCATAACGTAAACCTCGTTCATATCCAGGAGTGTAAAATTCACCCACTTGATAGACAACTTCTGCACCATCTGTTAAAGCTTGATAACCATGAGCAAACATTTCTGGGACATAAAGAGCGCGACGATTTTCTGCACTCAGTTCTACACCAATATGCGCTAGATAAGTGGGAGATTCAGGACGCATATCCACAATCACATCATAAATAGCTCCTTGAGTGCAGCGAATTAATTTTGTTTCCGCTGCGGGAAGAGTTTGATAGTGCATTCCCCGCAATGTGCCTTTTTTATGATTAAAAGAAAGATTACATTGGGCAACTGTTGGTTTTAAGCCATGTGCTAAAAATTCATCAGCGCAGAAAGTTCGAGCAAAAAAACCACGAGAATCAGGCTTTTCTTCTAAGTCAATAATGAAAGCACCAGCAAGTTTAGTAGAGGTAAAAATCATGGTTATTTAGGAAAGTTTTATTGAGCATAACAGAATCGTAGGGGCGTTCGCGTAGCGTGCCGTAGGCATCAGCATTCGGACATAAAATTAATGGTTTTGGCGATAGATTATCACCCGAATGCTTCGCCCTTACAAGATTTCAATTCTTGCATTTCAGGTTTATACCTTTAATCCTAATTGTTGACTTATTTCGGGAAAGGTATCATCATGATATTGTGTACAAAGTTCAGGTCGTTTAGGAGAGTTAGCTGTGTATGTAAAAAATAGTGTTGACCGCTCTTGGTTTCTCACAGTTCCGTGATGCAAAATATTTCTTACATCTGCAAAAATCACAGTTCCAGCTTTACCAAGACATGATTTCCAAGTTGATTTAGGAATGACTTTCATCATTTTATCATCGTTAATTCCTAAAAAATTTACCCGCCACAACTCATAATCAACTCGATAATTATTTACTTGTTCTAGAGAATTAGCAGGTAGGGGAATATATTCAAATGGTCCATGTTCTTCAGTTACATCATTTAGATAGATAATCACCTTAATCATGCGTCTATCTTCAGAATCTTTATGCCATAGTAAAGTTTCCAATTGTTTTTCATTAGGAAAGTCTTTCCGCACATGAACACCATGAAAAGCAATAGGTAAACCTATATAATGTTCAATGATGTTTTGTAATCGGGTTTCAATTCCCCAATTAAAGAATTCTGGTAAATCTGTAACCGTATAAATTTGCGGTAACTTATATCCTGCATGGATATCTCTAGGATTTACCATCCTATCAGTACAACTATTAGCAGTAGCTAACATTGTAGCTGTAGATAAAAAACCTAAATTTTCCAAAGATGTGATATAAACACCTGATGTTTTTAGGGTATCAACAATCAATTGATCTTTTGCACTAATAGCAGGTAAATTTTTGCTATGATGCCAAAGTTTCACTTGATAAGCTAACTCATCTTTTAAGACTGATATTTTTTCTGCAACTTTATTAATCACAATCCAAATACCTCCCAATCAAAAGTTATTTTTTCCAAACAATTGGTGATTTATCCCTTATAGTTTCTGACTTCTGAAGTCGTTGCTCTCTCCATTTCTGTTTCTGCTACTTTAAATTCTCTCATTGGTATTAATTCCAATACGGCCACACTAGCTAAACCTAAAAAAGGAATTACTGTCTTAATAGCCGATACAGGCCATTTTCTCATCGCTCCTAAAAAAACTTTCAGGTCTACTTCATGGTAATTTTGTAAAAGCATCCGACAACAATATGCTTTAGAATAACCAACTTGCTCAAGTTTTAAAATAACTTCAGGTATATGTTGGTATTGCATTAAAAGTGCAGATTTTGGTTCTTTTTGCCAATAACTAACACCAACAATACATTCTAAATAGACATCTTTAGTGACAATTACTTTGCCATTAGCAGCACAATAACCGGCTAAATATGCTAAAGATATCCAATTATTACTAGCAGTTGGCCAAATTTGGAGAGCGCGTTTAATTAAATCAGCACGATATACTGTAGCAGTTAGAAAAATTACTGCTCCTACACTTTTAGTAAAACAATGTTCAAATATTGCTTTACCATCACCTTTACCATCTTCAGTATCCGCATCAAACCAGCGATTACCAACTATTTTTGGTGGATGTACTGCTTCACCAGTAATTTGATTTCGACCAGAAAAATTCAAAAACAATAATGATAAATTATCAATATTTTTAATTTTATCCATCACATAAGCGACTGCTCTTTCTTGAATGGGATCATCATCACCAATTGTCCAAACATACTTGGTTGTGGCAGAACTTAGGCAATGAAAAATATTTCGCATTACGCCTATGTTTTCAGGATTTTTATTTGATTTGAATGTGATATCTTGGAGAAGATTCTCCCATTTATTAATGATAGATTGAGTATGATCCGTAGAACAGTTATCAGAAACTAAAATTTCACATTCTGTTTCAAATCCTTTAATAGCCTGAGATAACCAAGTTAATTGTTTATCTAGTAAATCGGCTCGATTGTAAGTAGGAATAGCAATAGTTAGGAGTTTGTTCATGGTTTTTGATAGAAAAAAATTTGAGAATCTTCATCAAGCTATATCTGATTTTTTCTGATTGAAATTCAGTTGATAGATAAATTTTCCTAGCAATTGCAAGTAGTTAATTATAATATTTGTGGCTAGAACTGGCCATCTTCTAAAAGCACCTAGTAATATTTTCCAATCACTCAGTTTGAAAATATTTTCTAGAATCATCCGTTGGCAAAATTGAGGAGAATATCCTAAGTTTAACAACTTCAGATAAACCTCTGGGATATAAACATATCGCATCATTAATGACCAGCGAGGATTTTCTTCTAAGGAACTAGCGTGCATTGTGCATTCCAAATAATTATCTTGAGTGACAATTACATTTCCATGAGCCGCACAAAATCCAGTCCAATATGCTTGGGATGCCAAATTTTTACAAGAAGTAGTCCACTGTTGTAAAGCTTTCTGAACTAGTTCAGTTTTATAAATGGTAGCGGTCATGAATAGTACCCCACCAAAACTATTCTGTAAATACTGTTCAAATACAGGTTTACTATTAGTAATTATTTCATCACTATCACTAGGAAACCAGTGTTTTACCAAAACTTGATTTGTTTTGTGATCACGTCCACAACAGTTAAGAAACATCAGTGATAAACTGGGATTTCTTTTAATTGTAGTTACGACATGAGCTAGGGTTATTTCCTGAATTGGATCATCATCACCCACAGTCCAAACATATTTACTACGAGCAGCTTGAAGACAAAAAGCAATATTCGGCATTAACCCTATATTTTCCCGATTTCTATTCGCTATAAATACAGTATTACTAAAAACAGATTGCCATTTTTTGACGACTCCTGGTGTATTATCTGTTGAGCAATTATCAGAAATAATAATTTCACATTCCGACTCAAAACCTTTAATTGCTATTGCTAACCAAGCCAGTTGTTTATCTAGCAATGCAGCACGATTGTATGTAGGAATAGCAATAGTTAGTAACTTTTGCATTATATGGTAATCCTGGTATGAGGATATTACTTGGTATAAATCTAAGAGAAGTGTTTAAATCGAATATCTTAAATTGAGAAAATTCAATTTAATCCACCTTGATGCAATAATGTTCGGTTAAGAAAATGTAGGTTGGGTTGACGTATGTTACCCAAAACCCAACAAAATTATTAATCATGTTGGGTTTTGCTGTCGCTCAAACCAACCTACGATATTTTCGGAAGAAATTAATAATTTTCCTGCTTATTCCAGAAAAAATCTTTGTCAATTTGTTCTGTGCGAATTAGATACTCTAATTGTTTCAAGCGGGTGAAACCTCTAGACAAGAAAGTATCTTCATTCATATCAATTTGCTTGAACAAATTAAATAGTTGACTAGCACCAAGTTGAGCATTCCAATCACACTTGAATCCGGGAAGAATAGTGTTAATCTTTTCAAAAGATACTCGATAGCTGCGATTATCTGAACCGTTAGTACCAAAAGATAATTGACAACCAGGAAAGACATCAGCAACGATTTCTGCTATTTCTTTAACTCGATAATTATTCGCTGTATCACCAACGTTAAAGATTTGATTGTGAATAATATCTCTGGGTGCTTCCAAAGCACAAACAATGGCTTTACAAATATCTAAAGCGTGAACTAATGGCCGCCACGGTGTACCGTCACTGGTCATTTTAATTTCTTTGGTAGTCCAAGCCAAGCCAGCCAAGTTGTTTAAAACAATATCAAATCGCATTCTGGGAGAAGCACCAAAAGCAGTAGCATTCCGCATGAAAGTAGGAGAGAAATCATCATCAGCTAATGGTTGAACATCTCTTTCTACTAATGTTTTACATTCGGCGTAAGCTGTTTGTGGATTAACTGGTGATGATTCTGTAATATCACCTTCACTAGCCACACCGTACACACTACAGGAGGACATATAAACAAAACGGCGGACACCTACTAATTTTGCCAAATTAGCTAGACGAACTGAACCTAAATGATTAATATCATAAGTAATGGTAGGAGATAATTGTCCAGTAGGATCATTAGATAATTCCGCCATGTGAACAATAGCTTCTACACCTTCTAAATCTTCGGGATTGATATCACGAATATCTTTATTGAGAGTTTTAGCTGTTAAGTGAGTGCCATTATATAGCCAACCAACCTTATAAAAACCAGTATCAACACCAATTACTTCATGTCCTCTTTGCATTAATAAAGAAGGCAATAAAGAACCAAGATAACCTTCTGTTCCAGTTACTAAAATCTTCATGATTGTTAAAATTTTTGATGTGTAAAATTAAGTTGTTTTTGAAGAGTTCGCAAATAAAATTCTCTTGTAGGGTGCGTCAGACTTGATTTGTTAGTAAAGTTAACAGATTTTTAGTATCTGACGCACCCTACTAACTTACTAAACTGTGCAAATGAGTAGGTTCTGGTATTTGCTTAACTATAGCTTTACCAATTTCCAAAGAAGAAGTTGCAGCGGGTGAAGGTGCATTGCAAACATGAATAGAGTTCTCACCTGCAATGATTAAAAAGTCATCAACAAGCGCACCATTATTCATTAATGCTTGAGCGCGAACTCCTGCATGGGTAGGAATTACATCTTCTGCTTGGACTTCGGGAATTAGTTTTTGCAGACTTCTGACAAAGGCTGCTTTACTAAAGGAACGAATGATTTCTTGAATCCCTTCGTCAGCGTGTTTTGCTGCTAATTTCCAAAAGCCGGGATAGGTGATCACTTCGGCAAAATCTCTAAAATCAAAGTCGGTTTTTTTGTAACCTTCACGTTTGAGACTGAGAACTGCATTTGGTCCGGCGTGGACACTGTTATCAATCATCCGGGTGAAATGCACACCGAGAAAGGGGAAATCTGGGTTAGGAACTGGATAAATGAGAGTTTTGACCAGATAGCGTTTTGCGGGGGTAAGTTCGTAATATTCGCCGCGAAAGGGAACGATCTTAGCTTCAGGATTAGCTTTACCTAATTTTGCAATGCGATCGCTATGTAATCCGGCACAATTGATCACAAATCGAGTTTCAAAACTGCCCTTGTTAGTTTCTAATACCTGATTTTTGCCACTGCGGGTAATTTTCACAACTTGGGTATTGAGACGTAAATCTCCCCCTTGATTGCGAATTAATTCCGCGTATTTTAAACAAACTTGTTTGTAATTAACAATTCCTGTACTAAATACCCGAATTCCACCTACACAACTAACATGAGGTTCAACTTCTTTGACTTCTTGAGGACTAATTCTTTTAACAGG
This sequence comes from Dolichospermum flos-aquae CCAP 1403/13F, assembly GCF_012516395.1. GTDB lineage: Bacteria > Cyanobacteriota > Cyanobacteriia > Cyanobacteriales > Nostocaceae > Dolichospermum > Dolichospermum lemmermannii. The sequence continues at coordinate 4,145,076 of NZ_CP051206.1, forward strand.
AATACCGTTTTCTAAACCGCGGGTGTAGAGATTTTCTAAGCGGGGTAATTCTTGTTCATTAGTGGCAACAATTACCTTGCCACAAACATCATGATCAATATCATACTTTTGGCAAAATTCTACCATGGAACGGCTGCCATCCCGGGAGAATTTCGCCTTAAAACTTCCTGGTTTATAGTAAATCCCCGAATGAATTACACCGCTATTATTACCAGTTTGATGAAATGCCCATTCACTCTCTTTTTCTAAGACTAGTATTTTGGCATTTGCATAACGTTCTCCTAAAGCCATGGCTGTGGAAAGTCCAACTATTCCCCCACCAATAATCGCAAAATCATACATTAGTAATTTTTCCTAAATCCAAAATTTCTATTCCCAAACTTGCCAAGGAGCTTTACCACTTTTCCAAAGGTCTTCAAGATAGTTTTTATCTCTTAATGTGTCCATGGGTTGCCAAAAACCATCATGTTTGTAAGCCGATAACTGTTCTAAATTAGCTAACTTTTCTAATGGTTCTTTCTCCCACACAGTTGAAGTATCAGCAATAAAATCAATTACTTGTGGTTCTAGAACAAAATAGCCCCCATTAATCCAAGCACCATCACCTTCAGGTTTTTCTTGAAAACTGGTAATTTTAGTTTGTTCTTGTCCTAAAGAAATTGCGCCAAATCTTCCTGCTGGTTGCACTGCGCTAAGTGTTGCTAATGTCTTTTGTTCTTGATGGAATTTAATTAATTCTGTAATATTGATATTACTGACACCATCACCATAGGTAAAGCAAAAGGTTTCATTCCCAATATGTTCACGAACTTGCTTTAACCGCCCACCTGTCATTGTATTATCACCTGTATTTACTAAGGTGACGCGCCAAGGTTCAGCATATCCAGAATGGACATTCATTTGATTAAATCGCATATCAAATGTCACATCTGACATATGTAAAAAATAGTTAGCAAAGTATTCTTTAATAACGTACCCTTTGTAACCGCAACAAATAATGAAATCATGAATACCGTGAGCTGAGTAAGTCTTCATTATGTGCCAGAGAATTGGCTTACCACCAACTTCAACCATGGGTTTGGGTCTGATACTGGTTTCTTCACTTAACCTTGTACCCAGACCTCCTGCTAAAATCACTGCTTTCATGTAGTTACCTCAAAAATTTGCAGGTGGGTGATAATTTCAACTGATGGAAATGAAGAGAATGCACAATGATGGCAGAGAACTTGAATACTTTTTTCTTTCTCTTTCTTGGGTAGATAAACATAATTTAACTGTTATTTTCTAGAAAATTATAAAGAATAAGTAAATTAAGATATTTTATCTGTAAAATATTTATAGCAGAAGTCAGGAGTATGGCGTTAGTCATACTCCTGAACTCCTTTTATATCAATTACTTTGTCCAAGTAGGGTTGAGTTAGATAATAAACTGTCACATTTATTAGCGACAACAATACAAATGCTACTGAGGGACTGTTGATAATTATCCATATCATTTTCTTCTAAAGAAACTTTAGCGGCTGCTTCTAAATCCGCAACTGCTTGAACATGATTTTTATCAGCTATACCTTCTCCATATTGTGCTAGTTCATAGTAGGCCATACCACGTTTTAGATAAATTTTAGCCAACCGAGAATTGAGTTTAATTGCTTCAGTAAAATCGGCGATCGCTTGTTTATATTCTGCTGCATAATTAGTGCTATATTGAGCCATTTGATAGCGAACCGAACCCCGTTGAAAATAAGCATCTACTTTTGATGAATTGAGTTTAATGGCTTCAGTAAAATCGGCAATTGATTTTTCGTATTCGTGAAAAGAATTATTGATGTATTTATTGATTTCAAATCGCACAACACCCCTTCTGATATAAGCCTCAGCATCATTTTTATTTATATTGATGGCAGCATTAAAATCCGCGATTGCTTGTTTATATTCTCTGTTAGGGTCACTACTATAGTTAGCAAGCATATAATAAGCATTACCGCGATTTACATAAGCTTTAACTTCTTGAGGATCTAACTTCAAAGCTTGGTTATAATTAGCCAATGCAGCTTCATAATTATTTAAATTGTACTGGGAATTAGCCAAATCTATATAGCTTTTGGCAGACTGGGGATTCTTTTTAATAGCTTGGGTAAAGTTGACCACTGCCTGTTCATAGTCTTGCCGTTGATAAGCAGTATGACCACGCTGATAATAATCCGTAAAAGAAAGCTTTGGTAAATCAGGAGTTTGATTAGCAGCACGAGACATCAAACTTTGTTGAGTATAAGGATTTTGGGAAACAAAAGGACGGGTAAATTTAATCATTACGTCCAAATAACCCAAAAGACCCAATCCCATCACCCCAACAATGAAACCGTATATCTTGGGGTTTAACTTTTTCCGAGACGGAACATGATAAAACTGCTGGTTTATGGGTTGCCAATGATAGACCGGATAATTTGATTTTAATGGCTGAGTAATCCGTGGAGTCGGAACATAGCGACGTTTAGACTGAGGTTTTTGGCGTGGTTGCAGATGTTGTTTAGAAGCGATCGCTACGAGTGACGGAAACGGATCTCTTCCACCTAATCGTCTAGTCCTCTCACACCAAGGACATTTATCTAAATGATTATGATAAAGATGCTGAGGATTAGCCGCACAAGTCAGCAAACTTTCCTCCACTGCCGCTAATGCCGATAACCAAGTTTGAGCATTAGGACGTAACCGGGGATTGTCATGACCATCTTCAAAACAACGCACAAATAAATCCTGTAAGCTGGGATGAAGCAGATCCCAACCAGGGGAAATCGGAGTGGGCAAATAGGGGACTTGTTTCTTTTGACTATAGGTAAAATGCCCAGAAAGTATCCTTCCCTGGTAGGTTGGAGGTTCTATCCCACCTTGAAATATCCCAGAAAATGGGTGAGTTCCTTCCATTAACAATTGGAAAATCAGTACAGCCAACCCAAATAAATCATGATAATTTTCGCGGTCATAATCAGCAAAAGTTTTATTCTGTAATTCTGGCGGAGTATACTCAGCCTTACCCACAGAACAACGATAGACCAGATTTTCTGATGGTTCGGTCACTTGGAACGAATCTGTATCTACCAATGTCACCAATGCCGTATCACTAACCAAAATATTTGACTCATTCACATCACCAATACAGTATCCGCTGGCGTGCAAAGCCGCAAAAGCTGAGGCTAGGTTACGGGCAGTCCGCAATAAATACTGATAATTAAACAATGGGCAATGTTGTCGGCGAATCCCCGGATTATAAAAATCCATAATTGGCCGCATTCCCCGAATCCGGGGCATAATAAAGCCCACAATCTTACCGCTACTATCTGCTGCTTGTAACAACTCCTGTGGCCAAGCAATGGCAATATGCCCTAAATTGTCCGTCGGATTAACAGGAGGATTAGCCAGCATTGCCCGCAGTTTTTGGGCATAGGAGATAGTTGGTTTGTGATAGATTTTCGCCACTAGATTGTCATCCAATGGCACTGCATAGATACAAGCTTCACCACCATGTCCCACACTGACAGAGAGGTTGAGAATTTCCGGGTTGGGAAAAGGACGTAGTACCTGCATGGCAGAATTAAGGTTATGTGAAGTAATTGGAATCAGTCAAAAGTTCAGCAACTCAAGAGGATGGCTTTAGCTGGTGTGAGGAGGTAGGAGTTATCCACCAACCTGCAAATAATTCCTGATTACCATAACTCATGAGTTAATAAATGCAGCTAGAACTAAAGTCAAATCATCATCAGTCCGCTGAGTAATTTTATCAGAGCTTAAAAATCTCATTAGATGTTCTTTGGCTAATATTCTATCTTCAGCGTTAGCTACAAACTCGAATAAAGGTAAAAAGAAAGGTTTATGAGGTTCACCAACAATCATATTTAAAGCTAACATCTGTAACCCATCGGTAAGCACACCAACATTAACTATCTCTTCCCGCCATATTTTCAGTTGTGCTGTCTCTAAAGCATCCGGAGATGTTAAAAAGGTCGTTTGATTGATATATTCACCGTTGCTGGGGATGGTTAAGGCTATCAGATTACCCATACTATTTTTAGCTACAGCTAAACCATCACCAACCTGCCCCACAGCCACAATTTCTGGTGTAGCAATCATGACAATTAAGGTAGTTGCTAAATCATGAGGTTGATTGTGACAAATATCCGCCTCAATTTCTATGGCTTTGCGGGCTGCTAACATAGCATCAGTTAGCAAATAACCCAAAAAATCATTATTAGCCAGGGTATTACTGGTAATCTCTTGGCGAGAAAGATGCTCTATTGCCGTTTCTACAGCAATCATTGATCCCACCTTTCCTAGTTTAGCAGAACCCGCACCATCGGCTGCTGCTATTACCAACACATTATTGGCTAATAGTTGCCAATGGTGAGCATCCTGACAAAGTTGCTGGTTTTTTGAGTGACTAGTTCCACATACAGATGCAGCTACTATGCGCCATTGAGAAATCTGTTTTGATGTATTCATATAATTTGTTTTCCACAGCTAGTTCAGTTTAAACAACAAGCTGTAATTTTCATCTAAACAGATCCCCACCCAATTGGTGGTAGTGCTACCTGTTCATCTACTTGAGAATGGGATACCGCTGACATACTTGCGGACAACCATACAAACATCTCAATAAAATTTAATCCTTTCAGCTTGAGTGGACTCCGCACAGCGATTTGACTTAATCTGCTCATGTTCGCATTGTCTACGCCCACAGTAAAGAAGGCCACCCGCTTATTAGATTCATCTCCTTGCAGTCTTTGGGATGCTTGTTCGACAACATGATCTAGTTCACCTTGGGGTTCACCATCGGTAATCATAAACACCCAGGGACGGTAGTAAGCAATACCATTAGTTCGATATTGGGATTTACGCTCTTGAATAATATCTAATGCTTTATGAATTGCTGAACCCATGATGGTTAAACCCTGAGCTGTGAGAATTGGCGGATTAAATTGATCAGCAGTTACAAAGTCCTGCACGACATTTACACTACTATCAAAGGTGATAATTGCCACTTCCACTCTTCTGGATGCTAGAGAATTTTTTACCAGTTCATCCTTTAAACTCAACAAACCTTGATTTAAAGCTTCGATTCGTTCCCCCTGCATTGAGCCGGAGGTATCTAGCAATAGCACGCATGGGCAACGGGGTTCGGGATTTTCCGCAAATTCTACAACTTCGTCAAGATTAAATGTATCAATCATAACTTTTTGTGTTATGTTATAATCCAAAGTCTTATTTTCCTTTTACTCAAAGTATATAGTTTCTAGCGCTAGTATGACTAAAATTATGGTATTTTGTCGAAAATACTTGAGTTTTTCAGTAAAGATATTGATTTGCGGTAAATTTGCCAAATATCTCTCCAACTCCTCATAACTAGGCGTTGCATAATTCAAGTATGAATAACCTCACTCAGAGGGAATTACAACTAAGTTCCTGGGTGTAATTTCCAGGAAATGAATACTTTCTCTTCTTTGCTATTCTTGCTCTTGTCCGATAGCTGGGTGCTATAATCAACATATACATTTACATCCATAAATTTTTAAAGATTCTATGTGAGATTTCGTCTGTCTTCAGGTAAATAAATTCATTATTCTTAAATCCCCAAACAGGACGAATATCATGCTGACGGTTGATGAATTTAAATTATCCGAAATATCTCAGCATTCTCCCTCGGATTACTATATGATTTATCAAAATCAAATAGCTGAAAGATCTGACAAGCAGGAGATTTATATCTAAGCAAATGCTCAAGAATTAGCACAAAAAACCACAAAAATTGTTACATTCAAGATCGCTAGGTAGGAGAATTTTTAGAAAATGTTTTTCGTTGATATTCATAATTTAATAACTTGTGATCATGACTATATTTTCCAGTGATATCATATTACAGCCTGATATTTAATCTTTTCCCATACTATATTGATGTATCCGCCCAAAAAATTGTAAAAATATGAAAAATACTGGCACATTTACCAAACTACCTCCCGCAGGTTTATTAAGACAATTAAGCAACTGTTATGAAACTACCTGTTTACAAGCATTTAGTAACTCTGTATCTTGGTTGATATATATAGAAAAAGGAAAAATTATCTATGCGACTCATTCCGTAGAACCTTTTGATAGATTAGAACGACAAATGCGTCGTCTCCATCAACAAATACCGCTCGTAGATAATGAAGTGCGCGTACAAATGCGCTTGGTGTTTGAAGCTGAAGATCATGATCATTTCCCAAACCAACCTCCAGAATACGAAGCGATTAACTGGCTTGTCACTGAACAACATCTTCTGCCTACTCAAGCAACATTACTTATTCAAGAATTAGTTAAAGAGGTAATTGAATGGTTTATCCTCATTAAAACAGGCACTTATGAATTAGCAGAACCAATCCATGATTTGACAAAAATTTGTCAGTTAGATATCAATACTATCATCGAAGAATGTCAAAATCAGTTACAAAATTGGCGATATCTTGGTAGATATATCTCTTCTCCCTATCAGCGTCCATATTTGTTAGTTAGTAGCAAATTTCAGGATAAAAGATTACCACCACTAAAAGAGAATATCACTAATTGGATGAAGGGTTTTAGCTTGCGTCATCTAGCGATTATCATGAATCAGGATGAATTGCAACTAGCTTTAAGTTTATACCCCTATATTGTCAAGGGTTCGATAGTATTACATGAGCCAGATCCTCCATTTGATAAATTACCAAAAACAAATGGCAGTCTATTACCATTTTCTGGAGATAGCACAGAATCGGTGAGGGAAAAATTATTTATTTCCGATGTAGCACTAAGCAAAGATCCTCCTCCAGAAACTTTAATTATTTCTGAAAATAATGTTGCGGTTCAACAGCTAGTAACAGACATTGCTGATTTACCTCCAGATGATTTACAACCCGAAACTGTTGATAGTAACATAGATGCTGATTCCCAAAAAGTAAAAGTCAATCCGAGAACTACACAAAAGACTTACAAAATTATCTCTGTAGATGATAGTCCCACAATTCTCAAGGAAATTAGCCGTTATTTAGAAGATGAGAATTTTACTTTGGTAACTATTAATGAACCAGTAAAAGCAGTCATGTCAATTATTCGACATAAGCCGGATCTGATTTTACTGGATTTAAATATGGCAGGAATTGATGGTTATGAACTATGTCGGATTATCCGCAATAATTCCCTGTTTAAAAATATTCCCATTATTTTTGTGACTAGCAATAAGGGAATTATAGATAAGGTAAAAGCGAGATTTGTCGGTGCTTCGGGATATTTAACTAAACCTTTTACTCGCGCTGAATTGCTAAAAATTATTTTTATGCACTTGGTATAATGATAGCAAAGTAGGGGTTTAGCATTGCGCTTTACCCTGACTTGATTTTGAATTTAAATTTTGTGCTTCCTTGTCTCAACCAAAGCAACCAACCGTTATTTGAGAAGTATAAGTTTTTTAAATGGACATTTTCACAAAATTGGTAAAGTTGATGTTTATTGAGAATATCTCTCTCTATTCTCAAGATTATTGAGAATGTTATCAATAACGTAACGAAAATACGTTTTTACAGGATTGATTAATACCCCTTGACTTTTTGTGCTACTATTAGAGATAGAATCGGCTAATGCTATGTTTAATTTTTGGGCTTAACTAAAAGCCTGTATTTTGTTGGGTATCCTTGCGTCAACCCAACGGACAATATAAATTGATTAAAGATTTAAAATAAATGACTTTCCATAAACTACAACCCAGAGAATCATTAAATAAAGCCTTTCTCAAGGTTAAACCCAATAGAAATGATATTGAGCATTTTAAAAAGAATCTGCAAAGTCTAATTGAGAAAATTAATGAAGTTGAATCTGAAGAGTTTCATAAAAATCTGATTGGTGATTTTTTAAAGAACACATATTATGGTGGAAATCATTTTATTAATACTAAGGGACGCAATGATTTTGTTATTCATAATGGTAAAGATGCTAAAAGTAGTGTTGGTGTAATTCTGGAAGCTAAAAAACCTACCAATAAAGGTGAAATGCTGAAAGTTGATAATTTGAATACTAAAGCTTTTCAGGAATTGGTTTTATATTTTCTGCGGGAAGTTCCTGAATATAAACCTGAATATATAAATATTACTGCAATTGTTGATCAAATTCTCACCGCTAAAAAATCAGATCCAAAAGCAGATACAACCGCATTAGAAACAGAAATAGATCAGCTAGTTTATCAACTTTACGAACTAACAGCAGAAGAGATTAAAATTATAGAAGGGTAAATACCACAAATCCCAGATCCCCGACTTCTTAAAGAAGTCGGGGATCTAAAAGCAGAAATATAAACACTCATGCTACTTGCTGCTGATTTTATAAAATATTTAATGTGTATCTAGCTCTAGTTTTAATAATATTTAATTGGTCAACTTGTGCTAATAATTTATCTAAAGTTTCAGTTTCAACCTTTGATAATTGATTTTGAGAATTTTTAATTAATAACTCCTGTAATTGCGTCTGAGTTTTAGGAAATAAAGAACTTTCTGCTAAAGCTTGTAACTCATCTATACTTAAACCAATCAATAATTCAGAATCTACAGATAAGTTAGTTAGTTGTTGATAGGTTTCTAAGTTTAACAGTACCCCAACCTTTTCTCCCTGTGCGTTAGTGATATATTGAACTGATTCAGACATGGCTTTACAGTCAAATTTGATAGTTTTATTGTAACTTATGATTGGATTCTAGATCCCCGACTTCTTAAAGAAGTCGGGGATCTCTATGCTGCTTCCCTCAATTGGGTGGGTACAGACACTTCTGGAAATGACAGAGAAAGCTGTTCTGGTGATGGTATTGGCGCTTCCTGTAATACCGTGACTTCAATATTTACACTGACTAAATAACTACCTGTATCTGCACCTACGGCTTCAGAAATTATTTTAGCTATATCTGGACGTTTTGCAGTTAAAGGATCACGGATAATACAACGATCCCATTCATGCTTGGCCGTTGGGTTAAGATTGAGAATATAATGCTTCATCATAGGTGTAGTCCTTAAAATCCTTATTCCATAAGTCTTTCCAGGTTTGAAGACTATTTTCATAGTATAGTACAAATTTACTAATCTGGCAAGAGCATGATCAAAAATTGCCTTTAATAAAAGCAACTACTTTATAGATAAACATATAAAAACGCAAAGACGTTTTACGAAACGCCTCTACGATTTTCTGGACTGAGATGAAAGATGGTTATGTGACTAAAGAAACTTGATAATTTAAGTTTCTGATGTTGCACTTGTGGAAAACTCATCCTGAGAATTCAATAACTGCACCTCATTAATCCAATTTGCTTGTTGCGGTACGGGAATATAAATTCCGGCTGCGTCTAAGGTGATTTTTAGGCGACGACGATATTCTCGCGCTACGTTCCATTGTTTAAGCGGTTGGGTTTTGATCCAGACACGAATCATCACACCGCGATCGCTAAAATGCTCAACACCCAAAACATTTGGCTTTTCCAGAATTTGATGTTTCCATTCGGGATCTTGACTCATCTCCAAACCCACATCTTTAATTATCTTCAAAGCCTCATCTACATCCGCTTGGTAAGAAACCGGAATACTTAAATCAGCCCGTGACCAACGACTAGAAAGATTAGCCACAATCTTCACCTCACTATTGGGGATAGTAATTAAGCGTCCTTCCGAATCTCGAACTTGAGTCATTCGCAGATTCAACTTTTCCACCAAACCGCCCACAGTACCCACAGTAATCATATCACCCAGGGCATATTGGTCTTCAAAAATAATCAGAAAGCCGTTAATTGCGTCTTTGATTAAGTTTTGGGAAGCGAGGGATATAGCCACACCGACTAAACCAGCACCAGCTAACAACGGAACGATATCTATCCCCAAAGATATCAAAGCTAGTAAGCTACCTGCACCCACAAAAATAATCGTAGTGATACTTTTAGTTACGCCGGAAAATGTGGATATTCTCAACTGCAAACGTTCGGATGTTTCTGGAGTTAATAAAGCCCCACCACTCACTATGGTTGAGGTAAAATGATCTATTAAGGCATAGGTAAACCGCACAGCTACATAAGTTCCCACCGCGACAATAGTTAATTTAATGGGAATTTGGGCAATGGTGAGAATCCCAATTTGGAAGGCGCGTGTGTAGGGAAATAGTCCTAAAATAATTAAACTACCACTGCCCCAAATCCCTGCTTGTGCTATTTGAAAAAGTCTAGTTTTGACTTCTTGAAGATGCTGCTGTTGTTGTTGATTTAATAGTTTGGTAATTGGTGCAGTATCTTTGGAAATAGCCGGGATAGAATCGGCTGCATTCTTGCTTAAACGCTTTTGCCAGCGCCTGACACCCCAACTGATGATGATCATTGCCAGTGTCCCCACAGCAGCAATTTCACCTTGCTGAATTAAAAACCGAGTTTGTCGTTCTTGTTTGGCTTGTTGCAGGTGTTGTTTTAAGTCATCACTAATTTGATTTGCTAATGTTAACGGGTTTGCCTGTCCAACATCTTCGTAGGTAATGGTCATCAGGTATTGGTCATTAACAAAAATCGTCAGTAATCCTTTAACTGTGCGATTCTGCACTTTAACTTCCGTTGCAGATGCCTGTAAATAATTATGGGTGATATCCTGTAAATTCTGTTGAATGTTTTGAAAACGTTCGGGAAATTTGGTTTTTGAGGCAGTAATGCTAAATAAAGGACGACCATCTAAATTAATCCAGCCAGATACCATCTTATCATCTACCTTATTGCTTGAACTACTGGGAGTGGGCAGAAAAGGTAAAGGAGAAAACTGGGCTGTGGCTTTGGTGACAGAACCGATGGTAATTACCATTGTCCCTGCTACCGCTAAAAATCGAAGTATCACTAAAACACCTCCTTGTGTCAATGAGGGAATAGAAAAATCAGAATCTTTGTAGAGACGTTCCATGGAACGTCTCTACATTCTTTGTTATCAGATGTCAATATCCTGTCACCTGTCATCTATTCCCGTTGGAGTTGCTATATTCTTACCAGAGAATGATGAAAAAAGAAAAAGCCCGATCTAGTGTTAACACGGCTCATATCAGAGGTGAAGCTAGTTCACAGGACTTTTTGAATAGCTGATTACTAATTCTCAGAAAATATGGCTAGTAATGAGAAAACCTTGTTAAAGTACGTAAAGGCTTATAAACCTGTTTCATTTTTTTAAAGGATAATTTTCATGATTGCAACCACTCCCAGATTAAAGCACGAGGTTAAAGACCTCGGCCTAGCTCCCTTGGGAAGACAACGCATTGAATGGGCTGGCAGAGAAATGCCCGTATTGAAGCAAATCCGCGATCGCTTTGAGAAAGAAAAGCCCTTTGCTGGATTGCGTATTTCAGCTTGCGCCCACGTTACCACAGAAACAGCACATTTAGCGATCGCGCTTAAAGCCGGTGGTGCTGATGCAGTTTTAATTGCTAGTAACCCCTTGTCAACTCAAGATGACGTAGCTGCAAGTCTTGTAGCTGATCATGAAATTTCTGTATTTGCACAAAAAGGCGAAGATGCCGCTACCTATAGCCGTCACGTCCAAATAGCTTTAGATCATCGCCCCCACATCATTGTTGATGATGGTAGCGACGTGGTAGCAGAATTAGTTCAACACCGTAAAAATCAAATCGCTGATTTAATTGGTAGCACCGAAGAAACCACTACAGGTATCGTGCGGTTACGCGCCATGTTTAACGAAGGCGTTCTTACCTTCCCAGCGATGAATGTCAACGACGCAGACACCAAGCACTTCTTTGATAACCGCTATGGGACTGGTCAATCTACCTTAGATGGGATTATCCGCGCTACAAATATCTTGTTAGCTGGTAAAACTGTTGTAGTTGTCGGTTATGGCTGGTGTGGTAAGGGTACAGCCCAGCGCGCCCGTGGCATGGGTGCAAACGTCATTGTTACCGAAATTGATCACATCAAGGCAATTGAAGCCGTTATGGATGGTTTCCGTGTGCTACCAATGGCGGAAGCAGCACCTCACGGTGATATCTTCATTACTGTCACAGGTAACAAGCACGTCGTTCGCGGTGAACACTTCGATGTCATGAAAGACGGTGCGATCGTTTGTAACTCTGGTCACTTTGATTTGGAACTTGATTTGAAATACTTAGCCGCTAATGCTAAGGAAATCAAGGATGTCCGTCCTTTCACTGAAGAGTATAAATTGACAAATGGTAAATCCGTTGTCGTACTCGGACAAGGACGTTTGATTAATTTGGCTGCGGCTGAAGGACACCCCAGCGCAGTTATGGATATGAGTTTTGCTAACCAAGCTTTAGCTGTTGAATACCTGGTGAAGAATAAGGGTAGTTTAGCTGCTGGTTTGCACTCTATTCCTAGAGATGTGGATGAAGAAATTGCTCGTTTGAAGTTGCAAGCTATGGGCATTTTCATTGATAGTTTGACAGCAGATCAAATTGACTATACCAATTCTTGGCAGTCTGGAACGTAAATCATTAATTAGTTGATTTTTTGGGGATAGGCGTTTTGCTTATCCCTTTTTTTTAACGAACCGCAGAGACGCAGAGAGCGCAGAGGGAGGATATAATGGGATGGAGGGTGTTATTATAAGTTTTTATGTCAGCAAAAGATTTTTTTCACAATGCAGTTAGGTTAGCTTTAGAAAAAGATGGTTGGTTAATTACTAATGATCCTTTATCATTTACAGTAGATACTCTTGACTTTAGAATTGATTTAGGAGCAGAAAGACTATTAGGAGCAGAAAAGGAAGGTCAAAAAATAGCAGTTGAGATAAAATCTTTTTTAGGTCAATCTGAAGTTACTGAATTTCATATAGCTTTAGGACAAACACTAAATTACCGTTCTGTTTTAAGAAAAAAAGAACCCAACCGCATTTTATATCTAGCGATTGGTAATGAAATATACAAAGAATTTTTTCTTATTCCGTTTATTCAAGAAATCATTGCTGAACATCAATTAAAATTACTGATATTTGAAGCTATTAAACAGGAGATTGTTTTATGGAAGGAATGAATTATCCTGAATTGGTAAAAACTGTATTAGCAAGACATACAGAAAATCATGCTTCCAAAGGAACAGAAAAGGAGTTAATTTTTGATTGTGAAAGAAATAGTTATTTAGTAGTTCATGTAGGATGGGAAAATAATGAAAGGGCTTATGGGACAATTATTCATGTAGATATTAGAGATGGAAAAATCTGGATTCAGAGAGATTTTACTGAGGAAGGGGTAGCTAGTGAGTTGGTAGATTTGGGAGTACCAAAAACGGATATTGTTTTAGGTTTTAAGCCACCTTATATGAGACAGTTTACTGATTTTGCATCAGTTTAGATTTTTTATTCAATTTTAATAACTTGATTTTTTGGGGATAGGCGTTTTGCTTATCCCTTTTTTTGTATATCATGGTGTAATCATAATGCACAGTAAATTTCTACAAGAACTATTGGTAAAATCGCAGATATATCAAACCTTGACCTAGTTAAACTAGAAAATATTTTGGGAATGAAAACAGGTTATTTACTTCGTTATAGTGATAGAACGTTCAGAGATATTGTTATTAAAACAACAAATTCTAGGAGAGCCATTGTTTTTTGAAAGTTCTCAATTTATTTATTGCTATACTCTTTTCTTTTAAATTTTTAAATGTTTTGGGATTGAAGTAGCAAGTAATAGCATAGAATATCCAACTATTATTATCTTCCGTGTTAAGTGATTTAACTTTTTCTGTTATAAAACTTAGTAACGAAGTGGAATTTGGTTCATTAAATAAGGTAAGCATAATCTCCCAGTAGGTATTAATTTGTTTTAGTTCGTAAGATTGCAAAAAAATAATGATAGTTATGTAGGTTGGGTTGAGAAACAAAACCCAACATCTTTATAATTTAAGTGCGTTGCGCTTAACCCAACCTACGAAAATAAAAGATTGAAACTATTATACCTTACATCAATTAAAATTGCTAGTATTTCCACTCATCAAACAGGAGATTATTTTATAGAAACAATGAATTATTCTGAATTAGTCAAAACAGTATTAGCAAGACATACAGAAAATCATTTAGCCAAAGTAACAGAACTTCAATTAATATTTTATCATCCCAGAAATCATTATAATGAAATTAGGATAGAATTTAATGTAAAAAAATGATAAAATAAAGTAATGTCAAAAAAGCGTAAATTACTGGAGAAAGTTCTTTCAGGATCTAAAAATCTTCAATTTGATGATTTAGTGACATTAGTTGAAGCCTTTGGGTTTTCCCTATCACGTATCAACGGTAGTCATCACATTTTTACACATCCAACTATCCCCGAACTTATTAACTGACAAAATCGCAATGGTAAAGCTATTCCTTATCAGGTTCGTCAATTTTTGATTTTGATTGAAGAATACGCACTCACTTTGGAGAATGAGCAATGAAGCAGTATCACATTAATATTTTCTACAGTAAAGAAGATGAAGGTTATATTGCTGATATTCCTGATTTAAAATATTGTTCAGGATTTGGTTTAACTGAAGAAGAAGCACTGCAAGAAGTTCTCAAAGCCAAAGCTGCTTGGTTAAAAGCTGCGGAAATAGAAGGTAAACCCATTCCCGAACCAAGATATAAACCTGTAATTTATCAAATAGCTTCATAACTTTATAGTCTTATGGAAACATTAAATTATCGAGAAATAGTTAAAAATTTCATCCAAAAATATGCACAGGAAGAATGTGTAGAAGATTCAGAAAATCTCGAACTTGTTTTTGATACAGAAAGGGATGTTTATTTATTATTGGTTACAGGATGGAAAGATGAAAAAAGAATTTATTGGTTTCCCATTCATATTAGTATTAAAGATGGGAAAATTTGGATTGAAAGGGACTTTACAGAAGAAGGAATTCCTCATCAATTAGTAGAGTTAGGAGTACCGAAAACAGATATTGTTTTAGGTTTTAGATCACCTTATGTCAGACAGTTTACAGGTTTTGCATCGGTTTAGATTTTTTGCGTCTTTACATAAAATAAAAAATCTTGATCATTGCTATACTAGAAGCATTCCTAAATCATCATCTCATGCTAACCGTAACCATTGATGAAATCCAGAAAAACTTCACTAGCTATCTTCACCAAGTAGCAGCAGGAGAAAGCATTATTATCATTGAAGCAGGTAAAGCAATTGCAGAAATTAAACCAGTTCCCAATGTTATGGAAAAATTAGATTACCCTGAATTAGTACAACAAGTGTTAGCAACACATACAGACGGTCATTGCTCTGAAGGAACAGAAATCGAGTTAATATTTGATATTCAAAGAAATCGCTATCTAGTAATTCATATAGGTTGGGAAGGTGAAAATAGAACCTATGGTACAATGATTCATGTAGATATTAAAGATGGAAAAATCTGGATTCAGAGAGATTTAACTGAGGAAGGGGTAGCTAATGAATTGGTAGAATTAGGAGTACCAAAAAGCGATATAGTTTTAGCTTTTAGAGCGCCTCATATCAGACAATTTACTGATTTTGCACAAGATTAAAACTTTGCGTCTTTGCATGACACAAAAACCCCAAAAATCCCCATCATTAATCATTAGGAGGATGCCAACTTAAACTAATCCAAATAGCCCTAGCTTGGACAACATCTTCATTATTTAATCGTAAAGCTAAAACCGTACCTCTGCCAATAGCAGTTATCCCAATAATATGAGTACCACCATTTGCCCATTGAAAATGATCTAACCATCTTTGTAGACGAGGATTAAACAAAGATATAGATTCATTCGTTACAGGATCATTAGCTGTTATTTTCGCTCCTTTAAACTCATTACAACGATAACAACAAGCAGCTAAATTTTCTCGCTCATCATTTCCCCCCAATGAACTAGGCAAAATATGATCCATAACTAAAGGCATACCTGTTAACCGGCTAGAAGTGCGACAATATTCACATCTATAACCAGCCTCATTAATAACTTGTTGACGAAGAGATTTAGAAATAGATGACACTGGTATTATACTAATTGCTCAAAATCTGGAAGAGAAAACCCTCGCCACTTTAAAAGTGCATAGGCATAAGCTTTTTTTAACATTAAATAATCAGCACTCACCCGCAACGATTTCAACAATAACCTATCAGATTCACTTAATTGATTATTTTGATTTTTTTCTAACAGTTGAAAATGTAATTCTTGCTGACTTTCTGGAATTTGACTTTGAGCAATAGTTAATAATTCCTCAATTGTTAATTCTTGCATAGCAATTAATTCCCCTTGTAATTCCAGAGGTGCATAATCAATAGCAGGAGGAGCATTAATTTGAGTAGGCATAATTTATCCTGGTATTTGACCTATATATATTTTATAACACTTCTCTTTCTTTGCGTCTCTGCTCCTTTGCGACTTTGCGCGAAATAAAAAATTATCCCAAAGTCAAAATACCTTCTGGAAAATCCACCACCAAACGCAACAACTTCAACCACTCAGAACCCAATAAAATTTCATTAATTCCTTTACCCACATTCACAGGAATTTGATACTGCTTTCCGTCTAATATCACTTGACCTAAATAAATCTGAAATTTTGATTCACCTTTAGCAGTCCGTAACATTTCCTCCCCACTATACAACCATTCTAAACCATCTAAATCTTGTGTATTAATAGCCATGAAACCTGCAAAACCACTATCGAATAGGGCATCTACAGCAAGATTCAAGCCATCATTAGTAACTAATTCAATCTCAAAAAATAATTGCCCATTTTCTCCAAAGTAACCCTCTATCATATTGTGCCAGTTGTCCCCGTTTCATTCAAACAAAAAACGAAGTGTCTAGCTTGAGGATATTTTTCCAACATTCTTTTATGAGATTGCATTCTATCCTGATCAATTAAATATTCCCCACTATTGGGTTCTATGGAAATATACCAACCATAGTGACTTTCGATATATTGAGGACGGACACGCTCAAAAATTGCCCGACAACGTTGATAAAATATTTCATCTTCCGCTTCTCGTCTAGCTAATTCTTCTGGTGCTATAATCAATTCCGGAAAAATTCTTCCTCTTCTTACCACTTTTTTTGATGTGATGTGAGTCATATTTTTAACTTGAACTCTAGTTATTATTTTAACTTAAATTGTGCTTAATTGCAAGTATTACCATGACAATAGGTAACATTACAAAAACCTTTGTTCTTGCAATTCTTCCTTTGCGACTTTGCGCGAAATAAAAAATTATCCCAAAGTCAAAATACTTTCTGGAAAATCCACCACCAAACGCAAAAACTTCAACCATTCAGAACCTAATAAAACTTCTGTAATATTATCCCCCACATGAACAGGAATTTCATACTCCTTACCATCCAATATTACCCTACCTAAATAAATATTAAACCTTGATTCACCTTGTGCTGTTTGCATAGGTTCATTACCAAGAAAAACCCAATCCAGTCCATCCAAATCTTGAGTATTAATTGCCATAAACTTGGTAAATCCTGTATCTAACATCGCATCTACAGGTAGATTTAACCCATCAGCAGTAATCAAATCAATCTCAAAAAATAGCTGCCCCTCACTACCAAAATTTCCCTGAATCATATTCTCCCAGTCGTTCCTGTTTCATTTAAGCAAAACACATAATTTTTAGCCTTTGGATATTTTTGAAGGACTTTTTTATGAGCTTGAATATTATCTTGATCAAGAAAGTATTCTCCACTATTGGGTTCTATGGCAATATACCAACCATAGTGACTTTCGATATATTCAGAACGGACACGATTAAAAATTGCCCGACAACGTTGATAAAATATTTCATCTTCCGCTTCTCGTCTAGCTAATTCTTCTGGCGCTATAATCAATTCAGGAAAAATTCTTCCTCTTCTTACCACTTTTTTTGATGTGATGTGAGTCATATTTTTAATTTGAACTCTATTTATTATTTTAACTTGAATTATGCTTGTATGTACAGACTGATTACCGTTATTCAACTAACAACGAATCGCAACCAATATCTTCATCCCAAAGTTCCGGGTTAGTCGTAATAAAATCACTCATCATTTGTTCACATTCATCTAAATTTAAATCCACTACTTCCACACCGTGGGATACCATAAACTCCTTCGCACCCGAAAAAGTCTTTGATTCTCCAGCAATAACTTTTTTAATGCCAAATTGCACCACAGCACCAGCACACAAATAACAAGGCATTAATGTAGAGTAAAGTATTGTACCTCTGTAGTTACCAATTCTCCCTGCATTGCGGAGGCAATCAATTTCCGCATGAGTCACAGGATCACCGTCTTGCACGCGCTTATTGTGTCCGCGTCCGACAATTTTACCATCCTTAACCAGCACAGAACCAATGGGAATTCCCCCTTCTTGTCTACCTTGTTGAGCTTCCAAAATTGCCGCATTCATAAATTCGTCCATTTGTCAATGCTCCTGATCTAAAAAGATAAGTATTATTGATGCTTCCCTGTGGAAAAACTGTGGAAAACCCATCCTCAATTTTTACAAAATAATGATACTCCATGAAACTCATAAATAATAAATTAAAGTTTTCCACAGCTTTTCGGCAGAAAATTGGATTTTTACCGCAATTTTAAATAAAAATTAATCATTTATTATATTTTTCTTAAAATTCGGACTGAATAAGAGAGATTTGAATTTGATAAATTAGTTTCTTGGTTGTGGAAAACATCCAGAAAATTAATTCTATTTTAGGGAACGAGTCGCCATTTGAATGCGATCGCTCAATTGGTGTAAAGTTTGAACTAAACTCTGATCACTTTCTTGTAACTGGGTAATCTTTTCACAACTATACATCACCGTCGTATGATCTTTACCACCAAACTCCTCCCCTATTTTGGGTAAACTCAAATTTGTAAGTTGTCGCATTAAATACATTCCGATTTGTCTAGCCCAACTAATTTCCCGACGACGGGAATTACTTTTTAAGTCCTCAATAGAAACATTTAAAGCATCAGCGACTATATTTAAGATTATCTCTGGAGTTGTGGCTATTTTCTGGCTAGGAGTTCCGAGAATGGGAGCAAGATTTTCCACAGTCATAGGTAAACCCCAAATAGAAATATAAGCCAAAGCCCGAATTAATGCCCCTTCCAACTCACGGATATTAGAAGTACAATTAGAAGCAATATATTCAACTACCTCCCGTGGTAAACGAATATTTTCATATTCAGCTTTTTTCTGCAAAATCGCCATTCTGGTTTCTAAATCAGGCGTTTGAATATCCGCAATTAGCCCCATAGAAAACCGGGAACACAACCGTTCTTGTAAACTGGGAATTTGATTAGGAGGACGATCTGAAGCAATTACAACTTGCTTACCTGCCTCATGTAAAGTATTAAAAGTATGAAAAAATTCCTCTTGAGTATATTCCTTCCCCTCCAAAAATTGAATATCATCAACTAACAACATATCAGCAGCCCGATAATGTTCGCGGAAGGTTTGCATACTATCTTGACGAATAGCAGTAATTAAATCATTTGTAAACTGCTCCGTAGACACATAAAATATCTTAGAATTAGGAGAGATTTCCCAGCGATAATTACCAATAGCTTGCATTAAGTGAGTTTTCCCCAAACCCACACCACCACATAAAAATAACGGATTAAATTCCCTCCCCGGATATTCGGCTACAGCTAAAGAAGCAGCATGAGCCATGCGATTGTTAGCGCCGACCACAAACCGCGAAAAAACATATTTAGAATTTAAATCTGAAGTCTTTTGCGTATTTATCGGAGCATTTGCCAAAATATGATTTATTGCTGGTAATTTCCCCCCTAGTTCCTGTTTACCCAAATGAGAAACTTCCTCATCTTCAACTACAGTAATATAAATTTCGATGGGATAACCCACAATATCTTGGACTACATTAGCAATAGTATGAATGTAATATTTTTGCAGCCAATTGCGAGCAAAAGGATTAGGAGCATATATTACCAAACAGTTGTTTTCTAGCTGCTGTGCTTTAGCTGTCTTAATCCAAGTTTCAAAGGTAGGAGGAGCTAACTCTAACTGTAAACGCTCTAATACATGATTCCACAAACCATCTATGGGAATTTCCATTAACGCCACCTTTATCCGTAATTCCTAATTCCTAATTTGTAATCACATACAATAAGATCCTCAACTTCTGATTTCAATTCATAATTTATTTACAAGCCAAAAAAAGAAGTCGGGAATCTGAACTACTCTAAAGATACATAAATCAAATAGGAGGCTATATAATTATCCTGATAAAAACCAGGGGTAGCCAGTATCCTAGCACTACTAACGAATACGGAGCAATAATCACATGATGAAGATCAATAATTATAACCTAGCAGCTAGAAATATTAATACTAGATTTTTACGCCAAAACTTGGAAAATAAAGGGAAAAAATGGATTGCAGTCTGTGGTGTAGCAGTTTTCATGCTGGGAGGTTGTACCAGTCTCAAGAAAATCACCTCAGAAATAGAACCTAGTCATGCTCAATCACAAAAAACTACTACACCCACCACAGAAATTGCTCCTCCCGCGATTTTTTCCGCTTCTGGAGATCCTAACTTTGTTGTCAAAGTCGTACAAAAAGTAGGAGGTGCAGTTGTTCGCATTGATTCAACGAGAACCGTTACCACTCAAGCACCAGACGAATTTTCTGATCCCTTTTTTCGCGGCTTTTTTGGCAATAGAATCCCTTCTCAACAAAGAGAAAGAGTAGAAAGAGGTAGCGGTTCGGGATTTATCATCAATTCATCTGGGCAAATTTTAACTAATTCCCACGTTGTCGACGGCGCTGATTTAGTTACAGTTACTCTCAAAGATGGCCGGACTTTTAAAGGTAAGGTATTAGGTGAAGATGCCGTAACAGATGTGGCTGTAATTCAAATTGAAGCTAATAACTTACCCACCCTAGCTTTAGGTAAGTCGGATACTTTGCAACCAGGAGAAGCCGTTATCGCTATTGGTAATCCCTTGGGTTTAAATAATACTGTCACCTCTGGAATTATCAGCGCCACAGATCGTTCTAGTAGTGATATCGGTGCAAGTGATAAGCGTGTTGATTATCTGCAAACAGATGCAGCAATTAATCCTGGGAACTCCGGTGGACCATTACTAAATTACCGTGGTGAAGTCATTGGGATGAATACAGCAATTATTCAAGGCGCTCAAGGTTTAGGATTTGCTATTCCTATTAATACTGCCCAAAAAATTGCTGAGGAAATAATTGCTAAAGGTAGAGTTGATCATCCCTATTTAGGCATACAAATGGTCACACTCACACCTGAAGTTAAGGAAAAAATTATTGCCAGATTTGGCGATAAAATAAATTTATCTGCAAATGAAGGAATCCTCTTAATCAGGATTGTTGCTAATTCACCAGCAGCGGTTTCTGGATTGCGTCCAGGAGATGTTATAAAGAGTATTAATAATCAACCAGTTTTGAAAGTTGATGAAGTCCAAAAATTAGTAGAAAATAGTAAAATTGGTATTCCTCTCCAAGTGCAAGTAGATCGTAATGGTAAAGTTTCTCAATTTTTAGTTAAACCTGCACCTTTACCAATTAACAAGGAATAAAATTCCTTAGAAACTCTCAGAATCAGGATAAGTAGGTGAACACAATAAAACCAATCTGTGTAAAGAAAAGTAAAATCGCCCAAACCCTCTTCACTCTTGCCTTTTGCCTCTGGTTACTGAGCGAAGTCGAAGTATTGCCTCTTGCCTAGTGCCATAACGACAATTTTTAATGCTAACCTACTTATCCAGAATTAAAGGATGAACAGGATGGAAACAGGAATTAAAATCACATGACTCGCTTTATACATGATCAATTTGCAAAACAATATCTAACAGAACTATTAACACCTTATGGAGAAGTAGAAACCAGCAAAGATATTACCGCAGAAGTTAGACAAATTGACCTATTATTTATGGGAGACATTAACCAACGAATTAGAGAAGCCAACGGCAGATTAAAAGCAAATTGTTTTGGGGTAACTATTGAGCAGATTGGGAGTAAATTGTATCTCAGAGCCACATTACCCCCAAAACCTTCATCTAGTAAAAGCAAACCCTATCAACAGAAAATTAGTATTACATCAGCTAATAATGAAGGAGTAAAAATTTCGGAACGTGAGGCTAAAAAATTAAGTATTCGACTTGATGCAAAAACTTTTGATTGGGCTGATTACATCGTTATCCCTGATAACGTGAAAACTATCGGCAGTTTGATATTAGATTTCGAGAAAGATTATTTCAATAGGAGAGAAAGAAATTTTAAAACTGAGACAACTTGGCAAGTAGAATATCAAACTGTTTTTAAAATTTTACCGGTCGGTAAAATTTTAGATGCAGAAATTTGTAGACAAGCAATCTTATCTACAAAACCAGATACTAGAACCCGTCAACGCTTGTGTATGGTGTGTGGACTTTTAGCCAAATTTGCAAAAATCACTTTTGATCCATCGCCATACAAAGGTAATTACAGTCCAAAAAGTAGATCGCCGCGGTTGAGTTTGTCGTTCTTCGTTGTGAACTGTTTTCGTATTGCTGTTGAACTCAGAACTCCCAACGATTAACATCTTTCCTAGTCCAACGATAAATCAAGGATTTGTAAACGAACTCTGGTAAGGCTAACATTCGTTGCCACCGCCAAGGTTCTTGATATAGTCTATATAGCCATTCTAAATTATTGTTTGCTAACCAACGGGGAGCGCGAGTTTTTCTTCCTGACCAAATATCAAAACTACCACCAACACCTACCCAAATCGAGTGAGGACACAAATGACGGTGTTCAGCAATCCATAATTCTTGACGTGGTACTCCCAAACCAACAAATATTACTTGTGGCTGTAGTTGAGTCAGAGTTTGCAATAACTGTTGTTCTTCTGCTGGGGAATGATAACCAGAATGTATGCCAGATATTTTGAGAGTTGGAAGTTGTTTTTGCCATAAATCTGCTGCTTTTTCGGCTATTCCTGGTGCGCCTCCATAGAAAAATATTGAAGCAGATGTTTGTTCTTGACCTATTATTTGTAAAAGGTTTTCTGCTAATTCAATTCCGGGAAACCGTTGCACTTTTTGTCCTAATAAATATTGTAAATAGAGAGCTACTCCTGCGCCGTCGGGAATAACTAATTCAGCATTTTTAATGATTTTTGCTAATGGGAGATTGCGCTCTGCTTGCATAGTCATTTCGGCATTGAGGGTGACTACATGAGTCCCTTGACCTGCTTTTAAGCAATCTAATAACCAGTTTGGATAATTACTCATTATATGCACTGGTAAACCTAATACGGGAAATACTTGAGGGAATTTAAACATAGTTTCTTGAAAATCAGACTTTAGGCGGATGTTTGATAGAAGGTTAGTGTATCAAATTTTTTCCTGAATAAATAACAATAATTTGTCAAGGAAAACAGTTTAGGGATTAAGATCCTCTGGACGATCAATATCTGCTAAAGATTGCAGATAGCCAATTGATAAATTTAACTTTTGAGCAATTTCTACTGTTTTTACGAATACTTGAGCAGTTCCCCAGGAAATATTCATAAATAATTCGGCTATTGGTTGTTGTAATCCAATTAAATAATAACCACCGTCCAGGGCTGGACCCAGGACAAGATTAAAAACCTCTAATTGCTCGAAAGCGGTTATTAAAATTTGCGAGTTTAGATCAGGGCAGTCTGTACCAATGATGATGACTCGTTCTGCTTTTTGATTAAACGCATTGATTAGCGATCGCTCCATTCTTTTACCTAAATCTCCCTCACCTTGAAATTGATATAGTAAATCATTTCCTAACCAATTTACCATTACTTGTAAATCGCCACCCGTAAACCGTATTTCTACAGATGTCTTAGACATTTTTTGTAATTCCCTAACCTGAGAAATAGTATCTTCAGTCATCTGCTTTTGTAAATTAGCAGCACCAACATCACCCAAAGCAGGTATTAACCGGGTTTTTGTTTTCCCTGGTTCTGGGTAGCGGGTAAAAATAATCAGATGTTGTTTTGATGGTTTTAAGGAGATCATTCAAAATATGCTGCTATTAAAGATATCGCAACTATGGGTGCGGTGACTGCGCGAAGAATCCGACGACCCAAGGAAATGGGCTGAAATCCTGATGCTATGGCTAT
Source organism: Dolichospermum flos-aquae CCAP 1403/13F (assembly GCF_012516395.1). Lineage (GTDB taxonomy): Bacteria > Cyanobacteriota > Cyanobacteriia > Cyanobacteriales > Nostocaceae > Dolichospermum > Dolichospermum lemmermannii. Next base: position 4,169,234 of record NZ_CP051206.1, read on the forward strand.
TTCTAGTTCTTGATTTGTCCAACCTCCTTCTGGTCCAATGGCAATAATTATCTCATTTGCAGTTTTATTGATTACCTGCTGTAGATGAGGATAATCCCCACGGGCTTCACAGATATAACGATGAGTGGCAGTAGTTTCTTTTATGGCAGTGTTGAAAGCTACGGGTTGGAGGATGGTGGGAACAACAGCCCGTTCTGACTGTTCAGCGGCTTCTGAAGCTATGCGCTGCCAGCGTTCTAGTTTTTGGGGACTGGGATTTAATAGGGTGCGATCGCTCAAAATAGGTGCAATAGAAGTTACTCCCAACTCCGTACAACACCTGACAATTTCATCAAATCCATTTCCCTTTGGTAATGCCATCATCAAGGTAATAGCCACAGGTAATTCAGTTTTTACCTCCAGCGGTTCTAAAACCTCTCCCTGTTCCCCTTGTAACCGCGCTAACCACCATTTCCCCATACCATCCATGACAATAAATTTATCACCATCTCGCAAGCGCAATACCCGCAGCAAATAATGTTGTTGTTGAGGTGTTAATAAAAGCTGGTTGGCTTGAAGTTGCTGGGGATGAATAGTAATGCGTTGAAGTTGGGACATAGGGGAGGAGTCAGGAGTCACCGAGTCAGGAGTCAGGAGTCACCGAGTCACCGAGTCAGGAGTCACCGAGTCACCGAGTCAGGAGTCACCGAGTCAGGAGTCAGGAGTCACCGAGTCAGGAAGAAGAAGAAGAAGAAGAAGAAGAAGTAAAAGTGGTGTTTGATAGCGCAGAGTTAACTATTTTCGTTATTGTAATAATTGTAATAATGCTTGAAACCGCTGTTCACCCCGAATTTTATCAAAATCCGGGTCAGTTTTCGCTAAGTTTTGATATTTTTTGGGGACAAATTGAATAGCTTTTTTGAGGTTATCAATTGCTAGTTCTAGATTATTTTGTAAGGCATAATTACAAGCTTTGTTATAATATGCTTGATGCAAATTAGGCTGGATAGTAATTGCTTGATTATAAGATGCTAAAGCTTCTTTGTAGCGTTGTAATTTAGTCAGAGCAATGCCTCGGTTAGTCCAAGCCTCATGTTTATTAGAGTGAATAGCGATCGCTTCATCATAAGATCTTACAGCTTCTTCGTAATTTCGTAAAGCCGTTAAAGCATTACCACGATTGTACCAAGCTTCATCTTTATTTGGGCGAATAGCGATCGCCTTATCATAAGATTCTACAGCTTCTGGATACTGTTGCAACGCAATCAAAGCATTGCCGCGATTTACCCAAGTCTCCGCACTATCGGTTTTAATAGCTATCACCTGATTATATACCCCTAAAGCTTCTTGATAACGATGGGTATCTAACAAGCCATTTCCCTGTAGTAATAAATTTTCTGCTTTTTGACTATCTTGTACCTCTGTAATTAGTTGATTGACATTGCTTTCTTGAACAACTTGTTTGGTATTATCTGGTGAAGAATTTGCCAAATCACTACAGCCAATCGCCAAAAAACTGATTAAACTAGAGGCAATTAATTGTCGCCAAATTACCATACTGCACCTACAAAAATCATACAATTATCCTAAAACTGATGGGAAGTTAAAAGTCGTATCAAAATCAACTAATTGTGCTTAATTGTTGTTTGATTATGTAAACTCAAGATGAAGATTTGGATAAGGTTTTCATCAGAAGTTATGAATACAATACCATACTCGTAGTCAATAAATCAATTATTGGTAAGTACAAACTTAGCTGAACTAGATCAATCTGGGTTATTGACCCTAAAAAAGAATCATCCCACACAAAAATTTTAAACGATCTGTGATAAAATTGCCTGCTTGTTGCTTAATGGAGACACAGAATCATAATCATTGGTATTTATCTGCGTTTATCTGCGTTTATCTGCGGTCAAATATTCTAAAAATCTGATTTTATCCAGCTTCATCTTAATTTGGTATTAGAAGTATATAATACTGTAAATGTAAGTATTTTTACGGCGTGGAAATTTATAGTGAGACGATGGTAGGAAAATAAAAATTATGACAATTGAACCTGACTCATCTAACTCAGAAATAAATCAAGAAGATGAATTAGAAACTGGTGGTAGTGATCACTTATTACTAACAGAAGGATTAGAAAAAAAACAAATATCTGGACAATCTGCCTTCAAGACAAATATGATCAAAGGAACTGCGGTTCTGGTTGAGAGCAACTCCAGCCTGCAAACTGCTATCACCCCCAGAATTTTATTATTCACTAGTTTGGCGATCGCCACAACTATCATTAGTATTGTCATTAATAACTCATTTCTGGGCATTTTGGGAACTTTGGCAACCTTAGCGTTATCACTGTTCATCCTCTTTCCGTGGTTGCGAAATGTGATCCAAGAGTGGTTTTCACCTCAAGATAGAAATGTATTTGTGGGTTTAATAGGAGTAATAGTCGGAATAATTGGCTTATTCAGATTTACTAATTTAGGTAGTGGCTTACTGCGTTGGGGAAGAAGAGTTAACTGGGATGCCTCTGGTACTTTAGCAGAATGGTTTGGAGCATTGGGACAAATTGCCATTGCCATTATCGCCGTTTATGTAGCATGGCGACAATATGTAATTTCCAAAGACTTAACTATCCAACAAAACCTACTGACTGTACAGCAAAATATCATTACCCAACAACAAACCATAGACTCCTACTTTCAAGGAGTTTCCGACTTAGTATTAGATGAAGAAGGATTATTAGAAGACTGGCCGCAAGAAAGAGCGATCGCCGAAGGACGCACCGCTGCTATATTTAGTAGTGTAGATGGCAGTGGTAAAGCCAAAATTCTGCGGTTTCTTTCCCGTTCCAAATTACTCTCTCCTCTCCAGCGCGATCGCCGACTAGGAAGAGCTATTCTAGATGGTAGTGGTGGTTATGCCGAAGATCGTTTAGAAGGAGTGCGCGTCATTGACTTAGGTGTCATGTTAGCAGGTGCAGATTTAGCCGACAATGATTTGCGCTGGACAGATTTAAGTGAAGCCAACCTCATTCGTGCTAATCTCAGCAATTGCGATTTAGTCAAAGCCAACCTTTCCCGCACAATCTTATATGATGCCAATTTGACCAACGCTGACTTAAACGGAGTGCGCCTATTTTATGGTTTACCTGAACAGGCATCCCCCCGCAGTCGCACCGAACCACCCAACTACGAAACAGGAGAACACACCGGCGCAGTTGTGGAAAATGCCGACTTCACCAATGCTCAAAGAATGTCCGAATCTACCCGTTACTATTGCTGTACCTGGTGTGGAGAAAAAACCAGACGGACAATTCCCGGTGGTTGTGAAGGAATTCCCAATAAATTAGGAAGATAAGAGTTAGGAAAATGACCATTCTTTAAGTTTCTAAATCTTTAAAGAAATAATTATACTAAGACGCTTCTCTTTGACCTATCTAACAGGAAATTGACAATTCTTAATATTCAAAAATATTGGAACTAAATCTACAAACCACAAGTCAACAGCCATACCCATCAATGGGTAAAAAAAACTCTTTTAAAAAAACAGACTAAACCTTAACTAATAAGTTTGAGGATAATTTAATTTGATGAAAAATTCCAAATTTCTGCAAATATCTAGTGCGGCTTTATTGAGTTTGGGAATCTTCCAAAACATAGCTTTTGCTCAACCAATTCAACGCCAAATAAGAATTCCCACTTCTCCAACTGTAGAGAGAAATTTATCTCAAATAAAAATCAATCCCCTTTATCTTGAACGAGAACAAAAAGCTCCCTTAATCATTAAAAATCAAATACTGGAATTACGCCGTGATATCCAGTCAAAAAATCTAACTTTTGAGGTAGGTTACACCACAGCCTTAGATTATAAACTGGAGCAACTAGCCGCCACCAAAGCACCTAATGATTTACCAACACAGGCTAATATCCAAAATGCCGTTGCTGCACAAATCTTAAATATTGATTTAGCCGAACGCGAAAAATTTGAACGCATTAATCCAGGAGTAATCCCTGAATTACAATTAATTAAAGCTCGTGGCTGCTTTGCTTCCGCAAAATCCTTTGATTGGCGGACTTTCAATAAAGTTACCCCAGTTCGGAACCAAGGAGGTTGCGGCAGTTGTTGGGCATTTGCTACCTTGGGAGCTTACGAAGGTAGTAATCTAATTCGTAATAACACTGCTGCTGATGCTTCAGAACAGCAAATTATCAACTGGGGTGGTTCAGGTAGTTGTGGTGGTGGTTGGTGGTCTAAAGCATTTGATTTCCTCATTAGCAAAGGCACAGCTACCGAAGCTACTGTACCCTATACAGCAACCAATAATCCCTACGACCCCAGCATAGCCACTCCCTACCGTTCCATAGCCTGGGGATATGTTAAACCTGATGGTGGAATTCCCACAGTTGCAGAAATGAAACTGGCCATGTGTAAATATGGACCCTTAACAGTTGCTGTCCGAGTTACTCCTGCTTTCCAAGGTTATGTTAGCGGCGTATTTAACGAACAAGCACAAGGTCCTATCAATCATGGTGTCACCCTCATTGGTTGGGATGATCAAAAACAAGCCTGGTTAATCAAAAATTCTTGGGGTACAGGTTGGGGTGACAATGGTTATATGTGGATTGGTTATAACAGTAATAGCATCGGTTATGGCGCAGCTTGGACTCAAGCTAGAAGCAACTTCTATAAATTGTCTCCTGACTTGTTGAAAAAAATCAACATCTTCCAAATCAATCCAGAATTAATTAAAGTTAATTCCAAAAACATCTCTCGATAATTTTTTGATTTTAGGTTGGGTAAAGCGCAAGTTTTATCTAACCTAAATTGATTTTTTTGAATTCACTCGACAAGGTAGATTAAAATTATGACTTTTACCAAGCGAGTCTTTTTGATTATTTCTCTGCTAACTACCTTGACCATTATTTTTCAAGTTAGTAATGCTGCTACTCCTCCCATGTCTAACTCAGAAATCACTGTCAACGATACTAACAATAACAGTCAGATTATTATTCAAAAAGGTAATATTATGATTGTTGAATTGTTAACCAACCCAGGAATAGGCTATAGTTGGCAAATTATTCAAAATGATCCTGATAAACTCAAATCTTTGGGAGATTCAGTATTAAAACCAATAGAAGCAGAAGCCCCAGGAGCATCTGAAAATCAAGTTTTCCGGTTTTTAGCCCAAAATTTGGGTTCAACCATGCTAGAACTTCACTATTTACGTCCCTGGGAAAGAAATCTTCCACCGTTAAAAACTTATAAAATTAACGTCCAAATTCGTTGACAATAAAAAGCATTTTCTCCTTCTTCCTTCTTTCTTCTTTCTTCTTTCTTCTTTCTTCTTTCTTCTTTCTTCTTTCTTCTTTCTGACTCCTGACTCCTGACTATAAATTTTCTGGCAAAGTCAGAATTTCTACACCATCTTCGGTGACAGCTATGGTATGCTCGAATTGAGCAGAAAGTAAGCGATCGCTTGTTACCGCAGTCCAACCATCATTCAGCATTTCGGCTTCGTGAGTGCCTTCATTAATCATTGGTTCAATAGTAAACACCATCCCGGCTCTAAGTTTCTTGCCTCTACCTCTGATGCCATAATGGGGAACATCCGGTGCAGTATGGAAAATATTACTGATTCCATGTCCCACAAAATCCCGCACCACAGAAAAGCCGAAAGACTCCGCATACTCTTGAATTGCTGCCCCAATATCCCCAATTTTTGCCCCTGGTTTTACTTCTGCAATCCCCAACCGCAAACACTCTTGGGTTACCTCTACTAACTTTTGGGCTGTGGGGGAAGGATTACCCACTAGAAATGTTTTTGATGTATCACCATGATAACCTTCAACAATAGGCGTAACATCTATATTAATAATGTCCCCATCCTTGAGAATTTGTTTAGCATTGGGAATACCATGACAAATCACCTCATTCACACTGGTACAAATAGATTTAGGATAACCTTTATAACCTAAAGGAGCGCTTTTTGCTCCATGCTTTTGAGTCCATCTTTCCGCTTCATCATTCAATTGTAGAGTGCTAACTCCCGGTTTAACCAAAGGTTCTAAATGTTGTAATAACTTGGCGGCCAAGCTGCCAGCACGGCGCATTTTTTCGATTTCTCGTTGGGATAAAATGACTATGGTTTCGATTTTCATCAATTTTCTATCTACTCTTTTAAAAATATAGTTAATCCAGTTGTTGCCGCTCTGTGTGCAGCATCTGCTACCTTGAGAGCATATAAGCTTTGTTCTGGGGTGATATATAAGGGACTACCATCAAATAGATGGTCTAATACCATAGTTGTATCTTTGGCAAATAAACCCCGTCGCGTTCCCACTTCAATCAACTTTGTTCCTGCTGCTAAGACTAACATTCCGGTATCACCATCGAGAATTATTTCCCCTTTTTCACCTTGAACTTCTAATTTGCGTTCTGATTGCCACAAAGTTTCCCCCTTACCATAAATTACCTGTGCCAATAATCCACTGTCAAAGCATAATTGGGCTGAACATAAACAGGTTTGGTAATAATCAGACTCAGTTTGCCAATATCGTTGGTGACAATTGACAGTGAAGACTTCACCGAACAAATCAATCAGACGATGTAACCGAGATAATGCCCCAATTAGGGGAAAGCCAAACATCCCATGATTATAAGTCCACTTACGCGGGGCTGGATGCTGGGGATTCAGGGTACTATAGCGAACATAAAACAAATCACCAATTTGGTCTAGGTATTGTTTTAAAGTTTGATGCCAACCACCCAATAATTCAATGTGTTCGACGTGCAGAAGCTTGTTGACTGTTTTTGCTAAAGCAATCAGTTCTTCAGCTTCTTTGACATCTACAGACAAAGGATATTCAACAATGACGTGTTTACCGCTAGATAGGGCAGCATGAGCAATTTTACCATGATCTTGATTAATGGTGCAGATCACCACCATATCTAAATCGTCTCGTTCTACTAGCTGTTGCCAAGAATTCATGGCTTCAGTTGCGTATTCCTGGGCTAAAACCGCTGTTCTTTCAGGATTGCCAGTTATGGCTATTAAATCAGTTCGAGGATCTTGTAATAACGCCTCAGCCCTGAGTTTGGCCGCATAGCCTGTTCCCACTAAACCGACTCTGAGATTGTGTGTACATAAAGGTAGTTCGTTATTGTCCATGAATTTATCACCAATTTTCAATGTTTCGGTTTAATGCCGTTGGTATTTTATCAACAAGCCACCATCAGGAAATATCTAATACCACTAGGGTATTTTTCATCAATGTAAAATATTATGGCTCTTTGGTAATTTTGGAAACATTACCATAAATATAATACAGCTTAAAAATCGTGTAAAAATCAGGATAAACAATTAATTAAACGATTTTAAATTTTCAGAGCTATTTTTTTATGTTTTTTGAGCATTTTTCTTTGAATTTGTCATAAATTCGCGTTTGTAAATAATTAGGTTCTGTTATAGGTTTTACACAGGGGAAACGCATCTAATTTTTTTTGACAAAATGTAACTTCTATGAATAGATAAAAAGGGCAGTATTACCATGTTAATATCAAGCCAATAAATGAGTATGAAGAAAATTTGATGGTAAATTCGTTTCTATAAGAATCAATAAAATGAGTTGAAGTGGTATTCTCAATAAAACTAAAGAGACAAAATTCACAAAATGAAGCTACCACCAAAAATCACAATAGTAGATCACTTTAAAGATTTAGAAGATAAAAGAGTTGAGAGAACAAAAAGGCATAAATTAATAGATATAGTAACCATTGCGATTTGTGCAGTGATCTGTGGAGTAGATAGTTGGGTATTGATGGAGGCTTATGGAAAAAAGAAAGAAAAATGGCTAAAACAATTTTTAGAACTTCCAAACGGGATTCCATCTCATGATACATTCGCCAGAGTATTTGCGAGAATAGATCCGCAACAATTTCAGAATTGTTTTTTGAGTTGGATAAAATCTATCAATAAAATTACAGAAGGAGAAGTCATAGCAATAGATGGGAAAACATTAAGGCATTCATATGATAAAGGAAAGGATAAAGGTGCGATTCACATGGTAAGTGCATGGGCAACTAGTAATAAATTAGTATTAGGACAATGTAAAGTAGAAGAAAAGTCAAATGAAATAACAGCCATACCGGAATTAATTAAAGTATTAGATATAGCCGGATGTTTAGTAACGATTGATGCGATGGGGTGTCAAAAAGAGATAGTAAAATCAATTGCAGAAAAATCAGGCGAATATATTATCGCACTCAAAAAGAATCAAGGTAATTTATATAAGAATGTAGAAGAAATCTTCAAAGAAGCTATATTTAAAGGGTTTGAGGGATTCAAATATAGTGAATTTCATACAAAAGAAGACAAACATGGAAGAGAAGAGATTCGTCATTATCTCATGTTATCAGACATAGAAGAAAGAATAGATACTGATAAGAAATGGGTAAATCTTCAAAGTGTAGGAATGGTAGAATATATACGAAAAGTTAATGGAAAAACGAAGGTTGAGACAGGCTATTATATAAGTAGTTTGACAAATAATGCGAAATTACTAGGAGAATCAGTCCGCACTCATTGGGGTATAGAGAATTCATTACACTGGGTTTTAGATGTAGCTTTTAGAGAAGATGATTGTCGGATAAGAAAGGATAATGCACCACAAAACTTTGCAGTTATTCGTCATATAGCAGTTAATCTTTTAGGAAAAGAAAAAAGCCAAAAACTAGGAACTAAAAGTAAGCAGTTTTGTGCAGGATGGGATGATGAATATTTAGAGAAGATTTTAGAATGTATCTGATAAAAATCAGAAAATATAGACAAATATAAATATAACCAATTTATTTTTCTGTTGATTCTACAATAGAATCTATATTTTTGATGCCAAAAAATATAGATATTAATATATAGAACTGAACAAAATAAATCCATCATTAAAAATAAATAATTACTCTAAATTTATGAAATTTTTATAATTTTAATAAAGGAATTTATCAGATTTTGAATGAAGTTAGATATTTTCCCATATTGATGCACTAATATAGTATTCTGTCAAGATAATTTAGATGCGTTTCCCCTGACAACCCTACCGACAATTTTGATCTCTCCCATTGCTGGTGTGATTGTCGATCGCTTTCCTCGGCGCTGGATCATGATTATTAGTGATTTTTGTGCAGGGTTATGTACCTTACTAATTGCTTGGTTATTTATCAGTAATCACTTAGAAGTTTGGAGTCTGTGTGTAGTCAGTGCGATTAGTTCCAGTTTCAGTGCTTTTCAGGGACTAGCCTATTCCTCGGCGACTACATTACTTGTACCAAAAGAGCAACTTGGTCGTGCTAGTTCGATGACACAGATCAGATTAGCGATCGCTGAAATTCTCTCCCCCGCATTAGCAGCAGCTTTATTAGCAACTGTACAATTGTCAGGAATTGTCATCATTGATTTATCTACATTAGCCTTGGCCTTGATCTGTTTGCTGGTAGTTAAATTTCCTGAACTCCCCTCCACACAAAATCCCGATGCCGAAACTAACTCATTTTGGCAACAAATCACCTTTGGCTGGAAATATTTAGTGGCACGTCCAGGACTACTCGGATTAGTCATGTTTATTGCCATTAGCAACTTTCTCATTGGTAGTGCGGAAGCTTTAACTACACCCTTAGTGCTTTCCTTTGCTTCCACTCAATCTCTGGGGACTATCTATTCTATTTCTAGTTTTGGACTATTACTAGGCAGTGCCGTGATCAGCATTTGGGGCGGACTAGAACGCCAGATCAATACCATATTTGTGTCTATGGCATTTTTGGGCATCTCCTATGTATTAGCTGGATTGACTGCTTCAACAGTTATATTTACGATCGCCAATTTCTTGATATTTCTGACAATTCCCATCATTAATGGGTCAATTCAAGTCATCTATCAGAAAAAAGTAGCACCAGAAGTACAGGGAAGGGTCTTTGCTTTTCGCAGTGCTGCTGTACAGGGGTTTTTACCACTTGCCTACCTAACCTGTGGAGCATTAGCTGATCAATTTTTTGAACCAATCATGGCAAAAGATGGAGCTTTAGCCCATAGCATTGGCCAGATTATTGGGGTTGGTCATGGTCGCGGCATGGGTTTAATGTTTATCATCATGGGTCTGTTTTCTCTAGTCGCAACATTAATTGCCTACTTGTATCCGCGTCTCCGCTGCGTAGAACATGAACTACCTGATGCAATTCCTGACCAACTAGAGGTTTCATAAAGCCGTCATCAAAAAATGTCCCCAAGATGCACTTTGACATCTATCCCAGCGGGTATTTCATATAACAAAAACTTATTGGTAATAAGTAACTAAATTTCATTACTAATCGGGGTCAATTTTCTGTTATAACTTTTAACTTTTCCCTTAGTATCAGAATTGAAGCAAATTTAAACCAGCGGCTAATCCCATCAGAATAGCTGTAAGGTCTGCTTAAAAATCACTTATACTGCCGATTTCACAACAGAGGATAATTAAATGGCTACTTACAAAGTTACTCTCATCACTCCAGACGGTACTAAGACTATAGACTGCGATGACGACACTTATATTTTGGATGCAGCAGAAGAAGCTGAATTTGACTTACCCTTCTCTTGTCGGGCTGGTGCTTGCTCAACTTGTGCAGGTAAAATCATTTCTGGTACTGTTGACCAATCTGATCAATCCTTCTTAGATGATGATCAAATCGAAGCTCAATATGTATTGACTTGTGTTGCTTATCCTACTTCTGATGTCACCATCGAAACCCACAGAGAAGAAGACCTTTACTAAACTTTAGTCACAAGAATTTAGTCCAAACAAGGGATTGGGGATTGGCGACTGAGTAGGAGTTTTACCAATTCCCCAATTACTTGCTTACTTTAATTTTAGTCCCCGGATAATAGAACTCCAGAATCTTGGCACTAGACCAACCTAATTTGGCTAAATTCTGAGCGCCTGTTTGGCTTAAACCCACTCCATGTCCTAAACCACCACCAATAAAAGCATATCCCCACAGATTGGTTTGACCTTTATTCAATGGTTGAATGTAAAAAAGCGTGCTAATAGGGGCTGCAAAGGCACTGCGAACCTCGTCTTTTTGTAAGGTGAAAACCCCAATATCAGTTTTCACAGCCAGTTTTAAAATCCGGCCGCTGGAACTGCGTTCAACCACAGACATGGCTTGAATTTTTTTGAACTTGCTATAGGGGCTTTTTTTGGAATGTAAGAATTTCTGCAAGTCTTGGGTAATTCTATTGATGTCCGTTTCTCTGTGCCAACGGAATACATCCCATTTACTCTCATTAAATCCCGCTTTAAGATTGATAAATTTCTCGAAGTTCTGATCATTTGCTAAATTCTGACTCGACAAGTTCCAAAGATTTTGATTAGCAGCATCTATGACAGGTTTTAAATAGGGACGATCTTCTCCATTCCAGATATCACTAAAGTTAGCGGTAACACCACCTGTAGTGGAAGAATATAAAGCATCAACTATTTCGTTATTATAAGTGAGTACCTGACCTCTGGTCGAGGCGATCGCCTGATCTGTATTTTTGGCAACTCCGCTGATTCCTTGATAAACTTGACAGTGAGTGTCAGCACATAACTGATAATTATCTACCGCAAATCTGCGGAGGTTTCGCAAGGCATAGGTGCGAGCAATAATTGCTTGTGCTTCTAGGGCTGCCATTGGCGCATTTATCCCAATTTCATGGGGTAAAACTCCCCGCACATAAGTTTCTAATGGGACTGTATTTACTAAAGTATAATGCCCATAGGCGTTGGGCTGCAAGGTCATTTTTCCCGGATAAACACGCTTTGGTTGGGGCTGTTCATCTGTATTCACCTTAATTGAGTCTTTACCAGCAGTTATTTCTAGATAATTAGGACTATAATTTTTACCATTTACTACCCAAGTAATTTTTGGTACTTTTGATAAAATGTTGGTTGCCAAGTAAGCATTTTTATCACCGGATGTTTCTATACTTTTTAATAGTAACCGACGAATTAAGGGAGTGCTGTAAACGTCCCGTTTTGCCCATACTTGCCAACGTTCTGGTTGGGATATTTCCACTTCTATCCCCAGGGAACGCCAGTGGTTAGCGTTATCTTCCGCTGTTTCAAAAGTGCGAAAGTCACCCAGCACTAAGACTTCCTGAACCACTGTTTGGGTTAAGGGCTGCATGACTGTTGTTAACTGGATGGGTTTGTCGGTGACTAGGGTTTGTTGCTGAGTACCCACTGTAAATTTTAATGTTAAGCGATCGCCTTTTGTGGGTGCTAATTCTAATTTGTCTGTGGGTTTAGCCCCAAATCGTTGGACAATACCAATTTGCAATTTTACATCCTGGTTGTTGCTTACGGGTTCTGATGCGGCAGCCAATCCCAATAGGCACAAGGTTGTTATTAATCTGTAGGAAGAAGGCCAAATAAATATTTTCATGAAAACTAATTCTAATTGCCCTTATGCTGTCGGAGTGGTTTTAAGTTAATTAACTCAATTTACTAATGATAAGAAGATACAGGGCGGCAGGATGAATCACAAATTACTAATAATCAAGTTAGATAATTAGTAACGGGGAATATTATATATTTTTAACTTACGCGCTTCTATAATACCATTACGTCTTTTTTTCAGCACACTTGCAAATCAAACTCATTATGAGTATGATTTAACTAAATCTTGCTTTATCACCCATATTTTATGCTGGAAATTGATTTTACCGAGAATTTGCGAAATTTAATGCAAACAGTCGGTTATGAGAGTTTTAAATCTTTAAGTCGTGCTGCTGGTGTTTCACAATGGCAAATTTTGCAGTTGCGGAGGGGAAAAATCGGACAAATGCGGATAGAAGTATTGATAAAACTGTCAGAGATTTTACAGATATCTTGGACTGAGTTGGTAGAAAATTTCAGCGTTGATGGTTTATCTTCAAGTTTCCACAAAACTCATTCTTCTCATAAAAATATAGACTTATTAAAGCAAATTACAGATTTACAAGTTGAGTATGAACGATTAACATTGTCAATGTTAGAACAAAGAGAAGGATTAAAACAGGAATTTCAGCGGTCAAGTTTACAAATATTGGAATCTTTAATATTACAATGGCCAACAGCAGCACATAGAGCCAGGGAAGATCACCAGTTATCAGCAGTAAAGATATTACCTTTGGTAGATACGCCTTTAAAAAGATTATTACAGGATTGGAATGTGGAAGCGATCGCTTCTGTAGGCACAGAAATCCCCTATAATCCTCAATTCCATGAATTATTAGCAGGAACAGCACAACCAGGAGAAATTGTTAAAGTCCGTTATATAGGTTATATGCAACATGATCAGCTTTTGTACAGAGCTAGAGTAAGTCTCTTATAAACTCTTCTAAAGTTTATGCTCTTTTGAGTTTGATGGTTATTTGCTGATGAATTTATTGAAAATTACTCCATATTTTTGTGTACTAAATATCTTTTTATAATCTAATGTTAGGATATACTAATAAAATTAAAATCAGCACATTCTTAAATAAATCAAAATTAGAATATCATGAATCAGCAGGTGAAAGTGATTGCAATCAGTGGGAGTTTTAATGCTACTAACTCACAAAATTTTCAACAAAGTATTAAAGAAGTAATTGATAAGAGAATCTCCATTGTGTTGATTGACTGTCATCATGTTACCTTTATGGATAGTTCTGGATTAGGCACTCTGATTTTAACATTTAAAGCTTTACAGGAATCGGGAATAAAGATGGTTATTTGTTCAATTAATGAGCAAGTTAGGATGCTATTTGAATTAACTGGTATGGATGGCAAATTTACAATTGTTCCTAGTCAAGAAGCATTTGAAAATATTTTGCTTTCTGCTACTTGATTAATCAAATTTAACTTGAAGAATAGATAAATCATCCTCAAATGTCTCTTTGGAGTTTAAGTTAATTAGGTAATCCAGGATATAATCAAGTTGGTTATCAACAGAATACTGTAAGCTAATTAAAATCTGAATAAAACCTTCTAAACTCCAAAGAGTACCATTTGATTGAGTGATTTCGTAAGCACCATCACTAAAAATATAAAGGATGCTAGATTTTTCAATCTGACAATAAGCATCTGTATATTTAGCTTCAGGAAACATTCCTACAGGCATTCCTGGAGTTTTTAATCTTTTTACTTCTGTATGAGTAGGAGAATTGCCAGAGAGGATAATAGCTGGTGGATGTCCAGCACTAGAGTATGTTAATTGACGGCTAACTCGATTATAAACTCCATACCAAATCGTAAAATATTTATCATTTTGATAATTCATTTGAAAGGTATTATTTAAAGCTGCCAATACCTCACTAGGTTGATAGTAATTTAAATCTTTGAGTGCGCGGGAACGTAAGAGATTTAGTACAGAAATTGAAGGTAGAGTAGCTTTAAGTCCATGACCGGCAACATCTAGTAGGTAAATAGCTAAAGTATCAGCATCAAGCCAATTATAATCAAAACAATCCCCACCAAGTTGCCGTGATGGCAAAAACTTAAACTGAATACTCAGGGGCTTATTTACAGGCAGGGGTAAAAGGGATTTTACATATTCTGTAGCTTCGGCTAATTCTGTTTCTAAAAGTAGCTTTTGGGTCTGTAAATCCTGACTTAATTGATGCAGACGTAACCCGGCTCTAACTCTTGCTTGTAGTTCATTGTGTTCGATAGGTTTGGAGATAAAATCATCAGCACCAGCATCTAATCCCTTAACTCTATTGGCGACGGAATCTAAAGATGTTAATAAAATAAAAAATGTGGTAGATAATTTGGGATCTTTTTTAATGATATTACATACTTCTATACCACTTAATCCCGGCATAATCCAATCACATATAATTAAGGCTGGAGGTGAATCCAGAGTTCTTAAAATTCCTTCTTCTCCTGTACTCGCAGTAATAACTTGATAACCTTGTTTTTCTAAGATTCTTTTGAGGAACATTTGGATGGGTCGGTCATCATCAATGATTAGAATTTCAAACATGAGATTATTAGGAAAGGGGATTTAACCAAAACAATATAACTTGTTTTAATTGATTTAAATCTCGATAGACTTCTTGCTTTAACCATTGTCCTAAAGCATCAAAAGGACTAAAAGAACTTCCTGGTTGCCATTTAACATCTTGCCCTAAAGGTGTGGTATGAGTGCCTAATAGGGTTTGTGTTGTCACCATATTAGGAAAGAGTTCTTGTAAAATTGTTGTTAAGTTTGCTGATTGATCCAGGGTATCTTTATTAAATCTGATTACTAAATTCCGCCGAATCTGATAGCTGTCTTGAATTATTTGGTTAGTTTGTGCCGGTGTAGGTGTAAATTCAATGTCTAATTTGGAATTTAACTGAGAATTTAACTGTTCTACTAATGGTATGGCTTCATTGGCAGCAAAGTTATTAAAGGATATTAAAATATTACCAGCCCGTTGGATTGGAAACAGGCTACCAATTAGTAAATGGAGTTTACAACCCATGCTATGTCCGACTCCATAGGTGGGAAGGTACAGCTTACGGAGTTTTCCAGCGTCTTGTAACTTTTCTAGGGTATATTCAAATTTAAGTTGGACAGATTTAGCGATCGCTATATGATCTAATGTATTGACAAAAGGTGTGGCAATAATCACATATCCTTGATCTGCTAAATTTTCCAGTAACCAACGATAAGTTAAATGTGGTAAAGTGGCGACAAATGCACCACCTAAAAAATGAATAACCCCGATAGGATTACGGGGAATAAGTACCCAATTGCCTCTAATTTCTTGCCAGTTCATGTTAAAATAGGAGTCAGGAGTCAGGAGTCAGGAGAAGAAAGAGAAGGAAGAAGAAAGAGAAGGAAGTATTTTCTATAGATATATTTTACATTTACATCTAAACATATATCAAGTATTAACTCTGACTTTGCAAGTTTTTCATTTCCTGCTGTACATCTAGGGAAATTTGCAAAGCTTCATTTAATAATCTACCATGTTCGGTTGCTTCTTCAGTAACTTGCATTGATGCCAAAGCGGCTAAATTATTGGTAAATAAATCAGAATTAGTGATAATAAAACTTTTATTTTCTCGCAAAATTCTCTCTGTTTTTAAAGCGCGGATTAAATCATTTCTAGTTAATTCAAGTGCTAATAATACTTTTTCTCTTGCTTGTATACTTACTCCTAAGTTGCCAACATCTTCAATTTGGTCGTTAATATCTATAGCTTTAATCACGGAATTATATCTTTCCACATCATTTAGTAAAATCCGTAAAGAATTTGTCATATTCTGTTTGAGAAACTTACTTTTGCCTTTCCATAATAAATATAATAGAATTTGTATACTCCCACCTGTCCATAAAACGAAGATAATTAATGATAGCCAAGATGATAGTTTTACTAACAGGTAAGTACAAACAGAAATAGCAAGTCCAGCGAAAACCACAGTAGCAATTTCTGTTTTTTGAGCTTTCTTTAGCAATCTTATACCGAATTGCTGAATAACATCAGTAATAATTATTAATTTATTATGAACAGGTAAGTTAGTCGCATCTTGAAGTTGATCATGACTAATATCCAATCCCTGTAAATCATCTCGCACAGTTGCTAAATCCTTAACATACTATTGATTTAGTCTAATATAACAAGTGGATTTCCAGAATGGCAATTAATCGGTGATTTTAGGGAATAAATTCTAGAGAAGGATAGTTTGAATATTATGAGAAGTTCCCAAAAACTAATTAGATATTTCCTGATTTAAGTTACTTGCAACAAATAGCTCATGCAGTGCCCCATTAAAAAATAAACTACTAGCATTGCTGCTGCGGCCAATGCCACTAGTGTACCAGCCAGCATCAGCGAAAATTCTTTATGCTCATAAGCTTTTTCCATCAGGTGTAGCGACCATGCTACAAGTGCCACATCAAAGATTAAAATAGGAATCAACATATTTCTTAATATTTCTTCATAGAAGTACCCTTATCTTAACACTGTTTTGGATAACTGTGTTTTATCTTCAACAGATGCAGTTGGTCGCTGTGTTTGATATCAATCAGGAAGACGGACCCGAACATGGCGTTCTTGCAAATAAGTTTTAATTTGTGCTACACTCAGTTTCCCAAAATGTAACAAAGACGCTAAAAGTGCAGCTTCGGCTTTACCTTCCGTTAATGCAGTGTGAATGTGTTCACAATTTCCAGCACCACCAGAAGCAATCACGGGAATTTCTACAGCATTAGCGATCGCTTTTGTCAAGTCCAAATCATAACCAGCTTGAGTACCATCAGCATCCATACTTGTCACCAACAATTCTCCAGCCCCTCGTCTTGTGACTTCTTCCGCCCACCATAGAGCATCAATACCAGTATTTTCTCTACCACCGCGAACGTAGACATCCCAGCCAGGATTCTCAGGATCAAGCCTACGTCTAGCATCAATAGCTACAACAATACACTGATTACCAAAGCGATCGCTGGCATGATTAATTAAATCTGGATTTCTGACCGCCGCGGAATTAATACTAACCTTATCCGCCCCGGCTCGTAACAAATCTTTAACATTTTCTAAGGTTTGAATCCCACCACCCACAGTCAGGGGAATGAAGACCTGTTCAGCAGTCCGGTAAACCACATCAATAATCGTGTCCCTGTCTTCATGAGTAGCCGTAATATCTAGAAACACTAACTCATCTGCACCGGCTTCATTGTAAACCTTGGCCAGTTCTACAGGATCACCAGCATCCTTGAGATCCACAAAGTTAATTCCCTTCACAACTCTGCCCGCCTTGACATCTAGACAAGGTAAGATTCTTTTAGCCAACATAATGACGTTTTCACTCCCGGTAATTGCTAGGAATTTAAATTGTAAAGGCAATTGGGGAATAGTTGACAAGATAGGATCAACATATAACAGGTCTTGTCCAGACGAAAAACTAATTAAACAAATATACAGGCAAGAAGCAAGAGGCAAGAGGCAAGAGTAAAGAGTAAAGAAGTTTTCAGCGATTTTACATTTCTTTACACAGTTTGGTTTTATTGTGTTCACCTACTTAATGAAATAAATATTTATATTGTGAAAATAGTATCTGTATTCTCAACTAACCCCAAATATCCTATACTGATTTTACTTATGAACTGCTAAATCCCTATTTCTGTACTTCTGAATCCCTGAAAATTATGGCGATTATCTCTTCCAAAAAACAGCCTCCAGAACCGAATGGAGAACCCAAACAGCAACGGGAATCAGCCAAAGTACCCCCCGCAGAAAATCTGTTACAATCGGAAGCGGCTATTAATGAACAAGGGAAACCAGAAGAGAGTATTCGTCCCCAGCGCTTTGCTGATTACATCGGCCAAAAGGATTTAAAGGATGTTTTAGATATAGCCATTAAAGCCGCTAAATCTAGGGAGGAAGTCATGGATCATTTGCTGTTGTACGGACCACCAGGTTTAGGTAAAACCACAATGGCAATGATTTTAGCATCAGAAATGGGGGTAAGTTGCAAAATTACCAGCGCCCCAGCATTAGAACGGCCACGGGATATCGTGGGGTTATTGGTAAACCTGAAACCAGGAGATGTGCTGTTTATAGATGAAATTCATCGGTTATCACGGATGACAGAAGAAATTCTGTATCCAGCGATGGAGGATTATCGCTTAGATATTACGGTGGGTAAAGGTTCTAGTGCCAGAATTAGAAGTATACCTTTATGTAAATTTACCTTGGTAGGAGCGACAACTCGCGTCGGGGCTTTAACTTCACCATTACGCGATCGCTTTGGCTTAATTCAAAAGTTGCGTTTTTATGAAATAGAAGAACTGACTAAAATTGTTCTCCGCACTGCTGAATTATTACAAACCGCAGTTAATCCAGATGGGGCGACAGAAATCGCCAAACGTTCACGGGGAACACCAAGAATAGCCAATAGATTATTAAAAAGAGTCCGTGATTATGCGGAAGTGAAATCTTTCCTGGAAATTAATGCAACTGTTGCAGCAGAAGCATTACAACTATTCCAAGTAGATCCTTGTGGATTAGACTGGACAGATAGAAAAATGCTCAGTGTGATTATTGAAAACTTTAATGGTGGGCCAGTGGGTTTAGAAACTATCGCTGCTACCACTGGGGAAGACACCCAAACCATTGAAGAAGTATATGAACCATATTTAATGCAAATAGGTTATTTAAGCCGGACACCCAGGGGGAGAATCGCAACTAAAGCAGCCTATCAACACATGGGTTTTAAGCCACCTAATGAGCAGTTATCATTACTGTAGACCAGATCCCCGACTTCTTCAAGAAGTCGGGAATCTGTCGGGGATCTTAGGCTAAGACAAGAGAGAAAAAGAAAGCTCTGAATTTAATCCCTAATTACCTACTATGAGTTAAAATCTCATGGAAATCACACAAATAATTGAATATATAGGATTCCTATTTGATTTCTGAACAAGACTAAGAGAGAATACGGTGAGGTATACAAGTCTAACAAGGAACAATGATAAGTCAGCATTCAGAAACTGCAACACAGACAGTAAAAGTATCGCAGGAAGAGGCGATAGCTGAACTACAAGATTTTATAGATATGCGTCCAGATGCGCGTGAGGTAAGGAAAATTATTGGCAAACCACCGCGTTGAAATTGAGACAGGAAAGTTAAGAGTATTGCTGCTTGATGAGTGTCATTTAATGTGGGGAGACTTAAGTGGCTATGTTTGGGGGAAAACAGACCAAGAAATAACAGTGTCAGTCGTAAATGAGCGCGAAAAACAGACATATTACGGGGCGGTTGATTATCTCGAAGGACAATTACTGATGAAGGCTGATGACAAGGGCAACTCAGAAAATACTATTGACTACCTTCAATATCTTCTAAATCAGTCTCCTGACCAGCGATTACTGATTTTGTGGGATGGTGCTACTTATCATCGTTCCAAAGAGATTCGAGGTTTTTTGGCAGAAATTAATCAAGGCTTGGAACCCCCTGAATGGAAAATACACTGCGTTCGCTTTGCTCCTAATTGTCCAGAGCAAAATCCGATTGAGGATATTTGGTTACAAGCTAAAACATGGGTTCGGCGTTTCTGTGCATTGATACCTTCCTTCTCGCATTTAAAGTGGATGTTTGAGTGGTTTATTCGACACACTACCTTTGATTTTGCCACTCTTCAGATGTACGGAATTTGTTCAAAACTCAAATAGGAGTCCTATATATGAGTGAAAATAGGTTGATTCTAGGACAAAAAAAAGTCAGTTGTAAATCAAATGAAATCACCGCAATTCCATCACTATTAGAGACTCTGGACTTGTCTGGCTGCATTATCACTATTGATGCAATGGAGACACAAAAATCAATTGCCGAACAAATCATAGCTGGAAATAGATGTAGGTGGTAATTCTTTCGTTAAATCATGTCCTTTAATAAATTCTTGAACGATGAAAATCAAATCCCCAACTCCTTAAAGAAGTCGGGGATCTAAATTAAAGATATAAAAATACTAATTTAGTCTAAACTCCAGTTGCTACTAGCTGTTGATTAGTAACAGGAGCAAAAATATCTTCGTAACTTGGGAAAATTTCAAATACTGAATCAAGCTGGGTAAGTTCCAAAATCAACTTAACTGGAGCTTTGACATTACAAAGAACTAACCGACAACCACTTTGACGCGCTGATGTAAGTCCCTTGACGAGGGGGACTAATCCAGAACTATCCATGAAATCCACTTCTGATAAATCTATAACCCAGAGTTGGTGATGCTGAGGTTCAATTGCAGCCATCTGTTCGCTCAAGATAGTACCACTATCCAGGTCTATACTACCTTGAGGTTTGAACAAAATCACTTGGCGTTCTTGTGTAAGAGTCATAAATTTAACTTTGTATTTGAAACACTGATAAAGGAAAAATTGACATCAATACTGTTTATAATTCAACCGCATAATGACTGTTTTCGCAAATTTATGGGAATTAACAGTAGCACAGTTGAGAAAAAGTTTTTTCAGTACTTATGCCGTATAATTTGTTGACAAGTCTTTCTAGTATAAGCATAATTTACTGCTAATTTCGGTAACGAACTTATCATTATCTAAAATTATCTATAGCAATCCGGTTTGATTCATGAACTTACTTGTAGAGATAGGGAACAGGGAACAGGGAAGGAATTTTCTTCATTCTTCATTCTTCATTCTTCATTCTTCATTCTTCATTCTTCATTCTTCATTCTTCATCCTGACTCGGTGACTCCTGACTCGGTGACTCGGTGACTCCTGACTCGGTGACTCCTGACTCGGTGACTCGGTGACTCCTGACTCCTCCTATTGCGGTTTGATTGACACCCTAGCCAAAAACAAGCAAAGATATGGTAAAGGTAAAAATTTGTAAACTCGGTGGTGCTGGATGTCTTTTGAGCTACTTTCACTAGAAAACATCCAAGAAATTGCTCATAATTATGGTTATTTAGCGATTTTTTTGGGAATATTGCTAGAAAATTTGGGCATTCCTCTTCCTGGAGAAACCGTAACGATTGTTGGTGGTTTCCTTGCTGGTAGTAATGAATTAAATTACTGGCTGGTTCTCGGTAACGCTATTGGAGGTGCTGTAATTGGTGGTAATTGCGGCTATTGGATTGGTAGAGTTGGCGGTTGGCCTTTTCTGCTCCAAGCTGGCAAGATTTTCCGCATTTCCGAAGTCCGACTGCTGAGTATTAAAGAGCAATTTACGGAAAACGCCGCTAAAGCTGTATTTTTTGGCCGCTTTTTTGCCTTATTGCGGATTTTCGCTTCACCACTTGCGGGTATAGCAGAAATGCCCTTTGGTAAATTCCTGATTTATAACGTAGCTGGGGCGACTGCTTGGGGTAGCGTCATGGTGACATTAGCTTTTTTCGCGGGAAGGATTATTTCCCTAGAACAATTGGTGGCTTGGGTAAGTAAATTTGCAATTTTGGCGTTACTTATTTTAGTTGCTGTGATTGCTATACCAATTTGGTTAGAGTCCCGCGAAGTTAAGCAGCAAACAGAAGAGTAGTAAAGATCCCCGACTTCTTTAAGAAGTCGGGGATCTGAATTATTACTTATTCTGTTGCGCCCAAATGCGAGTAGGTAGTCCCCAAACGTAGATAAAGCCTTCTGCAGCTTTGTGATCAAATTGATCTTCTGCGCCGTAGGTGGCTAAATCGGGAGTGTAGAGGGAATTATCACTCCAACGGCCAACTATGGTGGCGTTACCTTTGAAAAGTTTTAACCGCACGACACCAGAAACTTTTTCTTGTGTTTGTTGAATAAAAGCATCTAAAGCTGCTTTGAGTGGGCTGTACCAAAGTCCGTTATATACGAGTTTGGTATAGGTTTCTTCCATACCTCGTTTGTACTGACTGACATCTGCTGTTAAAGTGAGGCTTTCTAAGTCACGGTGAGCGTTAATTAGAACTATCATTGCTGGTGATTCGTAAATTTCCCGTGATTTGATTCCTACCAAGCGGTTTTCAATCATGTCAATCCGCCCAATCCCATGATTACCAACGATTTTATTGAGTTGTTCAATTAACTCCACAGGCTGTTTTGATGTGCCATTGATGGTGGTAGGAAGCCCTTTTTGGAACCCAATTTCTAGATATTCCGGTTCATTGGGAGTATCAATTATGGCTTTGGTCATTTCATAGATTTCTTCTGGCGGCTCATTTGCTGGATCTTCCAATGTACCAGCTTCAATACTGCGACCAAGCAAGTTTTTATCTATACTGAAGGGAGAAGATTTTTTCACCGGTGCAGGAATACCAAATTGCTCACCATAAGCAATGGTTTGTTCCCGACTCATACCCCATTCTCTCGCTGGTGCAAGGATTTTGAGGTTGGGGTTGAGGGCTGTACAGGAGACATCAAAGCGTACTTGGTCGTTGCCTTTGCCTGTGCAACCGTGAGCGATCGCATCTGCACCATATTTTGCAGCGGCTTCCACTAATATTTTAGCAATCAAAGGTCGAGCCAGGGCTGTTCCTAAAGGATAGCGATTTTCATAGAGGGCGTTGGCTTGAATCGCTGGAAACGCGTAGTCTTTAACAAATATATCCTTAACATCCACTACCAAGGATTCACTTGCACCGGATTTCAGGGCTTTTTCTCGAACTGGTTCTAATTCATCTCCCTGACCTAAATCTGCTGCTAGGGTAATTATCTCTTCTACTCCCCACTCTTGCTTTAAATAGGGAATGCAAACAGAAGTATCAACTCCACCAGAATATGCTAGAACAACCTTTTTAGCGCGACCCATGAATTTCTCCACTTAGGAAAACAAAGAATGAGTTATTATTATATCTGACTTGCCTAGCGTATATTTTCTTGTGCAACAGTAACTTTGTTATATTTGTCTTATTCTCAATATGGCCAGTAGTTTTTTTGGGTGAAACTGTGTTTTTTAGTATTGTCATTCCTACTTATAATCGCTTACCAATTCTGGAAAAGTGCCTCCGCGCTTTAGAGAGTCAGGAGTTCAGCAACAAAAACTATATAGAAGGTTATGAAGTTGTATTGGTAGATGATGGTTCTACTGATGGTACTTTGAACTGGTTAGCAGTACACAAAGATGAGTTTTCTCATGTCCGCTGTTTTGAACAGGATCATGCAGGTCCGGCTGCAGCACGAAATTTAGGGGTGGAAAAAGCCCAAGGTGACACAATTATTTTTATTGATAGTGATTTAGTGGTTTTGTCTAACTTCCTGCAAGCTCATACAAATGCTTTGGTACAAGGAAAAGAGAAATTAGGAAATAACTGTTTTTTTACTTACGGTGCTGTAATAAATACTTGTAATTTTGCCAATCCCACCGCTGAACCCTATAAAATCACAGATTTTTCTGCTGCTTTCTTTGCTACGGGTAACGTGGCTATTCCTAAACGTTGGTTAGAAGAAGCTGGTTTATTTGATAATGGGTTTCAACTTTATGGTTGGGAAGATTTAGAATTAGGTGTGAGGTTAAAAAAATTAGGTTTGCAATTAATTAAATGTCCTGAAGCTGTTGGTTATCATTGGCATCCACCTTTTAGTTTACAGCAAATTCCTAAGTTAATTGATCAGGAAATTCAACGGGGAAGAATGGGAGTTTTGTTTTATCAAAAACATCCTACTTGGGAAGTGAAAATGATGATTCAAATGACTTGGTTTCATCGTTTATTATGGGGAATTCTTTCTGTAAACGGGTTATTGAATGAAAAAACTATGTCCCCATTTTTGCAATGGTTGATTGATTTGGGTAAGCCACAATTGGCTTTAGAAATTGCCCGAATTTTCTTGAATTGGTATAATGTAAAGGGTGTTTATGCGGCTTATTCTGAGATAGAAAGTAAATAATTAAATAATTGTTTCGCGCAGAAGAGCAAAGGTAGGAAGGATATAACAACCCAAAAAACAAAACCCCGTCTAAAAGAATAGAAGGGGCATTGTTGTTAAATAATAAACCTGGCATCGAGCTATTTTCACGGAGGGCTACCCCTAAACTATCGTCGCCGCAGCAGCGTTTCACCTCTGAGTTCGGGAAGGGATCAGTGTGGTTCCACCGCGCCATAGACACCAGGAAACAATTAAAAATTAAAAATTCAGAATTAAAAATTAATTACCGATTTTTAACTTAGGGTATTCACAACCCTGAAGACTGCAAAAAGAACGAGAATCAACAGTGATAATTAACCACCAAAAACCTTCATTTTTAATTTTTAATTATCAATTTTTAATTGAATAGAGGTCAAGCCCTCGGTCTATTAGTACCCCTCAGCTTCATACATTACTGCACTTCCACTTAGAGCCTATTAACGGGTGTTCTGCCCGTGACCTTACCTACAAATTGTAGTGAGAGTACTCATCTTGAGGTGGGCTTCCCACTTAGATGCTTTCAGCGGTTATCCTCTCCGCACTTGGCTACCCAGCGTTTACTGTTGGTACAATAACTGGTACACCAGCGGTGCGTTCCTCCCGGTCCTCTCGTACTAAGGAGGACTCCTCTCAATACTCTTGCGCCTGCACCGGATATGGACCGAACTGTCTCACGACGTTCTGAACCCAGCTCACGTACCGCTTTAATGGGCGAACAGCCCAACCCTTGGGACGTACTTCCGCCCCAGGTTGCGATGAGCCGACATCGAGGTGCCAAACCTCCCCGTCGATGTGGACTCTTGGGGGAGATCAGCCTGTTATCCCTAGAGTAACTTTTATCCGTTGAGCGACGGCCATTCCACTCTGCGCCGTCGGATCACTAAAGCCTACTTTCGTACCTGCTCGACTTGTCAGTCTTGCAGTCAAGCTCCCTTTTGCTTTTACACTCGTCGCACGGTTTCCAAGCGTGCTGAGGGAACCTTTGCGCGCCTCCGTTACCTTTTAGGAGGCGACCGCCCCAGTCAAACTGCCCACCTGAAACTGTTCCCCAACCGGCTGACGGTCGTGGGTTAGAATTCTAGCTTCGCCAGAGTGGTATCTCACCGTTAGCTCCCTATTCCCCAAAAGGAATAGTTCACCGCTTCCCACCTATCCTGCGCAAGCGAAGCCCGAACACAATTCCAGGCTACAGTAAAGCTTCATAGGGTCTTTCTGTCCAGGTGCAGGCAGTCCGTATCTTCACAGACATTCCTATTTCGCCGAGTCTCTCTCTGAGACACCATCCAGATCGTTACGCCTTTCGTGCGGGTCGGAACTTACCCGACAAGGAATTTCGCTACCTTAGGACCGTTATAGTTACGGCCGCCGTTCACCGGGGCTTCAGTCGCCAGCTTTACTTTCGCTGACCAGCTTCCTTAACCTTCCGGCACTGGGCAGGCGTCAGCCCCCATACGTCCTCTTGCGAGTTGGCGGATACCTGTGTTTTTGGTAAACAGTCGCCTGGATCTCTTCACTGCGACCCACGTCTGAGGTGGGCACCCCTTCTCCCGAAGTTACGGGGCCATTTTGCCGAGTTCCTTAGAGAGAGTTATCTCGCGCCCCTTGGTATTCTCAACCTCCCTACCTGTGTCGGTTTCGGGTACGGGTGTTCTATCTTCATCACATAGCGAGCTTTTCTTGGCACTATCCTTCACCACTCGGAGTTCGTAAACTCCTCCCAAACCAATCAGGGTATGGCTATCTTTGATGCGTCCCTCTCTATGCTCCCACAGAACAGTAAGTGACTATTGACACTTTGTCCATCGACTACGCCCTTCGGCCTCGCCTTAGGTCCCGACTAACCCAGAGTGGACGAACCTGGCTCTGGAACCCTTAGGGTTTCGGGGTGTATGATTCTCACATACATTTGCGCTACTCAAGCCGACATTCTCACTTCCGTTTCGTCCACAGCTGCTCGCCGCTACTGCTTCAACCTACGACGGAACGCTCCCCTACCGATTAATAATTTAATATCAATCCCACAGCTTCGGTACATCGCTTAGCCCCGTTCATTTTCGGCGCAAGATCGCTTGACTAGTGAGCTATTACGCACTCTTTCAAGGGTGGCTGCTTCTAGGCAAACCTCCTAGTTGTCTAGGCAATCTCACCTCCTTTATCACTTAGCGATGATTTGGGGACCTTAGCTGGTGGTCTGGGCTGTTTCCCTCTTGACAATGAAGCTTATCCCCCACTGTCTCACTGGCAATGTCTTCTTCTGGGTATTCTGAGTTTGTCTCGATTTGGTACCGGTCTCCCAGCCCGCACCGAAACAGTGCTTTACCCCCCAAATTTAATCATTACCGCTGCGCCTCAACACATTTCGGGGAGAACCAGCTAGCTCCTGGTTCGATTGGTATTTCACCCCTAACCACACCTCATCCGCTGATTTTTCAACATCAGTCGGTTCGGACCTCCACTTGGTGTTACCCAAGCTTCATCCTGGACATGGTTAGATCACCAGGGTTCGGGTCTATAAACACTGATTTAACGCCCTATTCAGACTCGGTTTCCCTTTGGCTCCAGCATTCTCGCTTTAACCTACCAGTGCCTATAAGTCGCCGGCTCATTCTTCAACAGGCACGCGGTCATCCGTTAAATCGGACTCCCACTGCTTGTAAGCTTATGGTTTCATGTTCTATTTCACTCCCCTTCCGGGGTTCTTTTCACCTTTCCCTCGCGGTACTTGTTCACTATCGGTCACACAGTAGTATTTAGCCTTACGAGGTGGTCCTCGCTGATTCACATGGAATTCCTCGTGCTCCATGCTACTCGGGATTCAGCTACTATCCTTTGACTTTCAACTACGGGACTTTCACCCCCTCTGGTACAGTATTTAGCTGTTTCGTCTAATCTCTAGATTCGATATTGCTGTCCCACGACCCCAGAAGATAAATCCTCTGGTTTAGGCTCTTCCCCTTTCGCTCACCACTACTGAGGGAATCTCTAGTTTGATTTCTCTTCCTCCAGCTACTAAGATGTTTCAGTTCGCTGGGTTGGCTCTTTCCTGTCTATATATTCAACAGGTAGTACATAGGGTTGCCCCATTCGGATATTTCCGGCTCATAGTTTGCTTCCAACTCCCCGGAACATTTCGTCGGTAACCACGTCCTTCTTCGCCTCTGTGTGCCTAGGTATCCACCATTAGCCCTTATTAGCTTGACCACATTTCTTTTTGTCTGCTTTGATGAAACATTCTCATGTTTCACGTCTGCGCTGCTAATTCTCGTTCTCTTATGCAGTTTTCAAGGTTCTGGCTGGAATTTAACCCAGCATTCTAACTTAATTTGTTAGGTGCTGACTTTGATTCAGTTATGATCTCAGATTCAGTTTTTGACCTAAGCCAAAATAATACTTTGAAAGATTTATCCCAATCTCGACCGACCTAGGTTAGACCAATTTAGGCTCTATTAGCAATTTTCATTGCTTTCAAGTTCTAAATGGATTAGGTCTCCCTAAAAGGAGGTGATCCAGCCACACCTTCCGGTACGGCTACCTTGTTACGACTTCACCCCAGTCATCAGTCCTACCTTAGGCATCCCCCTCCAAAAGGTTGGGGTAACGACTTCGGGCGTGACCAACTTCCATGGTGTGACGGGCGGTGTGTACAAGGCCCGGGAACGAATTCACTGCAGTATGCTGACCTGCAATTACTAGCGATTCCTCCTTCACGAAGGCGAGTTGCAGCCTTCGATCTGAACTGAGCTCCGGTTTATGAGATTCGCATCACATCGCTGTGTAGCTGCCCTTTGTCCGGAGCATTGTAGTACGTGTGTAGCCCAAGACGTAAGGGGCATGCTGACTTGACGTCATCCCCACCTTCCTCCGGTTTGTCACCGGCAGTCTCTCTAGAGTGCCCAACTTAATGCTGGCAACTAAAAACGAGGGTTGCGCTCGTTGCGGGACTTAACCCAACATCTCACGACACGAGCTGACGACAGCCATGCACCACCTGTGTTCACGCTCCCTAAGGCACTTCCATCTTTCAACGGAATTCGTGACATGTCAAGTCTTGGTAAGGTTCTTCGCGTTGCATCGAATTAAACCACATACTCCACCGCTTGTGCGGGCCCCCGTCAATTCCTTTGAGTTTCACAGTTGCCTGCGTACTCCCCAGGCGGGATACTTAACGCGTTAGCTACGGCACAGCTCGGGTCGATACGAGCTACGCCTAGTATCCATCGTTTACGGCTAGGACTACTGGGGTATCTAATCCCATTCGCTCCCCTAGCTTTCGTCCCTCAGTGTCAGTTTTGGCCTAGCAGAGCGCCTTCGCCACCGGTGTTCTTCCTGATATCTACGCATTTCACCGCTACACCAGGAATTCCCTCTGCCCCGACCATACTCTAGCTTTGTAGTTTCCACTGCTTTGATCTGGTTGAGCCAGACTCTTTAACAGCAGACAAACAATGCCACCTGCGGACCCTTTACGCCCAATCATTCCGGATAACGCTTGCATCCTCCGTATTACCGCGGCTGCTGGCACGGAGTTAGCCGATGCTTATTCCTCAGGTACCGTCATTTTTTTCTTCCCTGAGAAAAGAGGTTTACAACCCAAGAGCCTTCCTCCCTCACGCGGTATTGCTCCGTCAGGCTTTCGCCCATTGCGGAAAATTCCCCACTGCTGCCTCCCGTAGGAGTCTGGGCCGTGTCTCAGTCCCAGTGTGGCTGATCATCCTCTCAGACCAGCTACTGATCGTCGCCTTGGTGCGCCTTTACCACACCAACTAGCTAATCAGACGCAAGCTCTTCTTCAGGCAGCAAGCCTTTCACCTCTCGGCACATTCGGTATTAGCCACCGTTTCCAGTGGTTGTCCCCAACCTGAAGGTAGATTCTTACGCGTTACTCACCCGTCCGCCACTATCTCCGAAGAGACCGTTCGACTTGCATGTGTTAAGCATACCGCCAGCGTTCATCCTGAGCCAGGATCAAACTCTCCATTTTGTTTCTTTCGAGTTTGTCGGCTCCGAAATTAGTTAAAATCTCGAATCCTCTTTAAATTATCTTCACGACGAGGATTGGTTTAATCTATTCTTTCAAAGTATTATTTTTTCTCGGTTCAGTTGCCGGGAGTTGTTTTCTCTTCCCGGCACTCATCTAATATAGCAATCCTTTCTTTTCTTGTCAAGGGGTTTGGGAAATATTTTTTTTAGGCAATACCTTAGCCAATTTACGAGGGTGAAACAATGATAGTAGTCTGTCAATCCAAAAATGACGGGTAAAGGCAAGCAGGGGGAGAAGAGGGGCAGGGGGAGTAGGGGAGGGAAAAACAGAAGTTTTTTCCGATCATTTATTGCGTATTTACAGGTATATCT
The DNA here is from genome assembly GCF_012516395.1 of Dolichospermum flos-aquae CCAP 1403/13F. GTDB lineage: Bacteria > Cyanobacteriota > Cyanobacteriia > Cyanobacteriales > Nostocaceae > Dolichospermum > Dolichospermum lemmermannii. The sequence continues at coordinate 4,198,916 of NZ_CP051206.1, forward strand.
AATACTACCCTAAATCTATTAAGTAGGTTGGCGTTAAAAATTATTGTCGTTATGGCAAGGAAACAGGAAAGAGGCACTCATGCAAGAGTGAAGAAGTTTTGGGCGATTTTACTTTTCTTGACACATTTTGGTTTTTCTCAGCCCACTTACTTAAAAATTGCCGGTTTGAGTGAAAATGATCTATGATGATGGCGGGCAAGACTTGTACTGAGCTTGTCGATAGCGCAGCGTGGCGTTAGCCATAGTATGCCCACCCCACAAGAGTTGAATTTTAACGTTCTATTGCGTCTTTAATCCACTGTTGCAATGTATTGACTACTTCCTCAATGACAATTTCTTGAGATTCACGATTTGCGCGTTTGACTACTTCGACTTTACCATTTGTAATCGCTCGTCCGGTGACTATTCTAAAGGGAATCCCGATTAAATCTGCATCTTTGAATTTAACCCCTGCGCGTTCATCTCTGTCATCTAATAATGTTTCTACACCTGAAGAGTTGAGTTCGGTGTAAAGTTTTTCGGCGACGGCGATCTGTTGGGCATCTTTAATGTTAGGAATTGTGATAATGGCGTGATATGGTGCGATCGCTACTGGCCAAATTATGCCATCTTTATCATAGGATTGTTCTACGGCTGATTGTGCTAAACGTGACACGCCAACACCATAACAACCCATAACTAAAGGCTTTTCTTCCCCTTGTTCGTTGGTATAAGTTGCACCCATAGCTTGGGAGTATTTTGTCCCCAGTTGGAAGATGTGACCAGCTTCGATACCTCTAGCTGTTTGTAGGGTTTGGGTTGGGTCATGCAGGGAGCGATCGCCTAATTTTGCTTTACGAATATCTACGGCTATAGCAGGTAATTTAAATTGCTCATTCCAATTTGCACCAACTACGTGAAAACCGCTTTCATTTGCACCAGTAACAAAATTCTTTAACTCCACCGCAGTTTGATCTACCAACCGCACAAATTGAGAATTTACCTGTTTACTTCCCGCAATATAATCATCAGCAATGTCTGGTGCGATATAACCTAAAGGTAAAGATTTAGCTTTCCACGTTTCTTGGGCTTCAGCATTTGGTACAGTTAGAGTCAGAATAGTTTTAGCACCAAATTGAGGAGCTAATTTAGTTAATTCATTTTGTAATTTAACTTCATTGATTTCCTGATCTCCGCGAATATTTATCAACACCAAAAGCGTTAAACCGTTATCATATACAGTTTGATATAAAACGTTTTTGACAATTTGAGTAGGAGAACATTTCAAGAAATTACAAAGTTTTTCAATTGTATCAATTCCCGGAGTTTCCCGTTTTTCGTAAGTTGTAAAAGGTGAAGTTTCCGCATCTGCTGGTAAAGAAACTGCCTTTTCTACGTTTGCGGCATATTTACCATCTTCAGTGTAGAGAACTTCATCTTCTCCTGCTTCTGCTAATACCATAAATTCTGTCGAACCAGAACCACCAATAGCACCAGAATCAGCTTCCACAGCCCGAAAAGCCAAACCAGAACGCCGCAACATATTACTGTAAGCAGTGTACATTTCCTGGTAAGTTTTTTGCAAACTTTCTTCATCAGCATGAAAAGAATAACCATCTTTCATGATAAATTCTCGTCCACGCATTAAACCAAAACGAGGACGAATTTCATCACGAAACTTAGTTTGAATTTGATATAAATGTACAGGTAATTGACGATAGGAACGAATCATATCACGGGCAACTGTGGTAATTACTTCTTCGTGAGTTGGTCCTAGTCCTAATTGTTGTTCTCTTCTATCAACCAAAGAAAACATAATTCCTTCAGCCTTAGTATAAGTATCCCAGCGTCCTGACTCCTGCCATAATTCAGAAGGTTGTAACTGCGGTAATAAACATTCTTGTGCGCCGGTAGCGTTCATTTCTTCCCGGACAATTTGGGAAACTTTTTGCAAAACCCGCCACATTAGGGGAAGATAAGCATAAATCCCACTACCGATGCGACGGATATAACCTGCACGGAGTAATAATTTATGGCTAGGGATTTCCGCATCAGCAGGATCATCCCGTAGTGTAACAAATAACATTTGTGATAATCGCATTCTTTTTACCTTTATTTGCTAACTTTTCAAATCGGTTACGTCTAAAATATTTCCATGTAGTCGAAAAAGTTCTGTAGTCAGGACTTACAACCTAGACCACAAAATGAGTTCATCTATTTCTTTGCGTCTTTGCTCCTTTGCGTCTTTGCGCGAAACAATACTTTTTTCATCTAACTTGAGGAGATAACTACCTTGTCTGAAGCAATGTATCAAGCACAACCACCTTTAGAATTTATTCCGCCAGCTTTTAACCCTTTGTTGTTAAAGTTGGTACATTTAGTTCTACCTGACTGGATTCGGTGGAAAACACCCATTAGCAACATTGAAGCAAACAATGTTGAAACTTTGGCGGATTGTTATCAGCGGTTTCAGGATGGTAAAATCCGGTTTATGTTGGCGTTTCGTCATCCTCAAACAGCAGACCCTCTTTGTTTAACTTATTTACTGTCCCAAATCTTGCCTAAAGTAGCACGAGTTGGGGGTACACGGCTACAATATCCACTTCATGCCCATTTTATCTATGATCGGGGAATTCCTCTTTGGGCTGGTTCTCACGTGGGTTGGGTAATTTCTCACTTGGGGGGAACTCCGATTCAACGCGGTAAAGCCGATTGGACTGGGTTGCGTTCCGCACGGGATTTGTATATTAATGGTAAGTTTCCTATGGCTGCTGCGCCCGAGGGTGCTACAAATGGTTTATCGGAGATTATTAGTCCGTTAGAACCGGGTATCGCACAGATGGGTTTTTGGTGTGCGGAAGATTTACAAAAAGCGGGAAGAGATGAGGAAGTTTTAATTGTACCAATTGGCATTAAATATAGTTATGTCCATGAACCTTGGGATAATATAGCAAATTTATTAACTGAATTAGAGGCAGCTAGTGGTTTATCTGTGAATCAAGAGAAAACTGAGGCTTCTTTTGCTGCGCTTTATCCCCGATTATTAGGGTTAGCTGAACATTTATTATCGGTAATGGAGCAATTTTATACTAAATTTTATCATCAAACATTGCCAGATGAAAAGATTACTAATGGGGAAATTACAGATAGAAATGAGGCTTTAGCTTATCGGTTACAAGCTGTAATGAATATCGCTTTATTTATTGCTGAACAATATTTTGATTTACCATCTAGAGGGAATTGGAATGATAGATGTAGACGGGTAGAACAAGCAGGTTGGAATTATATATTTAGGGAAGATTTTAAGGATATTAAATTATTATCATCTATTGATAAAAGTTTGGGAGATAGAATTGCTGAGGAAGCATATTTTCGGATGTGGCACATGAGGTTAGTTGAGAGTTTTGTAGCTGTTTCTGGGATTTATATCCGGGAAAAACCAACGGTGGAAAGATTTGCAGAAATGACTTTACTTTTATGGGATATGGTGAATAAAATTAAGGGGAATATTCCTTTAAATCGTCCAGAATTGGGTAAGCAGCAGGTGAAGATAACTGTGAGTACACCAATTTCTGTTTCTGGACGTTATCCGGTTTATAAAGGTAGTCGGGTTGCTGCTAGACAATCTGTGGCTGAGTTGACGAGTGATTTGCAGCAGGTTTTGGAGGGTTTGGTGGATAAGGAATGATTTTTTGGTAATTTGGCTAGTTGTTTACATAATTTTAATCTTGTCAGAATCAGGATATCCAGGATTTGAGGATTTTCAGGATGTAATTTTTTGATTATTTATTAGTTGTTGATAATTAGGATAGAGAAATTATACTTCATGAAGCATCATCACCCGCCTGGGAATTTATTCCCAGTCTTATAGCGAAAGTCCGTTAAAATGGACTAAAAGAATTTTGCAATAAACATCCTGTAAATCCTTTAATCTTGGATATCCTGATTCTTACAGTTTAGGGTTTATAATTGATATACAGTGTAATATTGCCTATAACCTAGTAAATGACATAAATAATTATGAATATACAACTTGTTGACTCCCTTGTAGAAATTGTTTCCAAATTAACTCCCGACGAAAAACAACTTTTCCAAGAAAGGCTGATTTATCAGGATTTCAACAAACAAACTAAAAAGCCTTTAACCTCTGAAGAAAGATTAAAACTTTGGCAAGAGTGGATAGAAAAAGCTCCTCAAAGTTCTGTTAATCTTCCTGATGAAGCACTACGTCGAGAAAACATTTATGATGATAGAGGAAGATGAGTAATTACTTATTAGATACCAATATTCTGTTACGTTCAAGAGATATAACATCTCCAGATTTTCATTTAGTTGATAAAACAATTAAATATTTAATATCTAATAATCATCAATGTTTTATTACCTCTCAGGTAATCATTGAATTTTGGGTTGTTGCTACTCGTCCTGTTAATGTTAATGGATTAGGATGGACTGGAAAACAAACAACTCAAGCAGTACAAATGCTAATAAATCAATTTGATTTACTAGAAGAGATACCAGATGTATTTTCTATTTGGTTGAACTTGGTGACAACATATAATATTTCTGGTAAACGCACTCACGATATACACATATTAGCTGTGATGCTTGCTCATAATATCAGCCATATTTTAACTTTAAACCCCAAAGATTTTATAGCTGTTCCAGAAGTTACGATTATTCATCCTCAAAGTATTAATAGCTAAGAATATTGTGAATAAAATTATTCTGTAAATCCTTTAATCCTGGGTATCCTGATTCTGTGCCTTCAATAATAGTAGAGGCAGAGCCTCTGTTATAGCATTCCCAGTCAGAGACTGGGAACGAGATAATGCGGTGTACTTTTAGCAACGATTTTATCAGATATATTGACAAGTTAACTCAAATGATTCTCTAACAAAGACGCTATGGCTTCTGGATGAACTTTTTTGTATTGTTTTTTACCTAACATTAAAACACAATTGGGGGCGCTGCTACAGCGTTTTTGACAATCGGTATGTTCAATAGTTACTTTATCAGATAAACCGCGATCGCCCAAAGTTTTTTCTAAGTCTGATAATAACCCTTTTCCACCCCGTTTCAGACAACCAGATTTTTGACATACCATAATCTTGGCTTTAGGTTGAGGAAGAGGAAGCGGAAGCGGATTTTTGATCAGACAAAAACCCACTGCTTGAATTTGATAAGCTTCGAGTTTTAATTTCCTGTTACGGGGGTTTAATTTACTAATACCATCTATATGAATTTGCTCACCAGGGACTAAAGATAAACCTATAGAACAACGTAAATTTTTAGGAATTTTAATTTTGATATTTCCCCCGGCAATTCCTAACTGTAAATGTTTATATTTTCCAGTTTTTTTCCCCGCAAAACCTAAAAACTGTCCTTCAATATTCAATTCCGATAAAGCCAAATATTTTTCACCCATTTGCGATAACCCAATTTTTTCAAGAGAAAACTTAATAACTTAGGAGTCAGGAGTCAGGAGTCAGAAGCAAGAAGAAAGAAGGAAGAGGGAAAAGAGATTTTTGCCTTTTACCTTCTTGGTATTGATGGGAATTTTAACGAAGACGTTTAGCTTCTACTGTTACGGGTAAACGACTTTTATCGGGAAATTCACTAAATTCTAATTCCCAACCATTAGTTAAAGTGAGAATTTTACCTGCTGCACCATCTGTTTCTTTAACTACTTCTTCTTCTAGGTCTTTTTTAGGGACGTAGACAACTAAAGTACCAGCATCATTCATTCGGAGCATTACTTTCATGTGTTTCCTCAGCAGATTCTAGTTCTCTTTTTCGACAACCGATGATGTACCCTGTTTCCAAAAAATGTACAGCATAGATATAATAAGCTTGCAAAAATGTGCCAATGCTGGAGACATAACCAACATCACCAATTTTGGCTAAAACTTCCCCAATTTCTCGACCGGGAAAAGTTCCATCGTTTTTGATTAGTTTCTTAACTCGAACTTTTTGACCAATTTCAAAAATGGGTTGCGAGTCCAGTTCTATTTCATCACGTTGCATGGGAATACCTTTTTTCGCTGACTAAATTTAATAATTCTTCTGTAGTGAGACTGCGTTTTCTGAGGATTGATTGCTGACGGACTACATCTAAAACAGCTTGGGTTTCTTGAGAATCGAGAAAGATGCCATGCTGTTCTAATAGATTAGATAATGAATGCCGACCAGAATGTTTACCTATGACTAAACGCCGTTCCCAACCTACATCTTCAGGAGCATAAGGTTCATAAGTAACTGGGTTTTGTAATACACCATGAGCATGAATACCAGACTCATGAGCAAAGGTATTTTCACCCACAATTGCTTTCCAAGGTTGAACATTAGCGCCGGAAGCTTTAGCGACTAATTGAGATAGTTTTAACAAGTGTTGAGTTTGAATTCCCAAGTCAACACCGTAAATACATTTTAGAGCCATAATTACTTCTTCCAAAGCTGCATTTCCGGCTCTTTCTCCTAGTCCATTAACGGTAGTATTTACAGATACAGCACCAGCTTTGATTCCGGCTAAAGCGTTAGCAGTTGCTAGTCCAAAATCATTATGGGTGTGAATCTCAATAGGAATTGATAGAGTTGATACTAAATGCTTAACTTTAAGGTGAGTTCGGAAGGGATCAAGTACCCCAACTGTATCACAAAACCGAAACCGAGATGCTCCCCATTCTTGTGATAACATGGCAACATCTTGGAGAAAGTTTTCGTCGGCTCTAGAAGAATCTTCGCCACCAACTGATACCCAAAGACCTTGATCTAATGCGAAGCTAATACAGTCTTTTAGTTTTTGTAAACTTACTCGCCATTGCCCATGAAATTTAGCGGCAATTTGCACTCCAGACACAGGAATAGCAATATGTACTCGTTCGAGTCCACAGGCTATAGAAGCTTTAATATCTGAGATAACAGCCCGATTCCAACCTAATAATTTAGCTTGTAAATCTAAGTTACGAATGGCAACAATGGCGCGAATTTCTTCTTCTCCCATTGCCGGAATTCCTACTTCTAATTCATGGACACCAATGGCATCGAGAAATTGTGCGATCGCTACTTTTTCTTCTAAGTTAAAAGCAACACCTGCTGCCTGTTCCCCATCACGTAATGTCGTATCATTAATCATGATTTGATACATTTTCAAGGTCCCTCTAGCGGAGTTTTTTGTAATATCCTTGTTCGCTACAATTTTTCATGGTGGTAGATGGGCAATAAATTCTTAATTGAGCGAATAAATCATGATTCATGATTTACGATCCTTAATTATTAACTAAATATTTCTGTTGCATCTGTATGACAAGAAACAAAAGATAAGTATAATTTATCCAATATTTCTGGTGGTATTATTTGTGGATTTTGTTAATAGCCAATAACCCAGATAAACATTAGCAAATCCTGTAAAAAATAACATACTTATGCCAGCAATTAAGCTAGTAATCATAATTTTCACCTCATAGTTTCACTATTACACTGCGGCGGAAATAAGATAACCATTAAAAACCATTAAAAAGCTTGTATGATCCGCTTTTTTAATTATTAATTTTTAATTTTTAATTCCGCCTTGCGGTACTGGTAATTTTTCATCTACCTTAATTCATGGTGTTCTGCCAGCCAATCAAAAATCCTGTCTAGTTGTTGTAAGTCCACTAAACCATATTGCCAAAGCAGCATCGGTAAGGGTCCATGATTGAACTCAGGATGTCGCGTTGCTACCGCAATATCAGCCTGGGAAAGTGCTAGTTCTTTTTGAAGAAATTGCAGTAACTTTCTATCAATACTATTAATCACCATAATTGGATATTGACAATTGAAATCAACATAAGGTACAAGTTATTCCCATCAGCAATTACTAATTTTTTTTAGTTTTAGCAAATTGGGTGAACCTTAGCTTATGTGAATTATCTTGAATATGCAAGATAGTTTGTGAGTGAATAATGACTTGAGATAAATCAGACTTGCATCAAGAATTAATCTTTGATATGCTTTTGATGAGACATTCTCAAAATTATCAATGGTAATTAGTAATACCAATCAAACAAACATCATTGTTTTCAGTAATCTTTACTCCATACCATTACACAAACAATTTTCTAACCACTTCACCAATTGATGACGAGAAGCAAAAAATTGCATTAATGTACTGCGAACAAGAATCGCTTCTTGGAGGTTATTAACTTGCACGCGCAAAGACCCATCCGGGGGACAGGAACAGGAAATCATCAACTCTTGCAAACGGTGATAAATACACCATCTATCACCTAAAGGAATCTGCAAAACTTGTTCACCGACAGTTAAAAACTTACAATTTTGTGACATTAGTAATTCAAGATTTATGAAATTGACGTTATTGATCATCTTGGTGATGATTGGTGAGAGTTTGGACTTGTTGTTCTAATTGCTCAATCCGCAAGAGTAAAGAACGAATCATACCTGCTTCTATATCGGGTAATTTGCCATGTTCTAAGGGAGAAATGCGATTATGAGACTTAGGAGCAATAATCCGTCCAGGAATGCCGACTACAGTGGCATCTGGAGGCACATCACCCAAGACAATTGACCCTGCACCGATGCGGACGCGATCGCTAATTTGAATATTTCCTAATACTTTCGCACCCGCACCAACTATCACATTATTACCCAAGGTAGGATGACGTTTACCGCTTTCTTTGCCAGTTCCTCCCAATGTTACACCCTGATAAATGAGTGTATAGTCTCCGACAATGGCAGTTTCACCAATCACAACACCCATGCCATGATCAATAAATACACCTTTGCCAATTTTTGCACCTGGGTGAATTTCAATACCTGTGAAAAACCGTCCCCAATGAGAAATCAACCGGGGAATAAAACTCACCTTGTGGATATGTAACCAATGTGCAAGACGATGTAAACAAAGAGCATGAAATCCCGGATAACAAAATATAACCTCTAACCAATTACGTGCTGCTGGATCACGCTCAAAAATAATCTGAAAATCACTGATTAATGGTTCTAAAAAAAGTCTAGAACTTTCATTTTTTCGGAGCTTTGTATTTACAGTCTCGGTTTTACCGATCCTGTTTAATGACTGGTGCATTGGTACTATTAGGTAAAAAAATCCTGTACTGTTTTCATGCTTATATCAGATAACTCCCCAGCAGCAGAAATTATCAATGCAGATTAGATTTATTAAATTTATTAAGCTTGTACTCAATAGGTTTAAACCCCTATGTAACAGAAATTTACATTTTTTATTGGGGTAGGGGTACTAGCTTTTAATTACAGGGGTACTGGTATTTTCGGCTTAGGGATGCAGCTTTTTTGTACTCAAAAGAAATCTCTGAACCTGTCAGCCTTTACAGCTATTTAGGCAAGATATTTTTCCATATCTTCAATTGTACTCATTTGCTGATAACCGTTGTCTTGATGACAGTAAATATAGATTTTATGTATTGCTGACTACTACTATTATTCTATAGTTCTGGTAGTTGAAAATTGGATTTCTTCATTTTGTTTTAGGATTTGTTTGCTGGATATGGGGATACAAAAATTAAAACAGGGAAAGTTTGAATATAACCTTGAACCCATAGTCCGAAACCCATATTTTGTTAGCACTTTGACAAAATGGCGAAGGTATTGTTATTTACCGTAAATTATGATACAGTCTCTAGCTATAGGGCTACTATTTGATTTTTGAACAAGCTGTAAACCGTAAACCCCATCGAATCAACGATTGAGTCTCAGTATAATGAACAACAATCAAACCGGATTCCTATATTGATCATTGTTATAGCAATGAAGCCAGAATTGCTATATGGCTCGAATTCTATAGTTTGTTCATTCTGCTCATACCATCCCATCTGCTTCCTATTTGGAATGACTATAAATCATGAAAACATCTTCTCTTTATCAGAGCTTAAGTCGTAACACTGCAATTGCATTAGCAACCGTAACTTTGAGTTTGTCCATTAGTAGCCTTAATGCTTTTGCTCAAGAAAAACCTAGAATTTCCGTACCAGACTTCAAGAATGAAACTAACTCCAACTGGTGGTGGTGGAACAGCAATACATCTCAACAGTTAGCAGATGCCTTGAGCAATGAATTAACATCAACAGGAAAATTCACCGTTGTTGAGCGACAAAAGTTAGGAGCAGTCCTTTCCGAACAAGAGCTTGCTCAAGCTGGATTAGTTCGCAAAGAAACCGGGGCAAAAAAGGGAGAACTGACCGGGGCAAAATATATTATTCTGGGCAAAGTAACTGCTTATGAAGAAGGAGTTAAGAAGGAATCCGGTGGACTAGGGATAAGCGGGATTAGAATAGGTCGTTTTGGTCTAGGTGGTGGCACCAGGAAAGAAAAGGAAAAAGCTTATGTTGCTATTGATTTGCGTGTTGTGGATTCCAGTAATGGAGAAGTAGTTTATTCCCGTACTGTTGAAGGACTTGCTACTAGTGAATCTAAGAGCAATGCTGGTGGTATCAGTTTTTCTGGTATCAATATTGGTGGTGATAATCAAAAAACAACCAAAGCCCCTGTCGGTAAAGCACTTCGCGCAGGATTGGTCGAAATCACCAATTATCTAAGCTGTGTAATGGTTGATAAAGGTAGCTGTGTAGCTGAGTTTGAAAAGAAAGAACAACGTCGTCGTGAGAATACTCAAAAAGTTTTAGAATTGGAATAAATGGCGTAACTGTTCATTTTTTCCTAGGGAAAAAGGATTAAGAAGGAATATAAATTTGATGCAGCGTAACCCACTGTTAATTAATAATTGTAGGTTACGCTGTCTCTAGCTAAGAACCAAAGAAATATTTCATCTTAATCTTAATATCAGTATTAGTTTTAGATACAGTAACAGCCGAATCATTAAACTTAGGAGGTCCGGTTAAAACCTCTGGATTTTGAGAAAATCCAAAACCTTCTGTGGGCATACCAAAAGAATTAGTATCAAGATTACTATTGCCATTGGCATCATGGATTAATGCAACAGCATAATTACCTGGTTTTAAATCCTTAAAAATCAGTTTTTGAGGCATTTCTGTAATTTTAGTACACTCGGATTGCCAAGCCTTTTTACTATCACCAGGAAATCCTTTACTTTGATCAAAAAGAGTAGCACAAATTTGTCCAGATTTGTTTTTCAATCCTTCTACTTCAATCGTCAGACTACTAGTCAAATCTGCTTTAGCACTAGCTAAAAAGAGAAAATTTCCCAAAATAGGGAGTAGTAATATTAATCCCCGGCTTGACGCTTGACCTAACGCGATATTTAACTGCTGCTTCATTAATTTACCCTCTATTAAATAGAACTATTATCTTACCCAGAAATGTTGTCAATTGGGATTTTTATCAGCGACTAACAGCCGCAAAAATCTCTATTATAGCGAGTTTACCTGCTAATAGAGGGGCAAAATCATTTTCCAAAACCATCCTCTCCAACTAACCAACAAGCGGTAGAATTAACAACCAACCCCCATTGCACCCCTTGATATGTATTGCGACTACCTGGTACAAATCCTCACCGCCCGCGTCTATGATGTAGCCCAAGAAACACCACTAGAATATGCCCCGAACCTCTCCGCGAGGCTGAATAATCAACTCCTCCTGAAACGGGAAGATATGCAATCAGTCTTCTCCTTCAAACTGCGGGGTGCATATAACAAAATGGTCAATCTCACCCCAGACTTACTTGAACAGGGTGTCATAGCGGCTTCTGCGGGAAATCATGCCCAAGGTGTAGCCTTAGCTGCCAGTCGCTTGGGAACAAAAGCCATCATCGTTATGCCCGTGATTACGCCCCAGGTAAAAATAAATGCAGTCAAAGCGCGGGGAGGAGAAGTTGTCTTATATGGCAATAACTATGATGATGCTTACGCCTATGCCCGACAACTGGAAGCAGAAAAAGGGTTAACCTTTATACATCCCTTTGATGATCCGGAAGTGATTGCTGGCCAGGGAACAATCGGTATGGAAATCCTGCGCCAATATCAGCAACCCATTCATGCCATATTTGTGGCTATTGGTGGTGGTGGCTTGATTTCTGGTATTGCAGCTTATGTTAAACGGTTGCGTCCCGATATTAAAATTATTGGTGTTGAACCTGTAGACGCTAACGCCATGTATCAATCATTGCAAGCTGGCGAAAGAGTGCGATTGTCTCAGGTGGGTTTATTTGCTGACGGTGTAGCGGTGCGGGAAGTAGGAGAAGAAACCTTCCGCCTATGTCAGCAATATGTAGACGAAATTATTTTAGTGGATACAGATGCCACCTGTGCGGCAATTAAAGACGTGTTTGAGGATACTCGTTCTATTTTAGAACCTGCGGGGGCATTAGCGATCGCTGGCGCAAAACTCTACGCAGAACGTGAACAAATTCAAAATAAAACCCTCGTTGCCGTTGCTTGTGGTGCTAACATGAACTTTGATCGGTTACGTTTTGTGGCAGAACGGGCAGAATTTGGAGAACGTCGAGAAGCCATCTTTGCAGTGAGAATTCCCGAAGCAAGAGGTAGTTTAAGAAAGTTTTGTGAATGTATTGGTAAGCGCAATCTCACAGAATTTAACTATCGCATTGCTGACCAAAAAGAAGCGCATATTTTCGTAGGTGTGCAAATAGAAAATCGTGCCGACGCTGCTAAAATGGTCGAAAATTTTGAATCTCACGGTTTAAAAACCATAGATTTAACAGATGATGAATTAACAAAACTGCATTTGCGTCACATGGTAGGAGGACATTCTCCCCTTGCAAAAAACGAACTACTTTATCGCTTTGAATTTCCCGAACGTCCAGGGGCTTTAATGCAATTTGTAACTTCTATGTCTCCTGATTGGAATATTAGCTTATTTCATTATCGCAATAATGGTGCAGACTATGGAAGAATTGTGGTAGGAATGCAAGTTCCCCCCCATGAAACAACAGAATGGCAATCATTCTTAGATAATCTTGGTTATCATTATTGCAATGAAAGCGATAATCCGGCATATAAGTTATTTTTAGGATGATTCCAGCTATTTTTAAGTAAATAAACCACATCTTATTTTTGTTTCGCGCAAAGGCGCAAAGGAGCAAAGGCGCAAAGGAAGAAATTAATTTAAGCTGTGGTTTAAATATGTGAAAATTGCTGTAATTTTGGTTTTATTGGGATTATGGCAATTTACATAATTAACGTTGGGATAGTTCCAAAAAACTAATCGTTTGCGGACTAGAACTAGATGAATTCTCCCAATAATCTACTTGATTAACTTTGACTTTCAGTAATGCAAGATTTGGTTCATTTATTCCTTTTGGAAACCAAGTTTGTAATTTGTGTTGCCATTTTCCTTGCAGTTGATTACGATCTCTTGTTAATTGGGCTGTTCCTAATATGGAAACATATCGTTGTTGATTAGGTGCGGAAAAACTAATATTCACCTGTTGATGATCTTCGATTTCTACTACTTTATGGGAATTGACTAATGTAAAAAACCAGAGTGTAGCATCATTGTCAATTTCATTACAAATTGACATAGGACGACTATGTAAAGTGGCATCATCATCAACTGTGGTTAACATCCCACATTCAAAACCTGCAAGCAGGTTACGCAATTCTTGAACTTGTGGTTTTGTGTCTACAGATTGTGTCATTATATCTATGATTTTAGTTTTATGGACATGAGTTACATTTTTAGTGTTAAAGGTTTTCGATTTATATACATGAGTCTAAAGAGGTAATTATCAGAATTGGTTCTGACTAATTTATAACTAAATAAATATATCTTAAAGAAGATGTTAATAAAATATAGATGCTATATCCAAATTATTGAAATGAAAATTTATGTCAAATATCAATAATGTATATTATAAAATTATCCAATCAGGATAAAACTCTGGAGTAAGAAATTATGACAATATCGGCTATGGATAAATTAACAGAATATAAATGGCATAACTTACCTATACAGGAAGTCAGTCAATATTTAGACAGTAATATTGAAACAGGTTTAACTGCTACTGAAGTAACAAAACGCAAAGAAACTTTTGGAACTAATGAACTGAAAGCAAAACGCGGAAAAAGTTCTTTACTAAGGTTTTTGTTGCAATTTCATCAACCGCTACTTTATATTTTATTAATTGCTGGTGCAATTAAAGCATTTTTGGGACAATGGGTAAATGCTGGAGTAATTTGGGGTGTAACTTTAATTAATGCTATTATTGGTTTTGTGCAAGAATCAAAAGCAGAAAGTGCGATCGCTGCCTTAGCATCTTCAGTTAAAACTAACACTACTATTATCCGTAACAGAAATAAACTCCAAGTTCCTTCTACTGAATTAATCCCCGGTGATATCGTACTATTAACATCAGGTGATAAAGTACCAGCCGATTTACGACTTGTACAAACACGGAATTTACAAATCAACGAATCAGGATTAACAGGAGAATCTGTTGCTGTAGAAAAAAATACTCAACCAGTACAAGCATATGCAGTTCTAGCAGAACGCACTAATATGGCTTATGCTGGCAGTTTTGTCACTTTTGGCACTGGTAAAGGTATTGTCGTTGCTATTGGTACAGCCACAGAAACCGGGCGTATTTCTCAATTAATGGAACAGGGAAACATCCTCAAAACCCCTTTAACCCGGAAGTTTGACAAATTTAGTCGCACCCTACTTTATATTATTTTAGGAATTGCATCTTTAACATTTGCCGTCGGCTTGGGATACGGTAACACTTGGGTAGAAATGTTTGAACCTGCGGTAGCTTTTGCTGTGAGTGCCATTCCTGAAGGATTACCTGCTGTAGTTACTGTCACCTTAGCCATTGGTGTTTCCCGCATGGCACGCCGTCACGCCATTGTACGCAAGTTACCCGCAGTGGAAACCCTGGGAGGTGCTACAGTAATTTGTTCTGATAAAACTGGGACTTTGACTGAAAACCAGATGACAGTACAAGGCATTTATGCAGGTAATCAATATTATACAGTTACGGGTACAGGCTATGCACCAAGCGGGGAAATTTTGCTAGACGAAAATCCTGTAGATATTCATGATATTCCTCCTCTAGCAGAATGTTTACAAGCTGGTTTGTTATGTAATGATTCCCACTTAGAAGATAAAGATGGACAATGGATAGTAGTTGGTGATCCCACTGAGGGTGCATTAATAACTGCTGCGAATAAAGTCGGGTTAACCCATAATAATTTACAAGCAACTATATCTAGGCTTGATGTCATCCCCTTTGAGTCAGAGTATCAGTACATGACAACTCTGCATGAAATTGAACAACAAGAACGAATTATTTATGTTAAGGGTTCAGTAGAGGCGATTCTCAAGCGTTGTCAACAGATGTTAAATTCCTCTGGGGAACTTTCTCCTGTGGATGCAGAAACTGTAAATCAGCAAGTTGATACAATGGCGCATCAGGGTTTACGGGTGTTAGCTTTTGCGAAAAAACCAGTTTCTGAGAATCAAGATTCATTGGATCATCCAGATATCGAGAATGATTTGATTTTCTTAGGTTTACAGGGGATGATAGATCCACCCCGTGCTGAGGCTATAAAGGCGGTGCAAGCCTGTCAACAAGCTGGTATTCGGGTGAAAATGATTACAGGTGATCATGCTGTGACGGCGGCAGCGATCGCCTCTCGCATGGGTTTTAATCATCATCGGGAAGTGAGGGCTTTTACAGGTGCAGAACTGGCGAAAATGGACAAACCAGAACTGGCTACAGCGATAGAAGATGGGGTAGTATTTGCCCGTGTAGCACCAGAACAGAAATTGCGAATTGTGGAAGCACTGCAATCTAAAGGTGAAATAGTCGCCATGACGGGGGATGGTGTCAATGATGCACCAGCGTTAAGAAAAGCGGATATTGGTATTGCAATGGGTGGGGCGGGTACGGAAGTAGCCAAGGAAGCCGCTGATATGATTTTGACAGACGATAACTTTGCCTCTATAGAAGCTGCGGTTGAGGAAGGAAGAACAGTTTACAGTAATTTGTTGAAAGCGATCGCCTTTATTCTCCCCGTTAATGGAGGTGAATCTATGACGATTTTAATTAGCGTTTTGTTAGCCAGAGATTTACCAATTCTCTCTTTACAAGTGCTGTGGTTAAATATGGTGAATTCCATTGCTATGACAGTTCCTTTGGCTTTTGAACCCAAGTCTGATCAAGTAATGCAACAACCCCCACGTAACCCCAATGAAAAATTACTTTCTCCTAATTTAGTTAAACGTATTGTCCTCATTTCTATCTTTAACTGGATTTTAATTTTCGGTGTATTTGAATGGATAAAACAAACAACTGGAGATGTTGCTGTTGCCAGGACAATGGCGATTCAAGCTTTAGTAGTAGGCAGAATTTTTTACCTGTTAAGTATTACCCAATTAGGTGTTGCTATTGTTGATAAAATTCGCGGAATTAATCGAGAAATTGGCGATCAAAAGGCAATATATGTGGGAATTGCCAGCACTATTATTTTGCAGATCATTTTCAGCCAATGGGGTTTAATGAATAAATTATTTTATACAGCCCCATTGGCATGGAATCAATGGCTAATTTGCCTGGTTGTTGGCTTGCCGATGATTTTAGTAGCAATCTTTGCAAATCGCTTAGATTCTCAGTTTTAAGCCAATACAGTTTAGTTATGGCTAATGTCTCTTTAGTGTAATACCAATTTTATCTAGCAATCCTATTTGATTTATGAACATTGCAAGAGTCAGATCCCCGACTTCTCTAAGAAGTCGGGGATCTGATTAGCTTAAACTAATTACCCAATCACGTAAATGTGAATTTACTTGTTGAGGAATTTCGTCATGGGGACAATGACCGGCTGTGAGAAAATATTCGGTTAATTGGGGATAATATTCATGGAATTTTTGGGAACGTTCTCGCGCTTTCATCCAAGGATCTGCTTCTCCCCATAATAACAATAATGGACAAGTTAATTGTTTGAGTAAGATGTCAACTTTCGGACCTTGAGGACTGCTAAAAACAGAAACAAATACATCTAACGCCCCTTGATCAAAAGCCGGACGCTGAATTTCTGCTACTAATTGATCTGTGATTGCACTTTTATCCAGATAAACTTTTTCTAATGTGCGGCGAATTACCCACTTTTGGCGCGTATATTGAAATAATAAAGACTGGGCTAAACGTTGTTTAAAAAACCATTTAACAGTTTTACCTAAAACTTTTTGTAGAGGATTGATAGCAGGTTGAATTTGATTTTCTGGTGGGGAAAATGGACCAGCACTATTAAGTAAGACCACACCAGCAGCACTGTCAGGACGTTGGGAAGCAACGCATAAACAAGCGTAACCACCTAAAGAATTACCTGCTAAAATGGTCTTTTGACCGATGACTTCACTGATAAAATCATGGAGTTGGTCGCGCCACAAGTCACCGCTATACTGTAAATTAGGTTTGGCGGAACGCCCAAATCCTAACAGGTCAATGGCAAATACTTGGAAATCTGCACTCAATTCTGTGATATTCTTGCGCCAATGGTCTGTGGAAGCACCAAAACCATGTACTAATAGTAAGGGTGGACGCTGAAGATGTGGTTCTCCTGCTTGGACGTAGTATACGTTATGTCCGCGCCATTGCCAATATTGACCAGGAATCGGATTTGTGGAAGGAGTGATACTTGTTTGCATATTGCGAAGAAATATTAAGCTACTGTGAATAATTGTAAATTAAATTATTTAACAACGGACAACTGACCACTAACAACTGACAACTAATAAAAATAAAAATGATTACTGGAAAAACGCAACTTTTGGGAGTGATTGGACATCCTGTGTCACATTCCCTTTCACCATTGATGCACAATGCGGCTTTGGCTAAACTGGGATTAGATTATGTGTATTTGCCTTTTTCCGTTGCACCGGAAAATTTAGAGAGAGCGATCGCAGGTTTTGCTAGTATTGGTGTTGTAGGATTTAGCATCACAATTCCCCATAAACAAGCAATATTGCCGTTATTATCCGAAATTTCCCCGATTGCTCAAGCTATCGGTGCAGTGAATAGCGTCACTCGTCAAGGTGATAAATGGGTGGGGACAAACACAGATGTGGCAGGATTTATTGCCCCTTTACAAACAACATATCATCAAGATTGGAGTCAGAAAAAAGCGGTAATTTTAGGAAATGGTGGGGCTGCGAGGGCTGTGGTAGCGGGTTGTATTCAACTGGGTTTGGCAGAAATTCACGTGGTAGGGCGGAATTTACAAAAATTACAGGCATTTACTCAAAGTTGGCAAAATTCACCCTTTGCAGATAAATTTCAGGTGCATGAATGGCAAGAATTACCGAACCTACTCCACCAAGCTAACCTACTGGTAAATACAACCCCGATGGGAATGTATCCCCATGTTGATGAATCGCCATTGAGTAGTCAAGAAATGGGTTATTTGCCTGGTGATGCCATTGTCTATGATTTAATTTATATCCCTAAACCCACCAGATTTTTGCACCTAGCCGAAAAACAAGGAGCAATTATGATTGATGGTTTAGAAATGCTTGTCCAACAAGGTGCAGCAGCCTTAAAAATCTGGTTACAACAGGAAACAGTCCCCGTCAACGAAATGCGTCAAGCATTGCAAAATCATCTGGGGATATGACAGGAATCGGGTTTCATATAATACTTTTCAAACAACCTCTAACCAACTTCAGAATAATCAACAGGATCTTTTAAACCCAATTCTGCAAAAGCCGCTAATCGCAACTGACAAGAATCACAGACACCGCAAGCTGACTCACCACCAGCATAGCAAGACCAAGTGAGATCCCAAGGAACTCCTAATTGATTACCTAGTTGGATAATTTCTGTCTTCTTCAAATCAATTAACGGAGCAATAATTTTCATAGCTTCTCCCTCACGTCCTTGTTTTGTTCCCAAGCGGAAAACTTCCTGCATAGCTTCGATATAATCAGGACGACAATCTGGGTAGCCAGAATAATCTAGGATGTTAACGCCAATATATACTCTTTCTGCGGCGATCGCCTCGGCATAGCTCAAAGCAAAACTTAAAAAGATGGTATTCCGGGCTGGAACATAGGTTACAGGAATATTATCGGCCATTTCGGCGAGCGAGCGCCCTTTAGGGAGATCAATCTTCTGATCTGTCAGTGCTGAACCACCCCATTGTCCCAAGTCAAAATTAACCACTTGATGTTGAATTACTCCAGCCGCTTTAGCAATCATCAAAGCAGAGTTTAATTCTTTCCTATGCCGCTGTTGATAATCCAAAGAAATAGCGTAACATTCACAGCCATCAGCCTTTGCTTTGTAAAGAACTGTCGAAGAATCTAAACCACCAGACAACAGAATTACAGCTTTCATATTCAGAATAAGAAATGGGAGATCAATAAACAGGGGTAGAAGCGGGAAATTTGACCAATTACCCATTCCTTGATAAATTGCATCCAAAAGATGGGAAAATCAACAAAATGCCACAAACAAAAATTAAATATGTCCAAAAAGACTCTCAGGAATGAGAATATCAATTGTATAAATCGTCTAAAACATTATACTCTGAGTATTAACTATTTGATGACTTGTAATTTTACTTGTAGTAAGGGTGATTAATTTACCCCCTGTAAAAATCAGGTATTTATTGAACTTAGTTAATTTCCCAAATACGTACCTGAGAATTTCTACTAAGAAGTTATGAAATTTACACAGTCAACCCAAAAAAACACATAATTTTTATCATAGATGAATAAAACAGGATAATTAACAACTGCTGACCCAAAAGATTACCAGATGGCGGGAACTGAACCCAAACTTTGAAATTCTTCATAAAGATAATCACTATGTTACCATCTGGATGGTTTAAGACAAATCAAACCTGGCGTTTAAGTATAAAGGCCAACGACCGTAGCGTCTCTAAATTTGGTGGTTGAGGAGAGAACAATAGTGCAAGATAGCATATCAGTGTCAGAACCAAATCTATATTCACAGCGCAGTCAGCCGCATCACATCCGTATAGGTGTGATTGGGGTTGGCAACATGGGACAACATCATACCCGCGTCCTGAGTTCCATGAAAGATGTGGAACTAGTCGGCGTTTCCGATATTAACGTCGAACGTGGTTTAGAAACTGCCAGCAAATACAAAGTCCGGTTTTTTGAAGATTACTGCGACTTACTACCTCATGTAGATGCAATTTGTGTTGCTGTACCTACACGGCTTCACTATGCTGTGGGTATCAACTGTTTGTTAGCAGGAATCCACGTTTTAATTGAAAAACCCATAGCGGCTAGTATTTCTGAAGCAGAATCTCTAGTTAATGCTGCGGCCGAATCTCAGTGTATTTTGCAAGTTGGTCACATTGAGCGATTCAATCCCGCCTTCAGGGAACTCACCCAAGTCCTCAAAACCGAGGAAGTTTTGGCTTTAGAATCTCACCGCATGAGTCCTTATTCAGCGCGGGCGAATGATGTTTCCGTAGTCCTGGATTTAATGATCCATGACATTGATTTGCTGCTAGAATTAGCCGCCTCACCAGTAGTAAAATTGACTGCTAGTGGGACTCGTTCTTTAGACTCAGGTTATTTAGATTATGTAACTGCCACCTTGGGGTTTGCCAATGGTGTTGTTGCCACGCTTACAGCCAGCAAAGTTACTCATCGCAAAATTCGCCGCTTAGTTGCCCATTGTAAAAATTCATTTACAGAAGCAGATTTTCTGACTAATGAGATATTGGTACATCGGCAAACACCGATAAATCCTCTGATTGACCACCAAAAAGTCCTCTATAGACAAGATGGTTTAATCGAAAAGGTTTATACCAGTAATGTTCAGCCTCTCAGTGCAGAATTAGAGCATTTTGTCAACTGTGTCCGTGGTGGCAATCAGCCTTCTGTCGGTGGTGAACAAGCTCTCAAAGCTTTACGTTTGGCTAGTTTAATTGAGCAAATGGCTTTAGAAGAAAGAGTTTGGAATCCATTAGAGTGGTCTTCGGAATCCAGAGTTCAATCGTTGACATCAAGCATTTAGTTAGATGTAGCTAAAACTGGCAGTGGGGGGAAATTAATGATTTTTTCTCCCACCATATCAGGAGTCAGAACTCAGGAGTATTGATAAAATAATCTTCTGCAACTAATTTTAGCAATTAAAGTAGGACTACTTGCTATAGTGTTGATTTGTTGGCAAATCAATTACAAGCGTAAAAACAACCAAATCAGGAAGAAAAGCCGGACATCTACCGAAAACTGCCATCAAAAATGCTAAATCATCGAAAATTGACCATTGCCTATTCTCAATTTTCACGTATTTCTAGTTACACTTAACCCAACCTAAAATTTTTTGGAGCTCACCTTTTTTGTAAGATGAGCATGATAACTTTTTAAAGAGGAGATTTCATGACAGACCAACCCCCCGTAGCCAATCCAATGAATGCCGCTGCCATTTCCATGAACCGTCAACCAGCAGCAGCGACACCCATGAATTCGGTAAATCCTGGAAAGCCAAGCAATATTACTGGTAAAACTATTCTGAGTGTGGATTTAGGTAGAACCTCTACAAAGACTTGTGTGAGCCGTGAACCCGGTAATGTGGCTTTCATTCCTGCCAATGTCAAGCAAACATCAATTGAGCAAATTCGCGGCGGTGTATTTGAGGCTAAGGCAACTGACCCACTGATGGATTTGTGGCTGGAGTATCAAGGTAGTGGTTATGCTGTAGGGCAATTAGCCGCCGATTTTGGGGCTAATCTTGGCGTTGGCCAATCTAAGGTAGAAGATGCTCTGGTCAAAGTATTATCATCTGCCGGGTACTTTAAACTCAGAGATGAAATTTTCGTTGTCCTGGGTTTGCCGTTCTTATCGTTGGAACAATTTGAAAAAGAAAAGGCACAGTTAACTAGCTTGGTAACTGGACCTCATGTATTGAATTTCCGAGGTGAATCCATAACTTTGAATATTAGCAAAGTCTGGGTAATGCCCGAAGGCTATGGTAGTTTGCTGTGGTCAGAAACTCAACCTAATAAAGGCACAGCCGTTCCCGATTTTACGAAAATATCTGTGGGGATTGTTGATATTGGCCACCAAACCATTGATATGATCATGGTGGATAATTTCCGCTTTGCCAGGGCTGCTTCTAAGAGTGAAGACTTTGGCATGAGCAAGTTTTATGAACTGGTAGCTGCGGAAGTACAGGGTGCTGATAGTCAATCTTTGGCACTGATTTCTGCGGTTAATAAGCCTAAAGGCGATCGCTTTTACCGTCCTAAAGGTGCTAGTAAACCTACCAATTTAGATGATTTTCTGCCTAACCTCAAAGAACAGTTTTCACGGGAAATTTGCTCTCGTGTGTTAGCGTGGTTGCCAGAGCGGGTAACTGATGTGATTATTACAGGTGGTGGTGGAGAATTTTTCTGGGAAGATGTCCAACGTCTGCTCAAAGAAGCTCAAATCAACGCTTACTTAGCTGCACCTTCTCGCCAGGCTAATGCTTTGGGGCAGTATATTTATGGAGAAGCGCAATTATCTGCTGCTGTTCGTGCTAGGTCATAAAACCGATGTTCCAATGGTCAAAAAAGGTAGTTAAATCCGTTACGTTCAATCCAGAAATTGCTGATGAGAGCTTGTTAGCGCAGGTGGAAAACTACTTAGAGACACAGCCAGATAAAACTTTCAGTGACCTGTGTAAAGAGGCTCTTTGGAACTTTTTGTGTGTCCCAGAACCTGTACAACTAGCTTCTAAAATAGCAAATCTAACCACGGTTGAACAAAAAATCGGTGAGATCCAAAATCAAATAGCTGGTTTTGAAGAACGTTTTTTTGCTAAAGAGTCTCATCGTTTGGAGTCTATGGAAAGTCAAATGTTGCAACTTACTCAACAAGTAGCAAAGTTGACAATCATCCTGAATCAGGAACCACTTACTTGTATTCCTTCTGATAGCGTTAGCGTGGCACCAGCCATACTTCAAGAAGTAGACCCTGTAATTAATCGTATTGGTCAGTTTCTTGATGATTTCTAAGAAAAAACCAGGAAGAACCTAGTTTTTACTTGGAGAAAAATTCTTAACTAAACTACCATGAGTCCCACCCATAAGCCATTTCGGCATTATTGGTGGGATATTTTGTTTATTTGACCACAAAGATGTAAGTAGGTTAGCATTGTAAATCGTCGTTATGGCACTAGGCAAGAGGCAATACTTCGACTTCGCTCAGTAACCAGAGGCAAGAGTGAAGAGGGTTTGAGCGATTTTACTTTTCTTTACACAGATTGGTTTTATTGTGTTCACCTACTTAGATAGTTCTCGATAAAAGTAGTAAATAGAAATTTTTGGCATTGCTTACAAAGATTGGAAAACTTTCGTCGCATTTGTTGAAAAAATTCTCAGAGAATTTGCAGAAAACTATCTAATTAATTTTGTCTGATTACTTATCAATAATCATCAGTCACATCTGCGGAATGTCCTTTGGTAGAGAAACTTAGAGGTTGTTTGAAAAGTATTATATGAAACCCATAATCTCCAAAAACCTAACCCCCCTCCCCCCCATTCCCTACAAGGGAATGGGGGTTTTAAAGCCTCTCCCCTGGTAGGGCAGAGGTTTGGAGAGGGGTCTGTTTACACATTAAAAACTTTTAAAACATCCTCTTGTACAAATTCTATAAATGTATCAAAAATATTGCAATTCATTGAACATGGTTGTTCGCTTTTATTCATAATTAATAAAAACTTACCCCCAATTTAAAAATCTATGATATAAAAGTAAATAAAACTTAATTGTTATTCATCCAAATGCTAAATGACTCCCCTACCTTACCCAAATTCAAAGATTTACTAACCCAAAAAATTTTCTTAGGTAATAAACCTAGTGCTGAGTTAATAGCAATTCTTACCATCTATTTTGTTCAAGGCATCTTGGCATTATCCCGTTTAGCTGTTAGCTTTTTTCTCAAAGATGAATTACTATTAAGTCCAGTGCAGATGTCAGTAATTATGGGAATCTGTAGTATACCTTGGATGATTAAGCCATTATATGGTTTTATTTCCGATAGTTTACCCTTATTTGGTTACCATAGAAAACCTTACATAGTTCTATCAGGAATTCTCGGCTGTACAGCTTGGGTATGTTTAGGAACAGTGGTTCATACTAGCACAACAGCCACAATTATGATTGTACTTTCTTCTCTCTCTGTAGCTATTAGTGATGTGATAGTTGATTCCATAGTAGTTGAAAGAGCTAGAAGTGAATCAGAAGCCAAAATAGGTTCTTTACAATCTCTTTGTTGGGGTAGTTCAGCTATAGGTGGCTTGTGTACAGCTTACCTTAGCGGCTTACTTTTAGAATATTTTACCAACCGTATAGTATTTTTAATAACAGCATTATTTCCGCTAATGATTTCATCTGTAGCTTGGTTAATTTCCGAAAAACCTATTAATAAAGATGATAAAAAAAGCAATAACACAAAATATCAATTAGGACAGATACGCCAAGCTATTACGCAAAAAGCAATTTGGCTACCAACAGCATTTATATTTGTTTGGCACGCTACACCAAATGCCGAATCAGCATTTTTCTATTTTACAACTAACGAACTACAATTTCAACCAGAATTTTTAGGGCGAGTTCGGTTAGTCACCAGTTTGGCTTCCTTAATTGGAGTTTGGGCTTTTCAACGTTATCTGAAAACTATCCCCTTTAGAATTATGTTTAGTTGGGGGATTTTTCTATCCACAGCTTTAGGAATGACAACTTTATTATTAGTAACTCATACCAACAGACTTTTAGGAATAGATGATCATTGGTTCAGTTTAGGTGATAGTTTAATTATTACTGTGATTGGGCAAGTTTTATTTATGCCTATATTAGTATTATCAACAAAACTTTGTCCTCCCGGCATAGAGGCCACATTCTTTGCTTTAATAATGTCTGTATTTAATTTAGGAGGAACAGTTTCTTACGCATTAGGATCAATCATGATGAAATGGTTGGGAATCACAGAACATCAATTTGATTCATTATGGTTGTTAATCATTATTACTAACTGTAGCTCACTTATCCCAATATTTTTTATTAACTGGCTACCAGATGCTAAAATTGAGATTGAGCATAGTCAATCAATGTAGTTTTTCAGCATAGCAAACAAAAAATGCAAATATTAGAACCCCAAGATAGTCAAGTTTCAGAGAAATCCTATACCCTCAAAGACTGGCAAGGAGGATATGAATCTCTTACCGAAGAATATGACTATTGGATTGATGATATAGAAGGAGAAATTCCTCCAGAATTAGCAGGAACATTATTTAGGAATGGGGCTGGCTTATTAGATATCAACAAGGAAAGATTACATCATCCTTTTGATGGTGACGGAATGATTAGCCGCATTACATTTACCAATGGCCGCGCCCATTTTCGTAACCGATTTGTGCAAACAGCCGGTTATTTAGCAGAACAGAAAGCTGGTAAAATTCTTTATCGTGGTGTTTTTGGTACACAAAAACCTGGTGGTTGGTTAGCTAACATTTTTGATTTAAAAATTAAAAACATTGCTAATACAAATGTGATTTATTGGGGTAAAAAACTCTTAGCATTATGGGAAGCAGCCGAACCTTATTCACTTAATCCCCAAACCTTAGAAACATTAGGAAATGAATATTTTAACGGCGTTTTATCCAAAGGAGAAGCCTTTAGTGCCCACCCACGAATTGATCCAAATGGCACCTTAGTCAACTTTGCTATTAAACCGGGACTATCAACCACAATTACAATCTTTGAATTGAACACAAATGGGGAAATTACCAGCAAACAAAATCATAGCGTTCCTGGTTTTTGTTTTATTCATGATTTTGTAATTACAGAAAATTACTGTATCTTCTTTCAAAATCCTGTTGATTTTAACCCCATACCTTTTGCTTTGGGAATATCCAGCGCAGCCCAATGTATTAAATTTCAAAAAAATCAACCCACAAGAATTATTATTATCCCTCGCAAAACACAAACTAAAAATGTCAAAGTTTTAGAAACCCAAGCCGGTTTTATTTTCCATCATGTTAATGCTTTTGAACTGAGAAATGAAATTATCATTGATTCTATCTGCTATGAATCATTAACAGAAGTCGAACCCAATAGCGATTATCGAAAAACTGATTTTGATACAAATTCACCTCCCCAACTATGGCGATTTAATCTGAATTTATCAGAGAATAAAGTGCAAAATCAGTTAATAGATCCTCGTCCCACTGAATTTCCCACAATTCACCCGAATTACGTAGGTAAATCCTATCGTTATTTATATAGTGCTGCCGCTCATCAATCAACGGTGAACGCACCATTACAAGCCATTTTTAAGGTAGATTTAGAGTCAGGAAGAAAACAACTATGGAGTGCAGCACCGCGAGGTTTTATAGGGGAACCAATTTTTATTCCTCGTCCAAATTCCCAAACAGAAGATGATGGGTGGTTAATAGCGTTAGTTTATGATGCAGAACATCATCGTTCTGATGTAGTGATTTTAGATGCTGAAAATCTGGAAAAAGAGAAACCAGTTGCAAAACTACACCTGAAACATCATATTCCCTATGGTTTACATGGGAGTTTTACACAAGAGACATTTATCGAAAATTTGGGTTGAGTCCATTTTAATAGTAACCCTCAGATCCCCGACTTCTTCGAGAAGTCGGGGATATCGCGGAGTATCTTACAAAAAAAAATAAAATTGTAACAAAAACTACAAAATTGATATCTTTTCTCAAAAAGAGGGTAAGCTAACTATATCAATCCGGTTTACAAAGATACCGTGATGAGGAGTAAGAATTATGGTAACAACGTCTCTCCCACTTATGGAAACTCAATCTTCAGCCTACATTTGCCCTTATGATCAAGCTTGTAGCTATTTAGAATGGGCGGCTAAAGAATTAAAATTAGATCAAGGTATCGTAGAAATACTCAGTCATCCACGAAAAGTTGTTACAGTTTCCATTCCCATAAAAATGGATAATGGCGAAATCCGGGTTTTCCCAGGACACCGGGTACAACATTCGGATATTTTAGGACCCTATAAAGGTGGGATTCGTTACCATGAAGCGGTGACATTACGGGAAGTATCCGCCCTAGCAATGCTGATGACGTGGAAATGTGCATTGTTAGGCATTCCCTATGGTGGTGGCAAAGGGGGAATTCCCATAGACCCCAAAAAGTTCAGTGTGGGGGAATTAGAACGGATTAGCCGCCGTTATATTAGTGAATTAATTAAGGACATTGGACCATCAGTAGATATACCCGCCCCAGACATGGGAACATCAGCGCGAGAAATGGCGTGGATGATGGATACTTACTCTGTTAATGTTGGTCATTCTGTACCTGGAGTAGTTACAGGTAAACCTTTATCTATTGGTGGTTCTCTAGGACGCGAAATGGCGACCGGACGTGGTGTCATGATTATTGTCCGTGAAGCACTTGCAGATCAGGGTAAATCCCTTGTGGGAGTAAGGGTAGCAATTCAAGGCTTCGGTAATGTGGGCGGGGCTGCGGCAGAATTACTACACCAAGAAGGAGCGAAAATTATCGCTGTTTCCACTGGTGCGGGTGGTGTATTTTCTGAAGCTGGTCTTGATATTTCCGCTGTCAAAGCCTACTCTGCTGCAAACCGCCGCAGTGTGGTGGGATTTCCCCAAGGTACACCCATTAGTAATGCAGATTTACTAACTTTACCTTGTGATGTGTTGATCCCCGCCGCATTGGAAAACCAAATTACCGCAGAAAATGTTCATCAAATTCAAGCCAGATTTGTTGCAGAAGCTGCTAATGGTCCTGTGACTTTGGAAGCTAACCGCGTTCTAGAAGCCCAGGGAGTGACTGTGTTACCGGATATTTTAGCCAATGCTGGGGGTGTAGTAGTAAGTTATTTAGAATGGGTACAAGGTCTTTCTTACCTATTCTGGGACGAAGAACGAGTTAACCGGGAAATGGAACATTTGATGGTTCAGGCTTACCGCAAGGTGATTCATGAGTCGCAAGCACGGGGGGTAAATCTGCGATTAGCTGCTTATACTTTGGGTGTAGGTAGAGTCGCGCAAGCTTTGAATGATCGAGGTCTGTATCCTTAGTTGTATTTGCAATTTAGTTTAATTGGGGTGTGTTATGGCTTTAGCCTAACGCACCTTTTTTTCAACCCTTGTACGTCATCTACCAGTAATAGTTTTGCTGATTCCACCTGAGTTCAACGTAAGAGAATAACTTACAAGTGTTGACTGGAAAGAGTTTCAGGATTAAATAAATTTTTACCAATTGTCAATAATTTCTATTTATTGATAATTGATTAGGTATTACGCCCCACAGAGAAATTGATGCTGAAACTTCTAAAATATCTTGCAAATCATTTAATAGTGTTTCTTTAATATGAGAATCATTTTGCACATGACTTATAAGTTCAATTAAGCATTTGATCTGTAGTTCTTGATTCAGTTTTTTACGATGTTCTGGAGCATCTAAATATAATTCATACAACTTATTTATAACCTTATTGCATAAATTTGAATTAAGATTTTGAGACTTGTTTATTATATTAAATATGTCTTCTCGTAAACTATCATCTATTTCTTTAGTGAAATCATCCCTTAAAATTTGTAAGAATAGTTGACGTTGATCTTTATCAGGTAATACTGGTGTAAGACTTTCAACTTCAAAGTAAAGCGATATAGGTTCTGGTAGATCACGTAAAAAACGTCGTTTTTCCCATAATGCGTATCTGTTTAATTTTTGAGATGCTAAAGATACAGCTTCATCTAGAGAATGATTATTGAGATAACCCCAAAGTCCAAAAGCACAAAATCTAGGATCTTTGTGGCTCAGACAACGTTCAATAATATCTGAATCTGTTTCTTCTTTATTAAGTAAGTGTACATTTATTGCTTTACATTCATTGCCATCTTGTTGCAATTCAAATTTCACAAGTCTTCCAGATTGTAAATCTAATTCGGAACAATTAATTTCTTTTTTATGTACTAATATATTATCTTGATAATCAGAATCTATAAACTAATAATTATTGGGATGAGTAGAGTTACAAAGATTTTTAAGTTTGCCAACTTCCTTAAATAAATTTAAGTTTTTAGCTATTGCTTTATTAGTTTGCGGATTTATTTTTACATTAAATGTGACTAATATTCCCTCGCTTAAACAAGTTTCTTCACAACGAACTTGCTCTCTATAGACTTTTATTTGTGATCCATCTTCACGTTGAATATACCCAAAATTATTTTCTCTTCCTCTTGTGGAGTCATACCCACCAAACCACTTTACAAAACCAATTTCCCTCATGGTTCACCTGTGTTTATATTAGTCTTTATTAAATCCTGCAAATCCTTAAATCCTGGATATCCTGATTCAGACAAATTAAATATCAGGTTCTACACCCAACTTTCTTAACTGTTCTATCAACCTTTCCTTTTGTTCTATTGGAGTCAAAACCCAATTACCAGAAATATCATACCAGCGTAACCAAGGCTGCTGAATATTATTATAAGTTCCCTCCCAAACTCCCAAACCTAATTCTATTTCTGGTATCCAAAAACGAGAATTTGATGATGATAAATCTATTTCCGCATAACGACCACCATCTAATTTAAACATTCTAAACTCATACTTGTAACGGTCAAAAATAGCATAATAGGGAATCCTTAAAATCTGTTCATAAACTTCCCATTTTGTAGGCGGTTTTTCCACATTCCGCAAAGTCTGTCCTAAATCTTCCTTTTCAGTTCCTGGTGATAGTAATTCAACTATAATAAAAGGAGTAATTCCCTCTTGCCAAATTACATAACTTAAACGTAAATCACCATTTTTATAAAGAGGAGAAACATCCACAGATACAAACCAATCTGGTCTTTTGTACCATGTGGGATGATGAGGATCATAATAGAGGTTCAGATCACTAGCGGTAAATATTTTGTTGCTAGGATAGGTAGGAGAATTAAAAGTTTCGTCTAATAAACGAGGTTGTAATAAATGAAATTGATCAGGCAAACCTTTCTCCTCTGGATCTTCACTTTTGAGATCATACATCGTTGGTAACACTTCTTGAGGTGAACGGGGCGGATCTGTTTGATACATATTACTATTCCTTGAAAATTTAATTTATTGTGTGTTCACGGTATTTCTATTGTGCCGAAATTAATAGGATATAGATTTTTATTCTTGACAAGGATCTGATAGTGGTGGATGCCAACCAGCTTCTACCCAAAAACGCCGAGCAACTTGAATAGAAGGCTCATCACGTCGTTTATCATTGAAGTCAAAGCGATCGCTAGTAGCTCTTCCTGTAGGCGTTGTACCTACAATTTTTATACCATCTTTTGTCCATATAAAATGCCCTGACCATTCTTGCTGACGAGGGTTAAATAAAGCAACTTTCTCTTGAGTTTTAGGATCAGTAGCTACTATAAAATTATAATGACGCTCATTACAGCGATGACAAGCCAAAGCTAAATTATCCATTTCATCTGAACCTCCCAAAGACTGCGGCATAATATGGTCAATGGTAAAACGGTCGGGACTCAGGTATTCAGGAGAGTGGCAATATTCACAGAGGAATTTAGCTCGTTTTCTTATAAGTCGTCGAGTTGGTTCGGACACCATTTACTTTTAGCCGCTAGTTGAGCATTAATTAAGGTAAATATTCGCTGTAACTCCGAGATACCTACATATTCCGCTTCCTCTTCAGAAGTCAGCGTATCAGATGTTTTCTTTGCTAATAGTTCTTCAAAACGTATCTGTAGTTCTTCGGTAAATTTAAATAGATAAATATTACCAAATTCACTCATCTTCATACCAGAAGATATTAAAGACGAAGGTTGAACCATTAATTGAGTAGTCATTGTGTGTTCACAGTGTCTTTATTTCTATTATCTCATAAAAAATCCTGCAAATCCTTAAATCCTGGATATCCTGATATGGCTAACGCCACGCTTAGCTATCAGACAAAAAAATATACTTTATAACTCATCCTTTCCCAACCGCAGACAAGAACATTTTTGCAAAAAACCCGCTGCTTTTTGATCAGCATCTGGATTATGAATATGTATTGGTGTTGGTCGAATAATCCCCTTAAATAAATCATCTAAACCGTAGGGAGTAAAAAATTGCCATTCTCCCTGTTTAGTCATGCTAACTCCTACAGCAGTCGCCGTATGTAACCAATTTGTAATCCCATCTTCTGTACTATTAAAAATCATATTTCCAGCCCGCCAATTTCCAAAACTAGCTTGATTTTTGACATCAAACTCCTGTTCAGGAAATTGTGTTTTTAAAGTAGACTTAGCAAATAATTCTTGTTCACGATTTCCTACATCATCAAAAAAAGCAATATCAAAATCTTTGATGAATAAATCACATTCTTTCCCAAACAGAGAACGCCAAACTGTGTTTCTGACTGCACCCCCAGCTAACCACCAGTTAGGTAAATCGAGTTGGGCTATTGCAGGTAAGACGGTGGCAATAATAGAATTAGAAAGAATAATTTGTAATTGTGTATTATTATTCATAATGTATAATTTAGAGGAGCATGAATAATATGACCATAGATAGTAATACTTTGGATTTAGTGACTGGGGGATTAGCACTCATTATTTTAGTTGGTGGGATGTTAATGATGTTTACCACCATTTTCAGCACTAAAAAATAATCAATTACCTCACCCAGTTTGGCTGGGTGATCAATAATATCAGTTAAGAAACATCAGCACCAAAGGCTATTCTAATTACCCAAAATATCATTAAAGTGGCGATCGCTAACCAATCACCCATTTTCAACTTTAATTCCTGCCATTTAACTCGATGTTCATTAGGACTCGTAAAACCCCTTACCATCATCGCATTTGCCATTTGTTCCGCCCTTAAAAGCAGATTTTCTAATAATCTCTCAGTCACAATTAACCAAACTTTTGCCCCTCCTTTTAATCCTAGCTTTTTCCAATTAATTGCCCTAGTCATTACAGAACGCACTAGGTTTTGGATTTCTTCTAAAACTAGGGGAATAAACCGCAAAGATAAAGTTAACGTCAGGGTAATTTCTGTAACGGGAATATTGAACCTTCTCAACGGCTGCATTAAACTTTCCATTCCCGAAGTAATTTCTTCCGGTGCAGTTGTGAGTAAATATAAATTAGTGCTGTAGATTAATGTAAAAACCATTGTACTCAAGCTAATTGCCAAATCCAAAGAACGGCGATTTACTTTCACAAATCCTTTATTAAATAGCACATAGCTATATTCTTTATGACTATCTGCTAATTCGGGAGTAACTTGGATCTTTTTATCAGTTATTGGTTGGGTGAGGACTTGTTCATTTGCAGGTAAGCGAGACTGATAACTTACACCTAATCCATCAGGACTAATGGAGGCAATGACTAATACCATAAATGATAATATCAACAACCAGCCCATTTGTTGTCGCCATACTCGCAGAGGAATTTTGGCAAATACAGTAAAAGTAATTAGCAGTAATACCAATAATACCCGCCAATAGTTATTAGCGACAATATAGCTACTCAGAAAGCTCAATAACCAAATTAACTTAACTCGCGGGTCGAGTTTATGTAACCAAGTTTGCGGTTCTTCTAAGTAAAGTCCGAGAGGAAGCGATCGCAATAAATCCATATTTTGTCAGTTGTCAAACAATTTTGGATTTTAGATTTTAGATTTTAGATTGGGAAAGAGATTTTCAATTTTTCCACAGTTGAAACCTAGCAAATCATCCCATCCAACCTACGCAATATTTCTCCTGTTCAAATTCGGAATCATCCAATCCAAAATCCAAAATTTAAAATCTAAAATTCCATCAGTTTCCTATTTTACACGAGTAGCGCGATTTGGACCGCCAATTTCCACGTCTCGAACTTTCTTACTGCGCCAAAATAGCCGAATGGGTGTACCTTGAAAGCCTAACTGTTTGCGGAATTGGCGTTCAATGTAACGGCGATAATTATCATTAAAGCGGGTATTGTCATTAACGAACAGCGCGATAGAAGGAGGCTGACTACTCACCTGAGTACCATAGTAAATCTTACCCTGACGACCGCCCCGTGAAGTCGGTGGTGAATGCCAACTGATAGCATCTTCTAGCACTTCATTAATGACTGATGTACTCACACGGCGTTTGTGTGCCTCAGCCGCTGTATTTACCAATTCTAAAATCTTTTCTACCCGTTGTCCCGTAACAGCACTAACATAAATGGTATCTGCCCATTCTGTAAAGTGTAAGCGTGATTCCAATTCTTTTGCATGATCATAGATGGTATACGAGTCTTTCTCGACAGCATCCCACTTATTAACGACAATAACACAAGCGCGGCCTTCTTCTAAAACGCGACCTGCTAATTTTTGATCCTGTTCAGTTACGCCATCTACGGCATCAATCACTAATAAAACCACATCAGAGCGGCGAATAGCTTTGAAAGCACGGTTAATACTGAAAAATTCTGTCCCGTATTCTATATGTTTCTTTTTGCGAATACCAGCAGTATCAATTAACCTATAGGTTTGATCACCTCGTTCAACTACTGTATCAATTGTATCTCTAGTTGTTCCAGAAATAGGACTGACAATAGCTCTATATTCACCAACAAACGCATTGAGTAGGCTGGATTTGCCTACATTTGGTCTACCAATAATGGCAACTTTAATTTCCTTATTTTCCTCTTCTTCTACTATCAGAGGAATGTGATTCATTAACTCATCCAGAATTTCCCCTGTCCCACTACCATGAATCGCGGAAATGGGGAAAGGTTCACCTAGTCCCAATTCCCAAAATTCAGCAGCTTGAATCGCCCCTTGATCTGGAGATTCACATTTATTCACAGCCAGCAATACAGGTACTGGTTGTTGCCGTAACCATTCAGAAATTTCTTCATCTGCGGGCATCAAACCAGCTTGCCCATCCACTACAAAAATGGCAGCAGAGGCTTCTGAAAGTGCTGTTAACGCCTGTTGGCGAATCATGGGGAGAAATTCGGTGTCATCGTTAAAAACCAAGCCACCTGTGTCCACTACCACAAATTCCCGATCATTCCAAAAAGCTGGACGATAGGTGCGATCGCGTGTTACCCCTGGTTCATCATGGACTATTGCCGTTTGATCTCCGGCAAGACGATTTACAAAGGTAGATTTGCCCACATTGGGGCGACCGATAATTGCAACAATTGGCAATGCCATAAACTAGAGTTCTTTAGTGCTGAGTGTGTAGGTGTGCTGAGTTTTGTCTCTACGTTCTTCACCCAGCACTGTTTTAGAGAACTTCTAATTTTATCATACTTTTTGTCAGTTGTCAGTTGTTAGTAGGGGCGAAGCATTTGGAAGATAAATTATCGGTCATTGCCAAAAATAGTTCTCCAAATGCTTCGCCCGTACAGTTGTCAGCATTTGGAAGATAAATTATCGGTCATTGCCAAAAATAGTTCTCCAAATGCTTCGCCCGTACAGTTGTCAGCATTTGGAAGATAAATTATCGGTCATTGCCAAAAATAGTTCTCCAAATGCTTCGCCCGTACAGTTGTCAGTGGTAATAATTTTTTCCAGTCCCCAATGCCCAATGCCCAATGCCCCATGCCCTTTCACTCAACTATTGTAGCGATCGCTTCGTCAATTCCAGAAGATACACTAGGTAATTCCAGACAATATCCCGCACCGTAGACAGTCTTAATGTAGCGTGGATGACGAGGATCTGGTTCGAGTTTGGTTCTCAAATGACGAATATGCACGCGAATAGTCTCAATATCATCATCAGGATCATAACCCCAAACTTCTCTGAGGATTTCGCTGGGGGAAACGGTTTGTCCATGACGTTGTAGCAAGCAGTGGAGTAACTCAAATTCTAAATGAGTCAATTTCACTGTTGTTTTGAACCAGATAGCCTCAAATCTTTCGGGAACGAGAGTAATCGGTCCATAGTTGAGAATTTCGCTATGTTTTGCAGCTTGGGGAATCCTGTCCGTGCGTCTTAATAAAGCCCGTACCCGCGCTAATAACTCCTCTAGCTCAAAGGGTTTGGTGAGATAGTCATCCGCACCAGCATTAAAGCCTTCTACCTTGTTTTGAGTTTGGCTTAAAGCAGTTAACATCAATACAGGAATTTCGGAAGTGCGTTCATCCCGACGTAAGCGTTGACAAACTGTAAACCCATCTACTCTAGGTAACATGAGATCGAGCATAATTAAGTCTGGTTGTAGCTGGAGAGCCAGCGCCTGACCTTTGATACCATCTTCGGCTTGACTAACATCGTAGCCCGCCATTTCCAAGTTGACGGCAACAAGTTCTGAAATCGCTGGGTCATCGTCTATGACAAGAATCCTCGGCATTCTTAAAAATTATAACTACTTTATTTAAGGATAATTGACGTTTCCTCGACTACCAAAATTTCGCTTTGCTGATTCTGGGAAAAAGTTGAGGGATTGTGAGATCATGGAGCAAACTCTAGACAGTTGTTTTCCTTGATATATAAAAAGATTACCACCTCAATTATAAAAAATATGTTAAACCTAATATAAATATTAAAAGTAAATGATTGTAATATTTATATGTATAAATACGAGTATTTGCCGCCCTATTTTTTGCAAAATGGCGTGACAATGACGACTTATACAGCTTTATGGGCTAATCGTGATTGGGAGAGTAAAACTACTCACCCAGAACCAGAATATCACGAAGTCATCTTCACAGGTGGTCAAGGTGTGCCAATTTTTGGAAAAGTTGCTATTCCCCCAAATGCCCATAGTACGATTCTTGGCACTTATGGTATTACTGGAGAATTAGACCAACAATGGTTTTTAAGAATTTTGGGACGCAAGGCTTACGCCCAAGGCTATGCTGTGGTGTTATTTGATTGGCGGGCGCATGGTAAAACCGCAGAATTATCGCCAACATTGACTTCTGATGGTTTGTATGAAGGGGAAGATTTTGTCAGAATTGCGGAAACTGCGGCAAAAATGGGTTGTCCTTCGCCATTTTGGTTTACGGGCTATTCTTTGGGGGGACAATTGGCGTTGTGGGGAGTGAAAGCCGCAGCGGATTTAGCACCTAAAGACATTGATATTGCAGGTGGGGCGGTGATTTGTCCGAGTTTGGATTCGTTCCGTTCATTGACTTATTTGGTTACACACCCCTTTGGTAAATATATTGAATCTCGCATTGCTAAGGAATTGAAAAAACTGGCCTGGAAAATTCATGCTGTTTATCCTGAATCTATGCAACCAGAAGCTATTGCACGGGCTAATAGTATTTGGGGATTTGATGAAGAATTGGTGATTGAACGTTTGGGTTTTGCCACCGTCGCTGATTATTATCAAGCCAGCAGTGGGTTAGAATTATTACCTAAATTGTCCAAACCAACTTTAATTTTATATGCTGCTGATGACCCTTTATTTGATCCTGCCATTATTCCTGATTTAGAAGCCGCTGCTACGAAAAACCCTGACATAGATTTATTACTGACTCGC
This sequence comes from Dolichospermum flos-aquae CCAP 1403/13F, assembly GCF_012516395.1. GTDB lineage: Bacteria > Cyanobacteriota > Cyanobacteriia > Cyanobacteriales > Nostocaceae > Dolichospermum > Dolichospermum lemmermannii. The sequence goes on from NZ_CP051206.1 coordinate 4,235,304, forward strand.
TACGGTGGACATGTTGGTTATGTGAGTAGCAAAAAATGTCAAAATCAATATGAAGATCCTGATCAATGGTGGGCTTGGAATCGTGTTTTAGAGTGGATAGAAACAAGCCGTAGCCAAAAAATTGAAAATGGTTCTATGCAAAAAAGTAAAGTTTAATTATTAGCGATTGTGTTTAATTTTAATTGGCTACCTGCACCTAAAAAATTAGATTTGTTATTAAATGATGTGCATATTTGGCGCATTAATTTAAATTCATCAGAATCACAATTACAATTTTTTCGAGAAACTTTATCTAGTGATGAAATTGCTCGCGCCCAAAGGTTTTATTTTCCTGAACATCGGCAAAGATTTATTGCTGGACGTGGCACTCTCCGCGCCATTTTAGGGCAATATTTGGGTATTGATCCCAAACAAGTAGAATTTGAATATCAGCCCCGTGGTAAGCCTTTATTAGCGGCTAAATTTGCTGATCAAGGATTATTATTTAACTTATCTCATTCCCAAGATTTAGCTTTATTGGGGGTAAGTTATCAACATCAAATTGGTGTAGATTTAGAATATATTCGCATTATGTCTGATTTGGAAGGTTTGGCAAAAAGATTCTTTTCATCTAGAGAATATGAACATCTGCGACTTATTTCTCCCCAAGAACAGCAACAAATATTTTTCCGTTATTGGACTTGCAAAGAAGCTTATTTAAAAGCCACAGGAGATGGTTTAGTAGAGTTAGAAGAAATTGAAATATCTTTAACACCAAATCAACCAAGTCAATTACTTGTATCAGGAGATTGGAATTTAAGAGAATTAACACCAGCAGAAAATTTTGCGGCTGCGGTTGTAGTTGCAGGTAGCAATATTAATTTGCATTGCTGGGAATATTACTGAAAAAGAGTTCAGAAGTGAGAATCAATTATTGGGGATACTGAATTCTTTTTTATTCCCTCTTCTGACTTCTGACTCCTATTCTAGATACTTTCTATTTCAAAATCGCGTAAGTGGGCTTTAAATTTTTTGCCAAACTGCACTAAAAAAGGAAAGTTAGCACTCACGGGTCTACCCTGCCATTGGGTGACAATAGCCACTATTTCTCCTTCTGTACCTTTGATGTCAAAAGCCTGACCGCGATGTTCAGGATGATGATAAACTACTACTGATTCTTTCACTTGCACGCGATCGCCTACTTTCATAATATCTTATGTATCTAACTTTTTTTGTTCCCAAACCATCTCCACAGCTTTTTTGAATATAAAATCCAGCATGATTTAATGGCAAACTCAATTTTACAACACATCGCGCTATTCAGCCGTGGAACAAACTTGTATATTTCTTATTAAGTTCATTGGTAATGGGTAATGGGTAATGGGTAATGGGTAATGGGTAATTGGTAATCAGTAAACCAAAAAGTTTTTCCCAAAGAGCGATTTTTACGGAATGCTAACGCTATTGCTACAGACGAAGCAGGCATTAACAACAAAATACCATAGATATTTATGTGATATACAATACTAAATACATAAGAAATAGTTATAGTAATTTGCGTGTAACTCTGGCAATAAGAGGTGTTCGCCAATTAGATACTAGTGTGGCTTTAATTACTTATTTATTAGCAGAACTTGAATCCCTCAAAATAAATGTAAAAAAACTCTACTTGGATAGAGGATTTTTTAATACTCCTGTAATTAGATGGTTACAGGCATTAGATATCCCCTTTCTTATGCCTGCTATCAAGACTGGAAAAAAAGGAGGAATCAAACAATTTCTCAAGGGTAAAAAAAGTTATAAAACTACCTATACCATTACAAGAGACAAAGATGATTTCGTCACATTTGATTTATGGATTGTCTGTAAATATAGAAAGGGAAAGCATAAAAAGCATGGAGTTCAATACTTTGTTTATGTTGCTTATAAGGTCAAAACAAATTTAAATTATATCTATCAAGACTATCGAAAAAGATTTGGCATTGAAACTAGTTATCGTCTGAAAAATATTTGTCGAATTAAAACGAATAACAAAAATCCAGTTTTGATATTACTATTCATTGGAATATCCTTTCTTCTAGTTAATATCTGGGTGAATCTATAGGAATCCGGTTTGATTGTTGTTCATTATACTGAGACTCAATCGTTGATTCGATGGGGTTTACGGTTTACAGCTTGTTCAAAAATCAAATAGTAGCCCTATACTATGGCTCAAAATCAGCCGTAAAAGGAAAGGTAGTCGATTAATTTATCGCACACTTTTCACACTCAAACAGATGTTAGCGTTTTTATCTCAAGCCCTACAGAGGAAATATCAAGTCGTTGAAAGCATTTATATTCCATCCGGTTAGCGTCAAGAAATTATTACCCAGCTAATCATAAGTAATTGTTATCTATATGATATCTACTGGTTAGAACACTGGGGATTAAAAAGTATTTTATATTACTGAATCTTTGATGATAACATCAGTGTTTTATAGGAATCGCTTTTTGGGAAAAACTTTTTGGTTTACTGATAACCAGACCCCCTGAAAAATCAATGTTGTTTTGTCTGATATTACCTACTTTGACTCATAAGTTGGTATTTGAGTTTCAATTGTATTGATTAGTAACTATGTACTAAAATATGTCTGCTTGTATCATTCTTCGTGTTTACTTAAAACGGGAACGACAGAAAATCTGAAAGCTATATACAATAAGCTTTTTCAGCTTCTATTTCCGTTTGAGCAAGGATCTCGGCTCAATGCCTAATTGATAGTAACGTAAACAATCATCTGGTAAAAGACTCAAGATAAAATCTCTGTCCTTATTCCAATTAGAAATATGTTTCTCCTGATTGAGTGTAACCATTTGATTATTTTCTATATTACTTGTTTTTGCCGCTACATAAAAGTCTAATTTTTAACCGTTTTTAGTATAGTCGTAGAAAAACTCTAGAGAATTTATGAACGAAGAACTACACTCAAAAAATATGAATTTATAGAAACAAACAAATTTGAACAACATAAGTACCTGAGCAAAATTAATTGAATATTTTGGGAACAAATAAAAATCCCTCTAGTGCTTATCTGTTCCCTGTTAGAAAGTTCCCTGTTCTATCCGTTGGTTAACTGATTCAGTCCCACCTTTGTCCGTTCACATATAAAAATACGCTGTTCTAATGGTAACGTACTAATTAGTTGACTGCACTTTTCGAGGGAAGATAAAATTTCTTCTAGATGAAAAAATAGTTCATTTTCTACATTAGCACGCATTGATATATTTGTACCTATTGTTTCTATCTCGTGCCACCAGTTTGAGGGAATAAATAACATATCCCCAGGTTCAAGAACAGTTTCCATCGCTTCTAATTCTAATACTCTGGGATGAGCTTTCAAGTCTGGCGATCGCAGATTAACCAAAGAACGTCGATCCTCACCTGTTAAAGAGTCATGAATTGGGTAAAGTTGTTGGAAGTATTTGGGTGAGAGAAGTAGTACGTGCTTTTTGCCATACATATGTATTAAAAATCCGGCGTGCCTATCATAATGAGCCTTTGTTAGCACACCAGAAGCGGTAATATACATAGACCTATCACTGTTCATAGCCTCCTGAGGCCAACGGACTTGATCTATTAGTTTTGCTGGTGCTAGATTGCCAAAAATATAATATCGCTCATCTTCTTCTAATATAGGTGGGTGATTTCCCAGTCCTGATATCCGTTCAAAAATTTCAGTGACTTTCATTTCTACAATTACATTGTTCCCCGGTTTTCCAGCGCGCCTAGTGACAACAGCATTCTCTGGAGACATAACTGTTACCCGTCCATTTATCCCACTCCAAATATCAGCATCAGGTGCAAACTCTTGGACGTTTTCAAGATAGTTACGAAGAACAACAGGTTTAGTTTGCTCCATAAAATTGACAGATAAAGCCTGTTTTCCTCTCAATTCTGGGACATCGGCAACTGGAAACACCCAATCTTTCATGATTACCATTTTATTTTTACTACAAGATACAAGTCAACTACTTACACTGACTCCTGCCTCCTGAATTAATGATCCATTTCCATTATACAACCTAACTGCACAATGGCTGATTATGCTCAGACAACTAGCTTTGACTTTTAAAACATCCTTTTATGTATGACAATAGAAATATTACTGAAGTTAATAGACACATTCCTACAACCCTTTTAATATTGATTGTGGAATGCTAGTATTTTGGTGATGTCTAATTTGAACACTTGATATTATAAATACAATGACAGATCAGCACCTAAGCCTTGTCCGTACACTTGTTATGAGTGAGATGAGAGTTTTTGTTACAATTTGGCTAGGTCAAATAATTTCTAAAATAGGTTCTGGTCTAACTAGCTTTGCTTTTGATGTCTGGGTTTATCAGCAAACTGGATCAATAACTCAATTTGCTTTCTTGACTCTTGCTATTACCCTGCCTGCGTTCTGTATTGCTCCCATTGTAGGTGGTATTGTTGATCGCTGGAATCGTCAATGGATCATGGTAATTAGTACGATCTGTTCTAGTATCTGTGTCCTGACCATTGGTATTCTCTTCATTTTGGGAAATTTGGAAATTTGGCATATTTATTTGGCCGTGGCTGGAAAATCAATCTTTACAGCCTTTAGTGGCACAGCTTTTCGTGCTTCTATAATATTAATGGTTCCTGAAAATAAATTAGGGCGTGCCAGTGGATTTACCCAAGCAACAGATTCAATAGCTCGTTTAGTATGTCCAGCATTGGGTGGAGTTGTACTGGGAACTTTGCACTTGGAAGGGGTAATTTTTGTTGATTTTATTAGTTTTATGTTGGCTATTATTCCTCTTTTGGTCGTAGATATACCAAAGCTTCCACCTACAGATGACTTACTGGTTGACATTCAACAGACATCTTTTATATCAGGAATACAACAGGGATGGAATTATTTATTAACTCGACCAGGAATACTATTATTGGTGCTTTTGCGAACCCTTTATAATACAACAATAGGAGCAGCGTTAATTCTGGTAACACCACTTCTACTAACTTTGACTAGTCCTGAGAGTTTAGGCTTTGTGATGTCTCTGGCGGGAAGTGGTATGGTTGTGGGGATTATATATCTAGCAATTGTAGGCGATCACCAAGAAAACCTAGTAAACCTGATGTTTATATCCATTTTATTAGGTTCTTGTGGTCTAGTAATAGCAGGTATCCGTCCTTCCTTAATACTATTGACAATTTCTGGGTTCTTTTTCAGTTCAGGAATTCCGGTGATTAACGGTTGCTTCCAAATTCTATTACAGAGAAAAATTGCTCCTCAAATTCAAGGGAGAATTTTTTCACTCAATAACATGATATCTATGCTTTTTCCGCCATTGATAGCGATCGCTATCGGACCGTTAGCTGATAGAGTTTTAGAACCTTTAATGGATTTTGATGGACCCTGGTCCAGAGGAATTGGTCAAGTTATTGGTTCAGGTCCTGGTAGGGGAATAGGTCTTTTGTTCATACTGACAGGACTAATCACAATCCTATTTACTCTTATAGTCTACCAATATGAACCACTGAGAAAACTAGAAACTGAACTGCCAAACGAAGTGGACTTTTCTTCAGTCAATTCAATCAATCACAAAGTTGTGGATGCCTAAAATAATTGTAGTCAAGCCAATATACATCTCTGAAATTATAATCTGAAAACAAACACCCTATTACAGATCAATACTTTTGCAAAAAAATCTATACAGTCTTACTTTTGACCTTTGACTTTTGCGAAGCGCTATTAGATGGCTCTCATCTTCAACGTAGTTCACTTACACCTATATCAACTCATTTTTATGGAACACCTGTGTTATACATCTATTCCCAATCCCACAAATTCCCTGACCATAGTGGATATTTTACGGGAATATGCTTTAAAACAGCCTAGTAAAGAAGCCTTTATTTTTATTAAACATTCCTATGAAGTTCCCGAAGAAACAAGACTGAGTTATGCAGAATTACATCAATCTGCTGAAAATATAGCTAATCTTCTGCTGCAACACAATCCTAATAGTAGTTTACCTGTACTATTGGTTTTTCCTCCAGGGTTAGAGTTTATAAAGGCTTTCTTTGGATGCCTCTATGCAGGAATGATTGCAGTACCAACAAATCCACCTAGACGTAACCAGAGTTTGAAGCGCATCAAATCCATAGTTGCAGATTCAGGAGCTTGTATTGGTCTCACCAGCGAATCATTGTTAAAACCATTACAGGAAATGGTGCTAGACAATTCAGATTCCCAAGGGTTGCAATGGCTGTCTATGAATAACTTAGTAGTAGATAATACCGATAACGGACAACAACAGGATTTACCCGTAGTGGCATCCCAAACCATAGCATTTTTACAATACACATCTGGATCAACTGGAGACCCAAAAGCTGTGATGGTGACTCACAGCAACCTGATCCATAACGAGCAGATGATTCAAAAATCTTTTGGTCATAGTCAGGAGACTCTATTTGTAGGCTGGCTACCTCTTTATCATGATATGGGCTTGGTGGGTAATGTGTTACAGCCATTGTTCTTAGGTATTACCTCAATTTTAATGTCTCCAGTAGACTTCCTCCAACAGCCTTATCGGTGGTTAAAAGCTATTTCCGATTATCGAGCCACTACTAGCGGCGGACCCAACTTTGCTTATGACTTATGTGTACGTAAAATCACGCCCGACCAGCGTTTATCTTTAGACCTCAGTAGTTGGCAGTTAGCCTTTAACGGAGCAGAACCAATTCGAGCAGATACCTTGCGTGCCTTTACAGAAGCCTTTGCACCTTGTGGTTTTCGCCCAAACAGCTTTTATCCTTGTTACGGAATGGCAGAAACTACCCTATTGGTATCAGGGGGAAAAAAAGAAGATTTGCCAGTTGTTTATTCACTAGATCGAGATGCTTTGAGCCGAGGAGAGGCGATCGCCTCTGAAAAGAATTATGAGTATCAAGTAACACAATCAATCGTAGGGTGTGGTAAATCCTGTGCAGAAGGAACTGTACGGATAGTTAATCCAGAAACATTAGTTAATTGTTCAGATTGCCAAGTAGGTGAGATTTGGGTAGCTGGTCCCCATGTTGCTCAAGGCTATTGGCATAGGACTGAACAGACAGAAAAAACTTTTCAAGCCTACATTGCCGATACCAAAGAAGGACCATTTCTCCGCACAGGAGATTTAGGATTCTTGGAAAATGGTGAGTTATTTGTCACAGGACGGATCAAAGATGTAATTATCATCCGAGGACGTAATCATTATCCCCAAGATATAGAACTAACAGTAGAAAAAAGTCACCCATCCCTAAAACTTGGTAGCGGTGCTGCCTTTAGCATAGACATCAACGGTGAAGAACGGCTAGTAGTCTGTCAAGAAATAGAACGAAGTTATTTACGAAAACTTGATATTAATGAAGTAGTTACAGCTATCCGCAGAGCAGTATCTCAGGAACATGAACTGCAACTTTATGCTGTAGTCTTGCTGAAGACAGGCAGTATCCTCAAGACATCCAGTGGCAAAATCCAGCGCCAAGCCTGTCTAAGTTCATTTATAAATGATGATCTGAATGTAGTAGGTTTGTGGAAATCAGAAGTAGAAATCCTCAAAAATGTAGCCAATTCCCTAGAATCTTCTCAATATGATCTCACATCTGAGTCTTTACATGGTAATTCAGAATATACTATCGAGTCTATTCTCAATTGGATTGAAGCCTGGGTAGCTAAAAAATTAAAAATAGATCCCCATCAAATTGATCCTAGTAAATCTTTTGCCGATTATGGAATAGATTCAATCATGGCGGTAGAATTTTCTCAAGCATTAGGGGATTGGCTAGAACATCCTCTAGAAGCAACTATACTTTGGAACTTCTCCACCATTGAATCCTTAGGGCAATATTTAACAGATGAACTCAAGAAAAAATCCTCTGCTTCTCAACCACTGGTACTAGATGAACAGGAAATTTCCCCAGCACCTAATTACCCTCCCCAACTGGAAATTGAGTCATTGATTGACCAAGAAATATTAGAATTAGAAAAGTTGTTGGGGGCAGGTAAATGAGTAATACTGAATCAAATCAAGAGCAAACAACCTCATTACAAAGGTTACTCCACGCCCTAAAACAAGCTCGTACCCAAATCGAAAATACAGAACGACAAAAAACTGAACCCATAGCGATTATTGGTATGGGGTTTCGATTTCCCGGTGGAGTGAAAGACCAAGAGACATTTTGGCAACTATTAGATCAGGGAGTAGATGCTATTACTGAAGTTCCTAGCGATCGCTGGGATGTTGAGCGTTATTATGATCTTAATCCAGATGCACCAGGAAAAATATATACCCGTTATGGCGGGTTTTTAGAACAAGTAGACCAATTTGATCCGCAATTTTTCGGTATTGCTCCCCGCGAAGCCATGGATATGGACCCCCAACACCGATTGTTATTAGAAATGACCTGGGAAGCCATAGAAAATGCCGGCATTGCCCCAGAGCGACTGAAAGGCACGCAAACAGGCCTATTTGTCGGCATGAGTTCCGATGATTATTCCCAACTCAGTTTGAATTTTGAGGATTTAAACAGCGTCGAAGCCTACAGAGGATTAGGGAGCGCTCGCAGTATAGCCGTTGGTCGTTTGGCGCATATTCTGGATTTACAGGGCTTAACGATGCAACTAGATACATCTTGCTCATCTTCCCTATTAGCCATTCATTTAGCCTGTCAAAGTCTGCGTTCCGGTGAATCTCATCTGGCTATAGCTGGTGGTGTGAATTTAATTCTTTCCCCCATGAACACCATCTTGGGATGCAAACTTCGCGCTTTATCAACCGATGGCCGTTGTAAGACCTTTGACGCTGCGGCGGATGGTTATGTCAGAGGAGAAGGGGGTGGTATGGTGTTACTAAAGCGGCTATCTGAGGCAGAAGCTGATGGTGACAACATCCTAGCATTAATTCGGGGTTCTGCCGCCAATCATGATGGTAAAAGTAATGGACTAACAGCCCCTAACGGCTTGGCTCAAGAGGCTGTAATTAAACAAGCTTTAACCAATGCACGTGTAAAACCAGAACAGATTCAATATGTAGAAGCACATGGTACAGGAACACCTCTAGGAGATCCAATTGAAGTATTGGCATTAGGGAAAGTTTTCTGTCAAGGTCGCTCAGAGCAAGAACCGTTAATCATTGGTTCAGTTAAAACTAACTTTGGTCACTTGGAAGCCGCAGCGGGAATAGCCAGTTTAATTAAAGTAGTCCTGTGTTTACAACATCAGCAAATACCGCCCCATTTACACTGCCAAAATCCTAATCCTTATATACCTTGGGATCAACTAGCGATCGCTATTCCCACCGAATTAACTCCATTATCTCCCCAAGATAGCCATTTAGCCGGAATTAGCTGCTTTGGCATGAGTGGCACAAATGTACATATTATTGTCGAATCACCCGCAACTCCAGTCAAAAGTGAGGATGATCCACAACTGCATCTTTTGACCCTTTCCGGCAAAACTGAACAGGGTTTGCGAGATTTAGCCCAAAGTTATGAAGAATTTTTAAATCAGCATCCTGACATCTCCATTGCGGATATATGTTTTACTGCAAATACAGGGCGATCGCACTTTGATCATAGACTAGGGATTATTGCCCAATCACATCATCACCTGCACCGACAACTAGAGGATTTCCGACAACAGACACCAATTACCTCGGTAATCAGTGGGCAACTGACCAGCAAAAAACGCCCAAAAATTGCCTTTTTATTCACAGGACAAGGTTCGCAATATGTGAACATGGGCAAAGAACTATACCAAACCCAACCAGTTTTTCGCCAATCCCTAGACCAATGCGCCCAAATTCTCAGTTCTGAATTAGAGTATCCACTTTTGGAAATTCTCTATTCACAAACAAGGGAAAATCCTCTAATTAATCAAACAGCATGCACCCAACCAGCCCTATTTGCCCTAGAATATGCCCTCACCCAACTTTGGCAATCCTGGGGAATTAAACCAGATATAGTCATGGGTCACAGTGTCGGCGAATACGTCGCCGCTTGTGTAGCCGGGATTTTCAGCCTAGAAGACGGACTCAAACTGATTACCCACCGGGGACGGTTGATGCAGCAGTTACCAGAAGACGGAGAGATGGTAGCAGTCATGGCATCAGGGGGACAAGTACAACCAATTATTACCCCCTACAAAGACCAAATAGCGATCGCTGCCTACAACACAGCCAACAGCATAGTCATTTCCGGGGCGAAAACAGCCATCAGAGACGTTTGTAACCAATTAGAATCCCAGGGAATCAAAACCAAAAATCTCCAGGTATCTCACGCCTTCCACTCCCCACTCATGCAGCCAATGCTGGCAGAGTTTGCCACTGCTTCCGCCCAAATTACCTACAAGCAACCGCAAATTCCCTTAATTTCTAACCTCACAGGAAAACCAGCCACCGCAGACATTACCACTGGGCAATACTGGGTAAATCATATCTGCGACCCCGTGAAATTTGCGGATAGTGTCACTACATTAAATCAACTGGGTTATAAAATCTACTTAGAAATTGGACCCCAACCCATCTTGTTAGGGATGGTAAATCAACAGGAATCTCCAGTAGTGCCTTTAACCTTACCTAGCCTATATCCAAAACTTCCTGACTACCAACAATTACTGCAAAGTCTCGCCACCCTGTATACTCATGGTGTGTCAGTGAATTGGCCAGAATTTCACCAAACTGACACCAACCGTCGCAAAGTTGCCCTACCTACCTATCCATTTCGAAGAGAACGCTACTGGATCAATAGACATCTCCAAGGCAAAAATCAGGTCACTCATTCCCCATTCTCTCAAGATCAACAACGACACCCCATTTTAGGATATCGTTTGAGTAATGTAGCAACCTTGCCCCATACTTACATTTGGGAAACACCAATAGATGAATTTTATCTCTCTTGGTTAAAAGATCATCAAGTCTGGGATACCGTGATCATGCCCCATACTGGGTATCTGCAAATAGCTTTTGAAGCCACTCAAGCAGCCTTTGGTCAGCCAGGGAATGAAATTACTAATTTAAAACTTTACTATCCTCTGTTTTTGTCAACAGCAGAAGAGCAAAAGATTCAAGTGATTCTCTCCCCCCAATCGGAAAGTAAGATGTTACTGCAAGTGTATAGCTGTCGCCTCAGTAAATCCTCTTCCACATCAGAGTGGACTTTATACGCAGATGCACAAGTTTCGTCTTCACCAACCTATCCAGAACAAACAGATAATTCACGGAGGTTAATAGAAGTATGAAATTTGGTTTAATGTTCTTTGCCAGCAGTGAAGATGCCCTGGTAGGTGATAAATACAGCCTAGTGATTGACAGCGCCCGATTTGCCGATCAGCACGGCTTTAGTAGTATTTGGACACCAGAGCGGCACTTTACTCAATTTGGTAGTTTATACCCCAATCCAGCGGTTTTGAATGCAGCTTTAGCTAGGGAGACCCAACGGATTCGTTTACAAGCAGGTAGCGTGGTTATGCCTCTGCACCATCCCCTAGAAGTAGCAGAATCATGGTCTTTAGTAGATAACCTGTCCAATGGACGAGTGGGTATATCTTTAGCGCCGGGTTGGAATCCTGGTGATTTTGCCACCTCTCCAGACAAGTATAGCGATCGCCACCAAGCCGTTTTTACCAACTTAGAGATTTTACGCAAACTCTGGCAAGGAGAATCTCTAAAAGTTACCGACGGCAAAGGACAACCCACAGAAGTCCGCATTTATCCCACCCCCATACAGCCCCAATTGCCCATTTGGATCACAGCAGCAGGTAATCCCCAAACATACATCAAAGCCGGAGAAGTGGGGGCAAATCTGCTAACGCACCTTCTAGATCAAGAGGTGGAAACATTAGGAGAAAAAATCGCCCTCTACCGTCAAGCTAGAGCTAGAAACGGTCATGATCCAGAAGCAGGAATAGTCTCACTCATGCTGCATACCTTTGTTGGTCAAGATTTTGAGCTAGTCCGTGAACAAGCAAGACTACCTTACTGTAATTACCTCAAAGCCAACATTGGACTTCTCAAAGGACTAGCCCAAAGTCGAGGTCACGATGTTGATATTAGTACATTGCCTGAGCGAGACTTGAATGATTTTGTTAACTTTTTGTATGATCGCTTTGCGACATCAAGAGGCTTAATTGGCACTCCTGAGACTTGTCAGAACTTACTAGCACAGTTGGATAGAATTGGTGTTAATGAAGTAGCGTGCTTACTGGATTTTGGTTTAAGTAAAGAACTGATTCTCCAACAGTTACCTGATCTCAATCAATTACGAGAAGAGGATCAGGGAATGGGGAACAGGGAACTCTTAACAGGGAACAGGAAGCAGGAGTTAGTAACTTCGCACCAGTCCGTTATTCCTGTAGAGTCCCTAGAAACTATTCGTTTGCGTTGTCAAGATCAGAGAAACGCCCGCGAATTTTATCAACTACTGCAAGGACATGGGTTACAGTTACAAGCAACCTATCAGGGTATTCAAAATCTGTGGTTAGGTGAACGAGAAGCCTTAGCCCAAATTAAATTATCAGGTGAGGTAGCCTTTGGTAATGGGTTTCAAGTGCGAGCGGCGGTATTAGATGCCTGTCACCAAGTCTTAGGGGCAACATTACTGGGTAAAATCCTATCGGGAGGAATGGAGACTGATACTCAGACTACCCCAGAGAAAATGTCCCTCTATTTACCCACAGGACTCAAGAGTTTTCAAATTTATGAATCTCTAGGAACGGAAGTTTGGAGTCATGCTGTCCTGCGTCACCATCAAAGCAGTAATTCTAGTGTCGCTGCTCAAGAGATGATAGAAGGAGATATTTATATTTTTAATAGTACAGGTAATCTGGTGGTGAAAGTATCTGGTTTGCAGATGCAAAGTACCACGGTTGCAGGTCAATCAACCAGTCAAAAACAGCAAGATCCGAATTTGTTGTATGAGTTACAATGGCAACCTCAGCCTTGGGTAGAAGTTGCGTCAACCACAACCGAGCCAGGTGTGTGGTTAATATTTGCAGACCAATCTGGAGTTAGTCAGAATGTAATTGAGTTATTAGAAGCCCAAGGTGATACCTGTTGGATTATTAATCACAGTGAAAACTCCCAGAATCAACCCCAACAGCAAATTGTTGTGACTCCTGGGGATCAAACCCAGATGCAACAGTTAATGAGTCAGGCTTTAGCGCCAGGACATCCTCTCTGTCGCGGTATACTGCATCTGTGGAGTTTAGATGTTACTCCCAGTCAAGCCACCACGTTGCCATCTCTGCAACAGGATCAAACCCTAACTGTCACCAGTTTTTTACATCTAGTGCAAGCAGTTAGCCAAACTGCTCAGGCTCAAATTCCCCCCATCTGGATTGTGACTCAGGACGTGCAGCAGGTGGGATCAGAAACAACTCCCCGTTCTATTGCTCAAGCTCCGATTTGGGGTTTAGGACGAGTTGTAGCCACCGAATTGCCCAAGGTGTGGGGAGGATTGGTAGATTTAGATGGAGATAATACACCTGAAGTATCTGCGAAACAATTACTGCACATATTACAAACAAGCGATCGCGAAGATCAGATTGTTCTCCGTCAAGGACATCCCCATATTCTCCGCCTAGTCAAGAGTCAAAAAACACCAGTTTCACCCCAATCTATCCAACTGCAACCAGAAGCTACTTATGCAATTACCGGAGGATTTGGGCATTTTGGACTAGAAAGTGCGAAATGGTTGGCAAAAAAAGGCGCGAAATCCCTAGCTTTAATCGGCAGACGCACCCCATCCAGTCCAGTCCAGTCCGCCATTAAGGAATTAGAAAAAACTGGAGTTCAAGTCCTGGTTGTTGAAGCAGATGTGTCCGATGTAACGGGCATGACCGAGGCGATCGCTACCATCCAATCTACCTGTCCACCCTTAAAGGGAATTTTCCACATAGCAGGTTTGAGTCAACAAAACCTATTGACAAATATCACAACTAATGATATGGATGCCATGTTGCGTCCTAAAGTTTTTGGCACCTGGAACTTACATCAACTCACATTGGATCTCCATCTCGATTTCTTCTTCAGCACCTCTTCCATGTCTCCCGTATTTGGATCTCAAGGACTAGGACATTATGCTGCGGCTAATTACTTCCTAGATATTTTTGCCCACTATCGTCACAGTTTAGGACTACCAGCATTAACCGTCAATGTTGGGGCTTTAGCAGGTGGTGGTATGGCTTTAGCTTCACCGGCAGGGGAGAAATATACTACCCAAATAGGTTTAAATTTAACTCACCCTAGTGATTTACTAGATGTGGCTGGAGGCTTTTTCTCACAAGCAGATGTAGCGAATATGGTCATTGCCGATATGGATTGGTCACTATTCAAACCCCTTTATGAAGGGACTACTGGTAAACTGCTTTTAGGACAAATAGAGGCACAAAATAGCGCAACTCAGGCAAAAATAGGACAACGAGATATCCTTTGGCAACAGTTGGAGACATTACCGGAAAGTGAGCGTTACCAACAAGTAGTGACTCATTTACAACAAGAAGTAGCCAACATCCTCGGTTACTCTGCCAATCAGCCATTGTTTAACCCAGAGGTAGGGTTCTTTGATTTAGGCATGGATTCTTTATTAGCCGTCGCCTTTAAGAATAAGCTGGAAAATAGCTTAGGTTCTTCTTTGCCAACCGTGTTGATTTTTGAACACCCTAATGTTATTAGTTTAACTGAGTACATCATCACAGAGGTACTTCAGTGGGAATCTGCAATAGATGATGATAATGTCCAACCAGTGTCACAACCATCAGGCTTGGAAACGGAACTTTCCCAAACAATCCAGGAATTATCCGAACAGACATTAGAGGATTTGATTAATCAAAAATTAGCCAGAGCTTTGGAGGATGACTAAAATGACTGCTGTTACCGATAACGTTAAAAATCTGTCCTCTTTACAACGGTCTGTTTTACTCATCGAAAAACTGGAATCTCAAGTTAATCGGCTGAAGTATGCTAAAACAGAACCAATTGCCATTATTGGTATGTCCTGTCGGTTTCCAGGAAGCGCAAATGATCCTCAAGCCTTTTGGGAAATCCTGAAATCAGGTACAGACGCGGTAACAGAAATCCCTTCCCAACGCTGGAATATTGCTGACTACTATGACGAAAATCCCCAGACTCCTGGCAAAATATATACTAAATCAGGGGGATTTTTACCAGAAGTAGACAAATTTGATCCCCAATTTTTTGGCATTTCCTCCCGTGAAGCCGTAAGTATTGACCCCCAACATCGGTTACTTTTGGAAGTAACTTGGGAAGCCTTAGAAAATGCCGGACATATCCCCCAACGGAATCAGGGTAGTTCCACAGGGGTTTTTGTCGGTATCACCCTGAATGATTATGGTTCTATTGCTAAACAATCACATTCAGATGTTAGTGTAGAGGCCTATGGAGTCACGGGATCACCTTCCTATGCGGCAGCAGGACGGATTTCCTATACCTTCGGGTTTACAGGCCCTTGTATGGCTATTGATACCGCTTGTTCATCTTCCCTGGTAGCGATTCATCAAGGGTGTCAAAGTTTACGACAACAAGAATGTCAAATGGCTGTAGTGGGGGGAGTAAATTTGATTTTGCTTCCTGACAGTATGATTGCGACTTCCAAAGCAAATATGTTGTCTAGCGATGGTCGTTGTAAAACCTTTGATGCTAGTGCTGATGGGATTGGTCGTGGTGAAGGATGCGGGATTTTAGTGATCAAACGTCTATCTGATGCAGAAGCTAATGGTGACAAAATTCTGGCAGTAATTCGCGGTTCAGCAGTTAATCAGGATGGTCCTAGCAGTGGGTTGACAGTTCCCAATGGCAATTCCCAGCAACAGGTGATGCTTCAGGCTTTGAAGATGGCTAAGATAGAAGCGGCTGAGGTAAGTTATGTGGAGGCACATGGTACGGGTACACCTCTAGGAGATCCGATTGAGTTGCGATCGCTTGCCAAAATTTACGCTGCTCATCATTCCCAGGATAACCCCTTATTTATCGGTTCGGCTAAAACCAATATCAGCCATGTGGAAACTGCTGCTGGGGTAGCAGGAGTAATCAAAGTTATTCTCCAATTACAGCATCAACAAATTGCCCCCCATTTGCACCTAAAAACTCCCACAACACACTTCAATTGGCAGGATTTTTCGGTTATAGTCCCTACTAAAATTACCCCCTGGTCTGTCCAATCTGGCAGTCGCATTGGAGTGGTAAACTCTTTTGGAGCAACAGGAACTAATGCTCATATTATTTTAGCAGAAGCACCTCCACAATTAAAACCTGCCCATTCTTCCCTAGAGAGACCCCTACATTTATTAACTCTTTCTGCTAAAACAGAACCAGCATTAAAGGATTTGGTGAAGCGTTATCAGTCTTGGTTAGATATCAATGCCGATTTAAAAATTGCGGATATCTGCTACAGTGCGAATACAGGTCGCGGTCATTTCAAGCATCGTTTAGCATTACTTGTTTCTGAAACTCAAGAACTAGCTACAAAACTGGAGAATTTGACCTCACCACAGGAACAGATGACAGGAGTATTGCATGGGCAATTATCATCGAATGGTGGTAATCCTAAAGTTGCTTTTTTGTTTACAGGCCAGGGTTCTCAATATGTTGATATGGGTCGGGAACTCTATGAAACCCAACCTTTATTTCGTAAGATTATAGAACAGTGTGACACCATTGTGCGATCGCACTTAGAAAAATCACTATTAGAAATTCTCTATCCTCAAAATCCCCACGAGTCGGAAACTTCTTTCCTTGATCAAACAAATTATACTCAACCTGCCTTATTTGCCTTAGAATATGCCCTAGCTCAATTGTGGATCTCCTGGGGCATCAAGCCTAACGCCGTCATGGGGCATAGTGTAGGGGAATATGTGGCAGCTTGTATAGCCGGAGTATTCAGCCTGGAAGATGGGTTAAAATTGATTGCCACCCGCGCTCGCTTGATGCAATCTTTACCTGATAATGGGGAAATGTTAGCGGTATTTGCGGATAAAGATCGAGTGATGCAAGCGATCGCCTCCCATGAAGATAAAGTAGCGATCGCCGCCTATAATGGTTTAGAAAATATCGTCATTTCCGGTGAAAAACAAGCAATTGCAGCAATTAAAACCAAGCTGGAAAATGCGGGAATAGATAGCCGCCCCCTCAACACCTCCCATGCCTTTCACTCACCCCTAGTAGACCCCATTCTCAACCAATTAGCACAAGCTGCTAATCAGATCAAAATCCATCCTCCCCGTATCCCTATCATTAGCAATTTAACGGGACAGACCCTATCAGCAGGTCAACGCTTAGATGGGCAGTATTGGCAACAGCATAGCCGAGAAGCCGTGAAATTTACGGACGGGTTGAGAACATTAGTAGAACAGGGTTATGAAACTTTTTTAGAAATTGGACCAAAACCGATTTTATCGAAATTGGGAAATAGGTGTCAATTGGGGGATAACCTATTGTGGCTTCCTTCCCTGGTAACAGGACAACCAGCCCATTCGATATTATTGAATAGTCTCGCCGAATTATATGTGCGTGGTGCAGACGTAAATTGGTCAGGATTTGACGAAAATTACCCCTTTCAACGGCTGATTTTACCCAATTATCCCTTTCAACGTCAGCGTTACTGGTTTGAAACACCAGCTTTAGAGAATCGGGAGCAGGAGGTAGGGGTTATTAAATCCGTACCTGCGGTTTTACAAGCAGATACCGCACTCTCTTCACAACGAGTACAAATTCTTAAAAGCTTGCAATTTCTCATTGGTCAAGCGTTGCAAATTTCCCCAGATGAAGTAGATATTCAGATTCCCTTGGTAGAAATGGGGGCTGATTCTATCGTTTTCATGGAAACAGGTCAGAAGTTAGAAACCACTTTTGGGGTGAGAATTCCCATTCGCAAATTATTTGAAGACCTATCTACCTTAAATGCGTTAGGTACTTATATTAACGAACATCTTCCCGCAGGATTTGTATTTACTCCACCTGCACAAAATAATAGTCAAGAGGTGGTATTAGCAGCAGAAGCAACTACCCCCAATGTCGAAACAAAGAAAAATGAATCTTTATCAGCTAATTCATCTCCACAAACTCCAGCACTTGAGCAAATTGGTACTAATGCCATAGAACGGATTATGAGCCAGCAGTTACAGGCCATGTCTGATCTCATGTCCCAACAATTAGCAGTCCTCCGGGGAGAAACAACATTATCACAAACACAACAACATATTTCCCATCTTGTTTCCCCACCTGAAAATTCCCCTGTTAACTTTGCACAAACGGGAACTAAGAACTCTAAACGCCAAGAATTTTGGGAACGACGGGAATTTAAACCCAGATTAAGTGAACTAGAAAAATCCGCTGCTGATTTTCCCATAAATGTTCCAGCTAATAAAGAAATGCAATTCAGTCTTTATTATTTCGGCAGTTATGACGCAGAATTTGCCAGCGATAAATATAGCCTTCTCTTTGCTGGAGTCAAATATGCAGACGAGAATGGCTTTACATCTGTGTGGCTACCAGAACGCCACTTTCACGCCTTTGGCGGTTTTTCCCCTAATCCCTCAGTTCTTTGTGCTGCCCTAGCTAAAGTCACCAGCCAAATTCATCTACGGGCAGGTAGTGTGGTATTACCTATCCATCATCCTGTACGCGTCGCCGAAGATTGGGCAATTATAGACAACATTTCCCAAGGACGGGTGGGAATTTCCTTCGCTTCCGGTTGGCATCCCCATGACTTTATATTTGCCCCTCAAGACTATGACGACCGCCGGGAAATTATGTTCGAGGGCATAGAAACAGTCCAAAAACTGTGGCGAGGAGAATCAATTCAATTGCCCAGTGGGTCTGGTAAACTAGCAGAAATTCGCACATTTCCCATGCCCCAACAACAGGAATTACCTGCTTGGGTGACAATAGTTAATAACCCAGATACTTATATTCGAGCCGGGGCAATGGGAATAGGAGTTTTGACCAACCTTATGGGTCAAACTGTAGATGATTTAGCCCGCAATATTGCCCTCTATCGGGAATCTCTAGCACTTCATGGTTATGATGCCAGCGTTGGTCAAGTTACAGTGTTACTACATACCTTTGTCGGCACTGATCTTCAACAGGTACAAGAACAAGCTCGTCAACCATTTCAGGATTATCTCACCTCATCTATTGGTCTTTTTCAAGCCTTAGTGAAAAGTCAAGGTTTGGAAGTGGCAGATTTTGAAAAGATGACAGAGGATGACAAAGACTATATTCTGTCAGCAGCATATCAACGTTATATTCAAACCAGCGCCTTGATTGGGACACCAGATTCTTGTATTGAGATTGTGGAAAAACTCCTAGCAATTGGTGTTGATGAAATTGCCTGTTTAATTGACTTTGGGGTGGAAGAAGCCGCTGTATTAGCAAATTTACCTCACTTAAAAACTTTAAAAGAACGGATAAATCAACTAAAAACGGCTGATTGGCTTTATACCCTGGATTGGCAACAACAGCCCTGTGATGTTTCTGCACTTTCACCCGCAGAACCTGGACATTGGTTAATTTTTGCTGATAAACAAGGTGTGGGAAATGCTTTAGCAAATCAACTTCGTTCCCATGATCAAACCTGTGCGCTAATTTATCCTCAAGGTAGTGACACAACTTTACCTAAATCAGATTTGGAGCTTAATCCTACTGACCCAACGGCTTTTAATCAGCTTCTACAAAATCAAATTGCAGCTAGTGAACTTCCTCTCCAGGGAATTATTCATCTTTGGAGTCTCGACAGTCCATTATCTGACCAATTGACAGTTGATTTACTCCATCAATCTCAACAAATGGTCTGTGCTAGTGTGCTGCATTTGGTTCAAGCAGTAGATCAACATCCTGACTTAAAAAATGCTTGTCCACAACTGTGGTTAATCACCCAACAAGCAATTATGGCGGAAAACAATGCGCCAACTGGAATCGCTCAATCATCACTATGGGGTTTAGGTCGTGTAGTGACTATAGAACATCCAGAAATGTGGGGTGGTTTAATTGATATTGATGCTCAAAGAACGGCTTTTGAAGTTTCCCAGCAGCTATGGTTAGAAATCAGAGCGCAGCAAGGGAAGGGAGAACAAGCGGAAGATCAGGTTTTGCTACATCAAGAAAAACGTTATGTTGCCCGTCTAGCCCGTCATAGCGTCAGTAATGCTGATATTGTCCCTGTGAACTTGGGCTTAGAAGGAACTTATTTGATTACTGGTGGACTGGGTGCATTGGGGATTCGGTTGGCAAAATGGTTAGTTGACCAAGGGATAGGTCATTTAGTCCTCTGTGGGCGTTCTGTCCCCTCTGCTAAGATTCAAACCCAGATTAGACAGTTGCAGCAACAGGGTATACAGGTGATGGTGGCTCAGTTAGATGTGTCTAATTCTGCTGATTTATCCGCGTTATTACGAAAAGTACAAGAACGAACTAAAGACAATTGGCCGCAGCTTCAGGGCATTTTTCACTTGGCTGGGTTGTTAGATGATGGTGTATTATTTCAGCAGACCTGGGAACGCTTTGAGACGGTATTTAATCCTAAAGTTTTAGGAACTTGGAATCTTCATATTTTAACCCAAGACTTGCCAATCAAACACTTTGTGCTGTTCTCTTCCATTGCTTCCTTATTGGGTTCTCCTGGACAAAGTAATCATGCGGCTGCAAATGCTTTTATAGATGCTTTGGCTCATCTTCGTCGAGCTAAGGATTTGCCAGCAGTGAGTATAAATTGGGGATCTTGGACAGAAATCGGTAAAGTTACCCGATTAGAAGGAGCGCAGAAACAACGCTGGCAAGAGTATTTTGATAAACTTTGGCGCAGTTATGGTATGGAAGCGATCGCTCCCAGAGAGGGTTTTCACGCCCTGGGACAACTGTTAAATCAACCTCCTGTGCAAGTTGGGGTATTTCCCATTGATTGGCCGAAGTTTTGTCAATCCCTCAATGTGCAACACAAGCCTCTATTGTTGAACTTAACGCAGCCACAAACACCCTCTGCTCATTTGAGAATACCCTTAAGTGAAGCCCAAAAGCAACTATGGCTATTGTCGGAAATTGTTAGGGAGGGGTCTATTGTCTATAACGATAATGTCAACTTAGAATTACGTGGTGATTTACAAGTAGAGATTTTAAAACAGTCAATCCAGACTGTGATTCAACGGCATGAATCACTGCGGACTGTGATTGACCCCCAAGGAGAATGGCAAGAAATTCTGCCTACCCTAGTCATAGAAATCCCCCTGATTGACCTCTCCAGTGTCCAGGGTGAACAGGATGATAAATTGCGGGATTGGTTGGTTAAACGTAGCCAAAAACCCCTGAATTTAGTCAAAGATCCTTTATTGCAAGTGGAAGTATTGAAACTGGAACAACAGCGTCATGTTCTAGTGATTACCATTCATCACATTATTTCTGATGGTTGGTCTGTGGAAAATATTCTCAAAGAAATTGCACAGATATATTCTGATTTAAGCAACGGTTCAGCAGTTACCCTAGATAGTCCCCTCCAATTTCGGGAATTTCTCAACTGGCAAAACAACCGCAGCCAAACTGAAGAAATGCTCAATCATGAGTCCTTTTGGCTAGAACAGTTTGCTAATTCTATACCAGTTTTAGAACTACCCACAGACCGCACTCGTCCCCTAAGTAAAACCTATCATGGTCATCGCCAAACTAGGGAGACTGATCCTAGTTTACGTGAACAATTACGACGGTTAAGCCAGGGTCAAGGATGTACCCTATTTATGACCTTGCTGGCGGCTCATTTCGTATTTTTGCATCGTCTCAGCAGACAGGAAGAAATAGTGCTGGGGATTCCCACATCTGGGCGTTTTCTCTCTGGTGGTGAAACAATGGTCGGATACGCAACGCACCTATTACCTATCCGTAGTTGTTTCCAAGAGGATTTGACTTTTCTGGCTTATTTGGCGGAAATTCGCAGGACATTATTGACGGCTTATGAACATCAGGATTATCCCTTTTCCCAATTATTAAAGCGGCTGAATCTTAAATCTGATCACAGTCGTACACCTTTGGTATCTGTGACGTTTAACTTGCAGCCACCAGTACCCACTACTCAATTGAGGGATTTGCAGACAACTTTGGTAGAGCGGCCTGTGAGCTTTACTCACTTTGATCTGCATTTTATCGTTATTGATATGGGCGATCGCTTAATATTAGAGGCAAAATACAATACAGATTTGTTTAATGATGCCACTATTGAGCGTTGGCTAGATCATTTCCACACTTTATTACAGGAAATTATTGCCCAGCCAAATCAGTCTGTGGCGACTGTACCATTGTTGACTCACCAGCAGCGTCAGCAGTTGTTGGTTGGGTGGAATCCTCCTGCATCAAAGTTAGAACAGGATTGCATTCATCACCGTTTTCAGGTACAGGTTGATCAGACTCCTGATGCCATCGCTGTGGTCTGTGAAGAGGAGAAGTTAACGTATTATGAGTTAAATGCCCGGTCAAATCAACTCGCTTGTTTGCTTGGTGGTGAGATCAGATATGATTTAATGAACCACGAAGGCACGAAGGTCACGAAGGAGGAGGGGAAGAAGGAGGAGGGGAAAATTGACGGTTTTCCTGTTAGGTCTGGTGATCTAGTGGTGCTTTATGTTGGCCGCTCTGTTGTGTGTTTAGTTGGTATATTGGGAATATGGAAGGCGGGAGGTGTTTATGTGCTGTTGGATGCCTCTACTACACCTCCTCACCGTCTAGCGTTACTGCTTGCAGATATTCAACCGGCAGTGCTGTTAACTCAAGCCGAATACAGCGCCAATCTACCTGATTCTCTCTCATGCCCTGTGGTATTGCTGGACAGGGAATTGAGTACCAGTTCTGAAAATAGTCCCTGTCTAGTAAAATCTGATGATCTGGCATACATCATTTTTACATCCGGTTCAACGGGTCAGCCCAAGGGGGTAGCTATTGAACATGGCAATCTCGCTGCTTATACTACAAGTATTATTGAATGTCTCGACTTGCAACCCGGTCGGAGTTTTGCTACGGTTTCCACTTTTGCGGCCGATTTGGGTTATACCGCCATTTTTCCCACACTTTGTACTGGTGGTGTCCTGCACATTATTACACAGGAAACTTCTACTGATCCTCGGTCTTTAGCCGCATACTTTAGCCAACATCAAATTGATTACCTGAAGATTGTTCCTGCTCACCTCAACGCTCTATTAGATGGTGAACAATCGCTACAGGTATTACCGCGACATACTCTGATTTTGGGTGGAGATACTCTTGCTTGGGATTTAGCCCAAAAGATGCAAAATTTAGCACCTCAATGCCGGATTTTCAATCACTATGGACCGAGTGAAACAACAGTAGGAGTTTTAACTTTCTGCGTTCCTCAAGACCAGCAGCAGTTAGAATATCTATCTAAGACAGTTCCTTTAGGTCGTCCCCTTCCCCATGCCCAGGTTTATATTTTAGATCAGTATCAGCAACCTGTCCCCATTGGTGTACCTGGGGAAATTTATATTGGGGGTGCAAGTGTAGGTTCAGGATACTTTAATCGCCCGGAATTAACGGCGGCAAAGTTTGTCTCTCATCCCTATTCACATACCCCCGACTCTGAGCGGTTATACAAAACTGGAGATTTAGCTCGTTATCTGCCAGATGGTAATATTGAGTTCTTAGGAAGAATTGATAATCAAGTAAAAATACGGGGATTTAGAATTGAGTTGGGTGAGGTAGAATCTATCCTCAGTCAACATCCAGGGGTACAACAAGTAGTTGTCTTGGTAGAGGAAGAACGTCTCATAGCTTACTGGGTGGCGGTGCAAATAGTAGGTGTTAATGTTCCTTCTGCTCAGGAATTGCGCCAGTATTTGCAAGGGCAATTACCTGATTATATGATACCGAGTTTCTTGATCAACTTGGAGGGTATTCCCTTAACAGCGAACGGGAAAGTAAATCGTCAGGCTTTGCCTCTGCCAGCACAGGATTTGAGCCAAGTAGCCGATTTTATTGCCCCGCGTACTCCTACGGAACAAGCGATCGCAGATATATTTACTACTGTTTTACGGTTGGAGTCCATAGGTATTGACAACAACTTTTTTGAGCTAGGGGGACACTCCCTGTTAGCTACTCAGGTAATCTCTCGCTTGCGGGAAACTTTCCAAATTAACCTCCCCTTGGTTAGCTTATTTGCAGCACCTACGGTGGCTGGAATTGACTCAATTATTCATCAGCAGTTGCAACAGGGTTTAGGAAAACTTGCCCCACCTATTCAGGCTGTAGAGCGGACTCCTGATCTAGAATTACCCCTAAGCTGGTCTCAAGAACGACTGTGGTTTATTGACCAACTGGAAGAGGCTAATGCAACCTATAATATGCCAGCGGCAGTTCGTCTTCAGGGTAATCTCCACGTTCCAGCTTTAGAACGGGCTTTGGCGGAAATTGTTCAACGCCATGAAGTGCTAAGAACGGGCTTTCAAACTAGAGATGGTCAAGCTGTACAAGTTATCTCACCGGCAGCTAGGCTAACTTTACCGACAATTGATTTACAGTCTTTGTCCGTTGATCAACAGCAAATTAGTGTTCAAAAACACATCCTTGAGGCAGCGCAAACTCCTTTTAATTTGTCTCAACCTCCCTTGATGCGGGCTACCTTATTACTGATTAGTCCTAAAGAATATGTGTTATTAATTACAATGCACCATATTGTTTCTGATGGTTGGTCAGTGGGTGTTGTCGTGGGAGAATTATCCACTCTCTATCAAGCTTTTAGCCAAAACCGCATTTCTCCATTGACAAACCTGAATATTCAATATGCAGATTTTGCGATTTGGCAACGTCAATGGTTGACAGGTGAGGTATTACAAACCCAACTCAGCTATTGGCAAACTCAGTTAGGGGGTAATTTACCAATTCTCAATCTTCCCCTGGATTATGGCTTATCTGCGGGACAAGATCATCGGGGTGTGGGGGAACATCTATCCATAGAGCGATCGCTTACTCAATCTTTAAAAGCACTCAGTGATCAAGAAGGGGTAACTTTATTTATGACCCTGTTCGCAGCTTTTAATGTGCTTTTGTCTCGTCACACAGGGCAAGAAGATATCATTGTCGGTTCACCCATAGCCGGTCGTCATCATTTTGGTTGTGAAGATTTGGTCGGCTTCTTTATCAACACCTTGCCTCTTCGCACTAATTTAGCCGACAATCCCAACTTCCGACAATTATTAAAGCGGGTTCGGGAAGTAACACTAGGGGCTTATACCCATCAAGATATTCCCTTGGAAAAGTTGGTGGAAGAATTACGTCCAGAACGAGTCTTAAATCGCCATCCTTTGTTTGATGTGCTTTTTAACTTTGTGAACACCCCAGAGGCAGTTCTGGACTTGGGAGATTTGACCTTTGAACGGTTAACCCAACCCGAACCTTATGCTAAATTCTGGCTAACCTTTTATATTCGTCAAGTTGGTGAAGCCTTAAATGTGGAACTGGTCTATCGTCAGGGTTTATTTGCCCCGTCACGGATGACCGCTTTACTGGAGCAGTTTGTCTTTTTATTAACACAAGTGGTTGATCATCCTGATCAGAAGATTCAATCCTATTCCCTCTTATCTCCTCAATCTGCGGCTTTATTGCCTGATCCTGCCATGCCCTTGGTAGAGCCAGACTATGAGCTTGTATCCACATCATTTATCAACTGGGCAAAACAAACCCCTGCACAAATAGCAATTTGTCAACATGGGCGAAATTGGACCTATGGAGAATTGGCGACAGTCTCCCGAAAAATAGCCCAAATGCTGATTCATCATGGATTACAGCCAAAGGATGCAGTCGCATTGTCAGGCGATCGCAGTTTCGGTGTAATTGCTAGTATTTTGGGTATCCTTTTGAGTGGAGGCGTGCTAGTAATTATTGATCCCCACCTACCACCACAGCGTCAAAACCTGATGCTTGAGCAAACCCAAGCTCGTTATGTAATTACCATTGGTAATCCCTCAACAGTGTGGGAAAAGGAACTGAAAATCATCGCCATAGATCCTCATACTGGGGCAATTGGGGAAGAAATGGCTACTGATGATATCCCCTTACCTGCCCTTGCACCCAATGATCCAGCCTACATCTTTTTTACCTCTGGTAGCACGGGAACGCCTAAAGGAGTATTGGGAACGCACAAAGGTATTGCCCATTTTATCCATTGGCAACGTCACACCTTTGAGATTACACCGAGCGATCGCATTGCCCAACTAATTGGACTGGCCTTTGATGCCATTCTCAGAGATATTTTTCTCCCCTTAACCAGTGGTGCAACCCTTTGTTTACCAGATCCAGACTACATTCCCGGCTCACCTCAGATTTTGTCTTGGCTAGAAACAGAAAAAATCTCCCTATTTCATACCGTTCCCGCAGTTGCCCAATCTTGGTTACAACAAATTCCCGAAACAATCACATTAAGTTCATTGCGGTGGGTATTCTTTTCTGGAGAACCATTAACTCATTCCCTCGTTCAAAAATGGCGGCAAAACTTTCCAGCAGCCGGAAATATTGTTAATCTTTATGGTGCTACCGAAACCACAATGGTGAAGTGCTTTTATCAAGTACCTCCAGAAATTTCCGTGGGAGTTCTCCCTGGAGGTTGGCCTTTACCTGACACTCAAATTCTGATTTTCAATACTCAAAACCAACTTTGTGGTATTGGTGAAATTGGGCAAATTGTCGTGCGAACACCATTTCGGACATTGGGGTACATTAACCCAATTCCCTCGCCATTTGTACTCAATCCATTTCGTCAAGATATGCAGGATTTGCTGTACTATACAGGCGATAATGGACGCTATCGTTCTGATGGGGCAATTGAAATTTTAGGCCGTTTAGATCATCAAATTAAAATTCGAGGAGTTCGTGTTCAACCAGGAGAAATTGAAGCCATTTTAAACCAACATCCAGCAGTCGGAGAAGGTGTAGTCATTGCTAAACAAAAAACCTCTGGAGAGGATGATATTGTTGCTTACATAGTTGTTAAATCAGGACAATCTGTAACTACTCAAGAGATCCGAAAGTTTCTCAAAAACCAACTACCAGAATATATGATTCCGTTGTTTTTTGTAGAGTTAGACAGTCTACCTCTAACGGCAACAGGTAAAGTAAATCGTCAATTACTACCCGAACCTAATTATAGTCCAAATCAGGCTTCTGAGCGGCGAGAACCTCGAACACCCATGGAAATTAAAGTAGTGGCAATCATTTGCCAAATTCTTGATTTGCAACAAATTAGTATTGATGATAATTTCTTTGCATTGGGAGGACATTCCTTATTAGCTGCTCAAGTTATTTCTCGATTGCAAAAAGAGTTTCAGGTCAATATTCCTCTCAAATCCTTATTTGAGATGCCTACTGCGGCTGAACTTGCTACTTTAATTGAAAAGCTGCAATTAGAAACAACTGGTGAATCTATAATTCCCAAAATCACCAAAATATCTCGAAAACGTCATCAAGCCAAAGTATCTTCTGAAGGTAAATTGGCACTATCTGAGGAATTAAAAGACGAAAATTTCAAGCCTAATCAATAGGATTGGTAATTGGTAATCAACTTAGTAAATAAGGATGAAATGGATAAGATGGATAAAATTTTAGGTATTTTGGGAGGAATGGGACCTTTAGCATCAGCAGAATTTGTGAAAACTATTTATGAGTACAATATTGCCGGAGACAAAGAACAAACCGCACCCAGAATTATGCTCAATTCTAATCCTTCCATTCCTGATAGAACAAGTTTTCTGCTCAAAGGGAATTATGATTTATTGTTGAGGAATTTGATTGAATCAGCCCATCAATTGAGCGATTTACAAGTTTCTAAGATTGTTATTTGTTGTTTTACATCTCATTATTTATTGCCATACTTACCCAGCAACATCAGGGAAAAAATCATTTCTTTAGTTGATGTTTGTTTACAAGAAGTGTGGAGTTGTAAAGGTCGTCATTTGCTTTTATGTACAAATGGAACTTATCAACTAAAAATATTCCAAAGTAGTGAATTATGGCAGATGACGGCGGATAATATTATTATTCCCGATGAACAAGACCAAAATGCCATCCATAATATGATTTATCAAATCAAGGTTAATAAACAAAGCTTTGATTCAGCTACTATTTTCTTGAAAACTCTTATGAATAAATATCATGTAAATTCCCTTATATCCGGTTGCACAGAAATCCACTTACTCAACCGCTATATTCACTCTCAAAACCATCAAAATCAAGAATATTTTGATCATAGTATTTTCTTAGATCCTCTGATGATTATTGCCACCAGATTAGAGAAATTCCTGGGTGAAAATTCATTCAATCTCACTACAATTTCTGCCTGAGTTAATAAATATTCTGACTGCTAACTAGTACAACCCTGAAAAACCTAAATTGTATTTTTAGAAATGACTGATAATACCTTACTCTCAACCGCATCAGAAACCTTTGTTTTTCCCTTGTCCTTTTCCCAAGAAAGACTATGGTTTCTTAACCAACTTGAAGGAGCTAATGCTACCTACAATATGTCTGCGGCAATTCGTTTAAGTGGAAAAATTAATATTCAAGTTCTAGAAAAAGCTATAAACGAAATTCTTCAACGTCATGAGGTGTTAAGAACGAGTTTTCAGATTCTCGATAGTCAAACAGTACAGGTAATTTCTACAGATGTAGATTTCACCCTACATTGTATTAATTTAGAAGATTTGCCCGCAACTGAACGGGAGATAAACGTTCAAAAATGGATGAAAAAGGAAGCTATCACACCTTTTGATCTATCTCAATCTCCCTTAATCAGAGCTACACTTTTACAAACTGATATTCAAGAATATGTACTGTTGGTGACAATGCACCATATTATCTCAGATGCTTGGTCTGTGGGTATTGTCATTCGAGAGTTGTCTATAATATACCGAGCTTTTATTGAAAGTCAGCCCCATGCGCTGCCAGAATTAGATATTCAATATGCTGACTTTTCCCAGTGGCAAAGGGAATGGCTGCAAGGAGACAGATTAGATAAACAGCTTACCTATTGGAAGAATTACTTAGCTGGTGTGTCGCCATTTCTCAAATTACCTACAGATCATCCTCGTCCACCAATTCAGACATTCTCAGGACAGAATCAGCGATTTGCAATTGGGGCTGATTTGAGCATTGCCCTGAAACAATTGGCACAGGAGAATGGTTGCACCTTATTTATGGTTTTGTTTGCGGCCTATGCCACATTACTCCATCGTTACAGTAATCAGGAAGATGTGGTGGTGGGTACATCTGTGGCCAATCGCAGCCAACCTGAACTAGAAACATTAATTGGCTTTTTTGTCAATACTTTAGTTCTCCGGGCAAAGTTTGAGCAAAATCTCACTTTCCTGGAACTGTTACAACAGGTAAAACAAGGGGCGCTAGAAAGTTACACCCATCAAGATTTACCCTTTGAACAAATTGTCGAAGCATTACAACCAGAACGAAATTTAAGCCATTCCCCGATTTTTCAGGTGTGGTTTGTGTTACAGAATACTCCCACTGAAACCTTACAACTACCAGATGTCACATTAACACCCTTGTTGTCTGAAACTCAGGTAGCTAAATTTGATTTAGCCTTATCAATGTCAGAAACCAAGTCAGGTTTGACAGGAATGTGGCAATATAACACAGATTTATTCGATGCTGATACCATAGCGCGGATGGTCGGGAATTTTCAGGTGTTGTTGGAGGCGATCGCTACCCAACCCCAGGAAAAGATTAACCTGTTACCACTGTTAACGACACAAGAACAACAACTGTTAAATAACTGGAATCATACAGCCGCTCCCTATCCACAAGATGTTTGCATTCATCAAATATTTGAAAAACAGGTGATGCTGACACCGGACGCTGTGGCGGTAGTATACGGAGAACAGCAACTCACATATCAACAATTAAACGATCGCGCAAACCAATTAGCCCATCATTTACAAAGTATAGGGGTTGGTGCAGAAGTATTAGTAGGACTTTGTGTACATCGTTCTCTGGAAATGATTGTGGGTTTGTTAGCAATTCTCAAAGCTGGTGGGGCTTATGTTCCCTTAGATCCCAATTATCCAGAAGAACGTTTAGCATACATCCTTAAAGATGCTGCGGTTTCCGTGTTGTTAATCCCCGAATCACTGGAGGAAAATTTGCCTCCCTCCTATGCCTTGGTAGTCTATTTAGATAGTGATTGGCAGGAAATTGCTACCCAAAGCTGTGAAAATCCTGTCCCCACAGTCCAACCCCACAACTTGGCCTATGTGATTTATACATCCGGTTCTACTGGTCAACCCAAGGGCGTTTTAGTAACTCATCAGGGTATTGGTAATCTGGCTCTAGCTCAACAAAACTTATTTAAAGTAGAAAGTGATAGTCGCGTCCTGCAATTTGCGGCTTTTGGTTTTGATGCTTCCGTTTCCGAAATCTTCATGGCCTTGGTATCTGGCGCTCAACTGGTATTAGCACCATCACAACAAATAATGCCCGGTGTAGATTTGCAACGGACGATTGCTCATCATGGTATTACTCACATTACCTTACCCCCTTCAGCCTTAGCAATTTTGCCCCCAGAGCAGATACCAACACTAAAACAGGTAATTGTCGCTGGAGAAGCCTGTCCTGAACCTCTGGCTCGAATTTGGAGTCAAGGGCGGCATTTTTTCAACGCCTATGGACCGAGTGAAGCTACAGTTTGCGCCACCGTGGCGGAAGTTTGTTTCCCAGCAGCGGACAACACTAATGCAGTAGTTCCCATTGGTAGAGCGATCGCTAATACACAAATTTATATTCTTGATAACGCCTTACAACTTGTACCAGTAGGAGTACCAGGGGAAATATATATTGGTGGTGTCGGTATAGCTAGGGGATATTCCCACCAACCGCAACTGACAGCCGCAAAATTTATCGAAAATCCCTTTCAAGCGGGAAGACTATATAAGACAGGGGATTTAGCCCGATATTTGCCCGATGGTAACATCGAATTTTTAGGTCGTCTTGACCGTCAAGTGAAAATTCGCGGGTTTAGAATTGAACTCTCAGAAATAGAAGCCCATTTAAGTCAGCATCCTCAAATACAGGAAACCACCGTTATTACCCGTGAAGACCCTTCGGGAAATCAACGATTGATAGCATATTTAGTGTCTAAAGACAATACCTTAACTACATCAGAATTAAGGCAGTTTCTCAAAAACAGGCTACCAGATTACATGGTGCCAAATATCTTTGTCATGTTGGACGTAATGCCATTAACACCAAATGGCAAAATTGATCATCGCAGCCTACCCTCTCCTGAACAAGATTTAATAGAGGAAAACAATTTTGTTGCGCCCCGTACACCGACAGAACAGCAAATTGCTGATATATTTGCGGCTGTTTTAAAAATAGAACAGGTAGGTATTTACAATAACTTCTTTGAACTCGGCGGACATTCGCTTTTAGCCACTCAAATTATCTCTCGATTTCGAGAAACTTTTCAAATCGAACTACCTTTAGAAACAATATTTAAATCACCAAATGTTGCTGATTTGGATGTAATTATTCAGGAATGGTTAAATAATAATTCCGGGACAGATTCACCTCTAAATCAACCTTTACCGCCTGTAGTTGCACTACCAAGGGATAGTTCCTTACCTCTAAGTTGGGGACAAGAACGTTTGTGGTTCTTAGATCAGTTAGAAGGGAGTAGAGTAGCGTATAACATTCCGATGGCAATTCAGTTGCAAGGAGATTTAAATATTCAGGCTTTAGAACGGGCATTTCAAGAGATTGTCCACCGTCATGAAATATTGCGAACTCACTTTGCCACTGTTGATGGCCAGCCCATACAAGTAATTGCCACAGCATCAAATTTTGGTTTAATTCAAGACAGCCTAAAAATAAGTTCTGGTGATAAATTAGCTATTGAAATTAAGCAAAGACTCATCCAAGAGGCGCAAACACCCTTTGATTTAACTCAGTCTCCTTTAATTCGGGCGTTACTACTGCACACAGGTGAAAATAACTATATTCTCCTTGTCACCATACATCACATTGTTAGCGATGGCTGGTCTATCAGAGTCATGGTAAACGAGTTATCCAGGCTCTATACTGCCTTTGTCCAGGGGTTGCCCTCTCCTTTACCACCTTTAACCATCCAGTACGCAGATTTTGTCCAGTGGCAACGTCAATGGTTACAGGGGGACATTCTGGAACGGCAGTTAACCTACTGGAAAACATACCTTTTAGGCGCTCCTCCAGTGCTGGAATTGCCTACTGATTATCCCCGTGCTGGGGTGCAAACCTTTCGCGGCTCACAGCAATCTTTTCAACTGTCTGGTGAATTGATTCATCAACTTAAACAACTTACCCAAACTACAGACACGACATTATTTATGGTGTTGTGTAGCACTTTCCTGATTTTACTCAATCGTTATAGTGGTCAGGATGACATGAT
This sequence comes from Dolichospermum flos-aquae CCAP 1403/13F, assembly GCF_012516395.1. Taxonomy (GTDB): domain Bacteria; phylum Cyanobacteriota; class Cyanobacteriia; order Cyanobacteriales; family Nostocaceae; genus Dolichospermum; species Dolichospermum lemmermannii. The sequence continues at coordinate 4,267,756 of NZ_CP051206.1, forward strand.
AGTGGGAACTGTCATGGCTAATCGTAATCGCACTGAGATTGAACCTTTAATTGGTTTATTTGTGAATACGTTGGTGCTGCGAACTCAGTTTGGAGAAGATGCCACTTTTATAGATATTTTGAGGCAGGTACAGCAAGGAACACTTGGAGGATATGCCCATCAAGATGTACCATTTGAAAAAATTGTGGAAGTATTGCAACCAGAACGAAATCTCAGCCATTCACCTCTATTCCAGGTGATGTTTTCGTTGCAAAATGCAGCCAGCACTTCACTAGATTTACCAGATGTTGTTTCTACTCCCCTGAAGTCGGAAATCCTCACAGCAAAATTTGATGTCACTGTTTCAATGGTAGAAACTGAGTCTGGATTGTCTGGCTTTTGGGAGTACAACACAGATTTATTTAAACCAGAAACCATCGCTGGCATGATCGGCCATTTCCAGATATTGTTGGCGGAGATTGTCACCAATGCTCAAGAGTGTGTCAGTAAATTGCCCCTATTGACACCACAGGAAACACACCAGCTATTAGTTAGCTGGAATCATACAGAAGTTGACTATAACCCAGATCATTGTTTGCATCAACAGTTTGAACAACAGGTAGAGCGAACACCAGAAGCGATCGCCCTAATTTGCCAAAATCAGGAGTTAACTTACCGAGAACTCAATCACCGAGCAAATCAATTAGCACATTACTTACAGCGTCAAGGCATCAGACCAGAAATGTTAGTGGGTATTTGTGTAGAGCGATCGCTAGAAATGATGGTGGGGTTATTAGGAATTCTCAAAGCCGGCGCAGCATACATTCCCCTTGACCCACAGTATCCCCCAGAACGATTAGCTTTTATCCTCTCAGATAGCCAATTACCACTGTTATTAACCCAGGAACGTCTCCAGGGGAATTTACCTAGTCATGGGGCTAAGGTCATCTGTTTAGATACTGATTGGGCTGACATTGCCCAGGAAAATCACACTAATCTGGGGACATCGGTAAAAGGTGAAAACCTAGCCTATCTCATCTACACTTCTGGTTCAACTGGACAACCCAAAGGGGTGATGATTGAACATCGTCAAGTTGCTAATTTCTTTGTGGGCATGGATCAGCGACTAGGCACACAAAGCAGTTCTCACTCGACAAAAACCTGGCTGGCTGTGACAACTATTTCCTTTGATATCTCGATTCTGGAATTATTCTGGACATTGGCACGGGGGTTTAAGGTAGTTATTCAACCAGAGCCAGAGAAAACCATTGCGGCTACAGTTCCAGCGACACGGATACCAGAAAAAACAATGGAGTTTTCCCTGTTCTATTTTGCCAATGACAATGATACAGGCAATGATCAAAGAGAAAACCGTTACAAGTTGTTGATTGAAGGGGCTAAATTTGCTGATGGACATGGATTTACGGCAGTTTGGACACCAGAACGTCATTTCCATGAGTTTGGGGGGATTTATCCTAATCCGGCGGTGGCGAGTGCCGCGATCGCCGCAGTAACTAAACAGGTAAAAATTCGGGCTGGTAGTGTGGTTCTACCACTACATCAAGAAATTCGCGTCGCCGAAGAATGGGCTTTTGTAGATAATTTATCTCATGGTCGAGTGGGAATTTCTTTTGCCAGTGGTTGGCAACCCAATGACTTTGTACTATCTCCCGACAATTATCAACGTCGTAAATCACTCCTCGTGGAACAGATCGAAACTGTCCGCAAACTTTGGCGAGGGGAATCTATCACCCTCAAAAATGGCAATGGTATTCCCACAGAAGTTAGAACTTTCCCTAAACCAATTCAAGCCGAATTACCAAGTTGGTTAACTGCTGCTGGTAATCCCGAAACCTTCCGATTAGCAGGAGAGTTGGGTTTAAATGTGCTGACACATCTTTTAGGACAAGGTGTGGAAGAACTGGCAGAAAAAATTAAAATTTATCGTCAGGCCTGGCAACAACAAGGACATCCGGGTAATGGTCATATTACTTTGATGCTACATACCTTTGTTGGCGATGACGAAGACACAGTGCGGGAACAGGTACGTATTCCCCTGTATAATTATTTAGAGCAATCTATGGAACTAATTCAAAAGATGCTCAAAGGAACTCAATTTGAGGCGCAGCTTGATGAATTTGCCCCAGAGGATCGAAAGACTTTGCTATCCCATGCCTTTGAGCGTTATTTTGCCACCAGTGGACTATTAGGAACTCCTGCCAAATGTTTGACGATGATTGACAATCTTAAAGCCATTGGTGTTGATGAAGTGGGATGTTTAATTGATTTTGGCGTAGATGTTAATTCGGCCTTATCTAGTTTAGAAAAGCTCAATCAAGTCAAAAAACTGAGTAATAGTGGTGTTAATCCTGAAGATTATGGTATTTTGAACCAAATTCAGCGCTATCAAGTATCCCATCTTCAATGTACTCCTTCTTTAGCCAGAATGATGACGTTGATGCCCAATGGTATTGAGAGCTTGAGTTGTTTACAATATTTAATGTTGGGTGGAGAAGCGTTACCACCAACTTTAGTTAAACAGTTGGGAACATCTATCAATGCCCATATTTACAATATGTATGGACCAACTGAAGCGACTATTTGGTCATCTACGGCAATTGTGAATCACAATGATCCGAAAACCAGTATTACCATTGGTAAACCCATAGCCAATACTCAGATTTATATTTTGGATCAATGGTTAAATCCTCTGCCTGTGGGAGTTCCAGGAGAGTTATATATTGGAGGCAGGGGTTTAGCTAGGGGATACTTAAACCGTCCTGAGTTGACAGCAAAGCAATTTATACAGAATCCTTTTGAGAGCGATAGGCAAGCTCGTCTTTATAAAACAGGTGATTTAGCCCGATATTTAGCTGATGGAAATATAGAATTTTTGGGGCGTGTTGACTATCAAGTTAAGCTGCGAGGATTCCGCATTGAATTAGGGGAAATTGAAGCGGTACTGAGTCAACATCCCCAGGTTCAGCAAGCGGTGGTCGTCCTAGACGGAACAGAGGAAAATCAGCGCCTTGTGGGTTACATTGTTCCCCATTCCCCATTGTCTTCACCCACTCCCCATGAGTTATCTCAATTCCTCCTCAAGACCCTACCTGATTACATGATGCCGAGTATTTTTGTCTCACTTGAGCAAATGCCCTTAACCCCCAATGGCAAAATTAACCGTCGGGCGTTACCAGCACCATCGGCTCAAAGTCCGTCATTAAAGTATATTCCTCCTCGTACTCCTGTAGAAAGACAATTAACTCAAATTTGGTCTGAGGTTTTACATCTGGACTGGATTGGTATTCGTGATAATTTCTTTGAACTAGGTGGACGCTCCCTACTGGCAGTACAATTGATGTCACGGGTGCAAAAGGTATTTGGTCAACAATTACCCCTGGCTACCCTCTTCCAAGCCCCAACCATAGAGAATTTAGCCCGGCAATTAGTTCGCTCAGATAGTACCCAGCAATCATCTTGCTTAATACCCATTCAACCCCAAGGCTCAAAATTGCCCCTATTTTTTATTCCAGGGTCAGGGGGTAGTGTGGTACAATTCTATGAACTCTCTCGTTGTTTGGGGTTAGAGCAGCCTTTCTATGGCTTACAGGCTCAAGAATTAGATGATCAATCTCAACCTTTAAGTCGGGTTGAGGATATGGCCATTAGGTATCTTGAAGCTATTCGATCTGTCCAACCCCAAGGTCCTTATATTTTGGGTGGTCATTCCTTGGGGGGTAAGGTGGCTTTTGAAATCGCCCGACAACTGTTAGCGCAAGGACAAGAAATTAAATTCTTGGCCATTGTTGATGCTACTGCTCCTGTGCCTATTCAGCAAGTTTTCACCCCTGGGGATTGGCATGATGCTGAGTGGTTAAATGCGATCGCCTCTGGAGCAGCAGAAGCCTTGGGAATCACCTTGGATATCTCCTCTGAAATGTTAAATGGTTTATCTCCAAAAGAGCAGTTTAGCCACGTGGAAAATCAGTTTGTCCAAAATGGTATTTTAGCACCTGAAGACAGTGAAACCCAGTTAAAAAAATTGATTGAACTGACGAAAATTCAACATACAAGTGCTGTAAATTATCAATGTTCAGAACGGTTGGCTTTGCCAATTACACTCTTTAAGTCTGCTGAACGAGTAAATAATTCTATCATCTTTGCAGGTAATTCACTGCTAAATGAACCTACCCTGGGTTGGGATCAATTTTCCACCGAACCTGTGGTCTGTCATCTGATTCCGGGAAGTCATTATTCCATCATGGCTAATCCTCATGTCAAGGAATTAGCAGCACATTTACAAGGCTACTTAAATTAAATTTTTCTTAAGGAGAAAATTCATGTCAGATGAAAAGTTTTACCTCAAACAAAATGTGGTTTTAGAACCGTTAGTTAATCAGTGGCACGCTTGGTCTTATTTGATAGCTCCAGCTACGGCAGCTATGTATATTCTCAATTCCCATTTAAAGATTATGCAGTCTTTTGTGTCTGCCCCAAAAGTGCATATTTCCGCCCTCAAATCACCAAAGATGATGGCGGGACCTTTTGTTAATCATGATGAAAGTGCTGCTAGTGATATTAAGGATTTGATTGAATACTTGAGGACAAAACAAGCACATATGTTAGAGCTTGCTGAAGCTATTAAAATCCTGAATGAATATCTAGAGACAGAAGCTAGTGGTTTTTCTTTAGAAGAAATATATGCAAAAATTCCTCAGTCTCTTCAGGGATTTGTTGAACTTAATTATGATTTAAATAATCATCCAGCGATGCGTTTAATGGAGGGGCTTTTGTACCACAGTGTTTATTGTAATCAGGTTTCCCAAAGTATTGCAATGTATGTTGTTGAACAGGATCAACGACCTTTTATTTTTAGCACGCCTAGATTAAAGCAAGCTGATAATTTACATCTGCATATCCCATTCAAACATCAGATTTTAGATCAACTATCGAAAATGAAATATGTTCCTGGTGATTTGCAAGAAATTAAAGAGAAATTAGATATTGATGATCAAGATGAAACACTATTTGTAAGTTTCTTTACACAAGAGCCTCCCCATCAGCAACCCCGTCAATTTGATCAAGATGGTGTCAGAGTCCGTTATTTTGGCCATGCTTGTCTGTTGATAGAATCAAAAGATGTGAATATCCTCTGCGATCCACTTATCAGTTATAATTACCCCAATGCCAGCGATCGCTATACCTACGCTGATTTACCTCCCATTATTGACTACATTGTGATTACTCACCACCATCATGATCACTGTGTAATTGAAACATTATTACAGCTAAGACATCGGGTGAAAACTGTGATTGTTCCTAAAAATAATGGCGGAAGTCTGGCTGATCCTGCCATGAAACTTATTTTACAGAGTATTGGTTTTAAGGATGTGAGAGAAATTGATGAAATGGAAGAGATAGATATTACAGGGGGTAGCATTACTGGGTTGCCATTTTTGGGTGAACATGGAGATTTAAATATTAGAAGTAAAATCGCTTATTTAATCACTTTGTTAGGTCGCTCAGTCATGGTTTCAGCGGACTCTAGAATTCGTGATCCTCATGTTTGTAAAAATATATGCAATTCAGTTAATAAGATTGATGCTTTATTTTTAGGACTACAATCTGATGGAGCACCTTTGAGTTGGGCTTATGGTTCATTATTATGTAAACCTTTAAGTCGCAAAATGGATAATGATAGACAAGTGGGAGGAGCTAACTTTGAAATTGCCAGTAGTATGGTTGAACAGTTGAAACCTAACTCTATGTATGTCTATGCAATGGGCTATGAACCTTGGTTAAGTTATATGATGGTTCCTGATTTTGACGGACCTATGGCAGAGTCGAAGAAGTTAATTGACGAATGTAATAGCAAGGGAATTTTTTCAGAACAATTGTTTGGTTACAAGGAAATTTTGTGTCGGCTCAATAAGTAGGTGTTACGGTTCGCAAACATAAACACTCCGGCTTGCAAACAAGACAATTTTTGGCTCAAATTAATTGCAAATAAGATTGCACTTGGCATCACCGTGCCACTGGAGTTTAGACTAAGGCATGACAAAATGACCCAGAAGGACTGAGTTGACAAATTACATAGCTCAAACTAGAAAAACTAAGAGGTTAGGCTGATTTAGGTTGTTCCTTCTTTGGTCTAGGAGTAGTTTTTTTGACTGTAGGGTAGCGAATTCTGCGTAAGCGGATTCTCCCAGTAGGGCCAGCCAGGAGACTTTCCACGGGGTTTGGGGGTTTCAGCCGGTGTACCAATCAGGGTTAGCGCATCTCAAACGCTATTGACAGAAGAATTACAGTAGAGGAGAATAGTTTGCTATGGATGCTGCTAACACAGAAACCATGTATTGATCATTCATGGCAGCTCGTCGTGATTTTTGTCGAATACTGCGACGAAAAGTTGGTTCTCTGTCTAAGGCATTGAGGGCAATACGACGTAGTAAGGCAAAGTTTTGTGGACTGTGCATGGAACGAATTCGACATTCATCTTCATGGAAAGTGACATCCAATGTCCAATGAACAGAGTTTTCAATCCCCCAATGCTGTCGAATTGCACTACCAATTTTGTTAGCATCACTATCAAGACTAGTAATATAAAATTGAATTTCATGGGTAGTTTTATTCCAATGCTGAACCTTACGAACTACCATGACTACTGTTGTTAATCCTGCCCATTGGTTTTGTTCATAAAGTGCTGGTAATTGTGAAATTGGAACAGTATAAACTGTCCGATTTTCGATGCGGTGATGTCCTTCCTTACTTCCCCTACTTCCCCTACTTCCCCTACTTCCCCTACCTCCCCTACCTCCCCTACCTCCCCTACCTCCCCTACCTCCCCTACCTACTCCCTGCCTCCCCTACCTCCCCTACCTCCCCTACCTACTCCCTGCCTCCCCTACCTCCCCTACCTCCCCTACCTACTCCCTGCCTGGACAGAATTCTCGCACCTTTTGGGGAAGTTGCCGACAGACTTGTGAGAATGATTGGGGAGATAATTGCCACCAAGCAAATAAACCGACAGTGGTACTTCCCAGCAACAAAACTAATAATCTCGCAAATAGTCCCAAACCTTTGCTTCTAGATGGTTTTATCGGTGCTGTCTGTGCTTCTGTCAGACTTAAATCAAGCAGGGCTTGGGAACTTGCGGCTAAATCTGTTTCTATGGATGCTGTGATAATTAATGCTTCTGAATCGGGAACAGCTAAGGGTTGGGGAGGAATAATTTCTGCCGGAGGTGCGGGGATAATTGCCATTGAGGATGGTTTGGCCACACGACAAAGGGTCAATACTACAGATATATTATCTTGGCCATTCTTTTCATTGGCGAGTTTAATTAATTCCTGGGTAGCATCTGCTATGTCTAAATCGCCTGTAAGCACGGGAATTGCGTAGTCTTGCCAGGATTGTTCGACTAAATTGCGATCGCTTAAACCATCGGAACACAGCAATAAAATCCCATCTTCTTCTATGATAAATCGTTGAATCGAAAAGTTGAGAAATTCGGCTTCTTTTGTGCCTAGTGCTTGGGTCAAGGCTTTGACTTCTGGGATTTGCAATGCTTGACGATATAAAGTTTTCCCTAAACCAACTTTTCGTTTTACCATATCATCATCTACAGTCAGAAGTTGACAATAATTCTGGGTTATCCAATAAGCCCGACTATCACCAATATGGGCTAAATAAAGTTCGTGGGAATTTTCTAATTGTTCTCCTCTTTGGGGGATTTGCAAGGACATGATTAAGGTTGTGGCCATGCGTTCTTTGCCCTGGCGTTTTTGCTCGTCATTGCGCGACCATACCACATTATTAACGACTCGCAAACAAGACTCTATTTGTTGATATAATAAATCCGGGGTTAATAGTTCTGTTTGTTGTCCTATCTCTGTTAATAAAGCCCGCATTTGCAATTTGAGAGACTGCAAAGCTAATTGACTCGCAACTTCACCACCTTCATGGCCACCAATACCATCACAAATAATTGCTAGTCGTGGTTGTAATTGATCATCTATATCTCTCGGATGACTGGGATAACAGGCATCTTCATTATGTTTAATAACATTTCCAGGATCTGTTGCCCCGGCTATGGTTAAATATAAAGGTAAGTCGGCGGCTGTTGTTAGCAATAATTCATTAAGTTGAGTATTGATGATCTGTAAATCAATTTCTGGTTGACACATTAACTCAACTATGATGTTTAGTTTTTCGGCAATTGTGGTTTTGGCTATTGTCACCCAGTTCCGCCAAGAATTACCTAAATCTTGTAAAGTTGGTGGTTCTGTACTTTGATGCAGTTCTAATAACCGAATACACCAACCTTGCACACATAAATTATCTGCTAATAGTAAGCTTTGGGCAACTCCTAATTTTGATAAATGTGTCCATAGTTGGAGAATTTGCCATAACCAGTAAACTTGTCTGATGGGAGATGCTTGTTCCCAGGAGTCGGTAATTTTCGGGTAAATGCAGCCTATTTCATCTATGGGGGCATTTTCTAGCAGTAAAATATCACCATATATTTCTGCTAAGGAAGTAAACCCATAAGCTTGGGGAATATGTAAACGTTGTGAATATAAGCTGAGATAGGGAATAACGATATTTGGCAGTGGGGCAGGTATATGTGGTAAGGTTGCAGGTTTGGTATCTAGCCAAATTTGTGGTTTGATGACTTCATATCTGTCTGCTACTTTTGTTCCTGGGGGAATTTCTGCTACTTGGTTGCCAGTTGCCCGGAGATAGCGGTAAATTAGGGGAGTGTGACAGCGATCGCAAATAGTATCCCCCACAGAGTTAATTGGTTGATCACATTCGGAATTTGGGCAATTAATAATCCGTTGATTAGAAAGCATAATTAAATTGATGATTAGTTTTTTCTGTAAATATTCACTGTATTGATGTATCTAATCTCAAGTTAAGATGGAACTGCATGGAATCAGATTTTAAGAATATTTGAACGCAGATAAACGCAGATAAACGCAGATAAGGATGGATGAATAGATTTCATGATTCTTTGCAGTCTCTCATAAAATTAGTACGAGTAAATCTATTGTAAGGGAAAAGCGTTATGCCAAGTTTTACCTTAATTTGGCTGTTAGCAGGGTCGGTTCTGTGTTTAACGGAACTTTTTTTACCATCAGCTTTTGTTTCTTTCATGATGGGTATTAGTGCCTTGATGGTGGGATTATTATCTTACTTGGGGATAGGAAATTTGTGGATACAAGTTACAGCTTGGCTTTTATTTTCCACAATTCTGATTATCCTGTCTCGGCGGTTTTTGCAACCACGACGACGGAAATCAAAAATTCAAGATGCAGTCATAGCTGAAACTTTAACGGAAATTTTGCCGGGACAGGTGGGCAGGGTACTATACGAGGGTAACTCTTGGCGAGCAAAATGTGATGACGACAAAATCAGCTTACCACCTCAGCAAACTGTTTATGTGGTGAGAAGGGAAGGGACGACTTTAATTGTCATTCCAGATAATTTTTTGAGTTAGTTGTCAGTAGGGGCGAAGCATTTGGAAGATAAATTATCGGTCATTGCCAAAAATAGTTCTCCAAATGCTTCGCCCGTACAGTTGTTAGTTCTGGCTTTAATGGTCAATACCTGTAAATTAGGAGAAAATTATTATGGAACAGTTTTTTTTACTGGTCTTTTTGGCGCTGGGTGGTTCTGCTGTTGCTGGATCTGTGCGTGTTGTTAATCAGGGAAATGAAGCTTTGGTGGAAAGATTGGGTAGTTATAACAAAAAAATGCACCCAGGGCTAAATTTTGTGATCCCGTTTATTGATAAAGTTGTCTACCAAGAAACTATTCGGGAAAAAGTTCTCGATATTCCGCCTCAAAAGTGTATCACCCGCGATAATGTGGGCATTGAGGTAGATGCGGTGATTTATTGGCGGATTGTAGATATGGAAAAAGCCCGCTATAAGGTCGAGGATCTGCAATCGGCGATGGTAAATTTGGTGTTGACTCAAATTCGTTCGGAAATGGGACAATTGGAGTTAGATCAAACTTTTACTGCCCGTACCCAAATCAATGAATTGTTATTACAGGAATTGGATGTTTCTACTGATCCTTGGGGTGTAAAGGTGACGCGAGTGGAGTTGAGGGATATTATTCCTTCTCAAGCAGTCCGGGAAGCAATGGAATTACAAATGTCGGCGGAACGTCGCAAACGGGCATCTATTTTAACTTCGGAAGGTGATAGGGAATCTGCGGTTAATAGTGCCAGAGGTAAGGCTGATGCCCAACTTTTGGACGCTGAAGCTCGACAAAAATCAGTAATTATGCAGGCAGAAGCTGAACAAAAAACAATCATTCTCAGGGCGCAAGCAGAACGCCAACAACAGGTTTTAAAGGCACAAGCGATCGCTGAATCTGCTGAAATTATTGCCCAAAGAATCAAAGCTAACCCTGATGCTCAAAAAGCTCTGGATGTGCTGTTAGCATTAAATTATTTGGATATGGGGACTACTATTGGTAAAAGTGATAGCAGCAAGGTGATGTTTATGGACCCCCGCAATATTCCCGCTACTTTAGAAGGTATTCGTTCTATTGTTTCAGATAATACTTCTGATCCCAAACCTCTCTTTCCCAGCAATTAAATAATTCCTTCTTTCCTTGTTTCTTTCTTCATTCCTTCTTCCTTCTTCCTTCTTCCTTCATTCTGACTCCTGACTCCTGACTCGGTGACTCCTTGACTCGACATTTTGTACACAGTCCAAAAAACTCTAGAGTGTGATAAAACACTTTAAATTGATGGCTGGTTTGTAATTGGTTTTCGAGTTCATGGACAGGACATTGATGAATGGGAATAGAAATACCGCATTGTAGGCAGGTGAGATGGTGTTTATCCTGTTGTGTTAAGCTATATAAGGCTTCCCCATTTGCCAAAGTTCGCACTTGCACTAAGCCTTCTAATTTGAGAGCATCCAAGGAACGGTAAACTGTTGCTAAACCCATGCTTTGTTTGAGATTACGTAATTCTACGTAAATATCCTGGGCAGAAATGCCTTGTTTAAGATTTTGTAACAGGTTTAAAATCCGTTCTTGACTACGAGTATGTATGGCTCTCATAAATGTTTGTTAAATTTGTATCTATGTAGGGGGAATTCATGAATTCCCCTACTCCTCATTATATTTTCACTCAGTTAGACCATAAAAGTTATAGGATAGCGATCGCAGCATTCAGCAAAAAGCCTGTGCAAATAAAATATATAGCTAAAATTTTCGTGACCCTGAGAACTTCAGTTTTAGATCCTGCTGGTGTGGCTGTACAATCTGGCCTCAAACAAATGGGATACGACAACGTGGAACAGGTGAGAATTGGTAAGTACATTGAGTTAACTATTGTCGCACCTGATGAGATGAAAGCGCGTCGAGACTTAAATCAAATCTGTGATCAAATGTTATCAAATCCTGTCATCGAAAATTATCGCTTTGACTTGATTGAAGTAGAATCACAAACTGGCGTATTTTGAAATGGGTAATGGGTAATTGGTGATTGGTGATTGGTAATGGGTAAGAGGGAAAATTATTGCCTTTTGCCTATTCCCTGACAACTGACAACTGTACGGGCGAAGCATTTGGAGAACTATTTTTGGCAATGACCGATAATTTATCTTCCAAATGCTTCGCCCCTACTGACAACTGACAACTAACAACTGACAACTGACAAACAATGAAATTCGGTATTTTAGTTTTTCCAGGTTCTAATTGTGATCGTGACGTTGCCTATGTTACTAGAGATTTACTAGGACAACCAACGCGCATGGTTTGGCATCAAGAGACAGATATTAGTGATATAGATGTAGTGATTGTCCCCGGTGGCTTTAGTTATGGGGATTATTTGCGTTGTGGGGCGATCGCTCGCTTCTCTCCTGTGATGCAGCAGGTGATTAATCATGCACAACAGGGTAGATTTGTTATCGGTATTTGCAACGGGTTTCAGGTATTAACTGAGGCTGGTTTATTACCGGGAGCATTGGCGAGAAATCAGGATTTGCACTTTATATGCGATCGCTCTCCCTTGAAAGTTGAGCGTAATAATTTACCTTGGACTCAAGGTTATGCGGAAGGGGAAATCATCACTTTACCCATTGCCCACGGAGAGGGGCGATTTTACGGTGACGAAACCACTTTAGCAGAAATCGAAGCCAACGGACAAGTTTTATTTCGTTATCAAACAAATCCCAACGGTTCACTCAATAACATTGCGGGGATTTGTAATCTGCAAGGTAATGTTTTGGGCATGATGCCACATCCAGAAAGAGCAGCAGATTCCGCGTTAGGGAATAGCGATGGTTTGCGTTTGTTTGAGGGGTTGTTGGGGAAGGTAGCGGCTTTGGTGTAACTGACTGATAAACAGATCCCTGACTTTTTGGAAAAGTTGGGGATCTATAATTTATTTTTTATTTATATATCTTGACTTGTCAAATCGCAAGGCATTATTATTTATAGTAATTAATTTTAGAACCAACAAGGAAGGGTGCAAATGAACAAAATAACCATAAATCCAGACTTAGCCCATGTTGATTATACTGATTTATTGGTGAAGATCTTAAAAATTCTCAAAGAAAAGCAAATATTCACAATTTCTCCAGATAATCAAAGGGTACTGATTAATATTAATCAAGTAGTGAATGAAGTTATTGATTTACAACCATATAATCCTTTAGGAAATGAGAGATCAGTGCGTACTGCTACTCTAAATTTTAGTTCCGGTTCTCAAGATTCATTTAGTCAACAAATTAAAGAAATTACTGCTGATATTCAGCAACATTTAACAGCAGCTATTCAGAAAAATCCTGAAAATCACTCAACAAATAGAGTTGAATTTATTAAAAAATTAATGACTGATTTGCAGACATTCAAAGGAGAATATAAGAAAGATGAGAAAACTAAAACACCAATTTTAGATTTTACCTATCCATTTCCTCCTGCGACAAATTTGGAAAAGCAAAGATTGACAGTTAACAGAAACGAAAATAGCCAACAGAAACAACTATTAAAAGCGCATAATGTCAAATTTTCTGTAGATAAACCTCGTGATTTTCAATCAACCCTATTAACAGGAATTAATAATTTTATTGATATAAAATTTGCTGGGATAAATTCTCAAGATCGAGAAGATTTAGAGGATATTATTGATAACTTAGAAAAAAATACCAACTCGGATATTTACAGCTTAGAAAATCTAGTTAACCAAGAAACATTAGGAAAATTAAAAAAATTAGCTAAAATCAAATATTTAGAATTTCTCTCAGAAAACATTGATAAAAATGCTAGTGATGACAACTTAAAAGGGAAGATATATTTAGAAGATCTAATTAGAAGATTGAACCTATTAGAAGATCATATCAACGATAGCAATAAAGCAGATGGAGAATATCAAGTTAGTTATGCGGGAATATCAGTTAATTATCAAACCATGTTTTCTCGCAGTGAAGCATATGATATCTTACCGATTATTCCCAACATTGAAGGTTATTTAGGAGAAACAGAAGATCCAAATCGAGAGAAAATAGAATTTACCTTGGGGTTGAAATTAAAATTTGATGGTAAAGTTCAAGCTTATGGAGGTAAAACAGTTTTTGATTATCATCTCAATCTTTTAAATCCAGATAGTCAAGAACATAAAACTGAAATTGCAGATGATTCAAGAAAATCTAATTTTGTCTATAAAATTCTAAAAATAGCCTTTTTATATTATTTCATATTTGCATCTCGTCAAAATTCCCAAGCAGAAAATTATCACCCCCAAAGCGAGTTAGAATATAATCCTCTTGAAAAATTTGAAAAAGATGTACTTCCAGTATTAAGAGGGAGTGATGATGAAGCTAAAAAGAAACTATTTAAAAGTTGGATAGCGGGTTTTACTAAATTGAACGTTAGGGAAAAAATCAAAACTCTCAAAAAAGTTTTAATAAGTTTGATCAAAAGAGAAACTCCATTTCCCAGTAGAGACTATCCTGTACATATTTCCGTGAAGAATAGTATTTTAGAAGATGACATTGACACTATTAACGAAAGAGAGACAATCTTTAAAGATGCGTTGCGAAGAAATTTTAAAGATTGTTTGAAATATATCAACATAGGAAATGCAACCACGCAGAAAAACTTACTGATTACTCTTCCCGCAAAAATAAGTATTAGTGAAATTCATTTTTTAGAGACAGAAGATAAAGAAACTTTCGAGATGGAATATGATATTCCTCAAGGTATTGAGGTTTTACCAGTCATATTTTTAGCAATGAAAGAAGGGAGTGAATTTTATAACAAAAACTTACAACATCGGAAATTACTAATTTTCCCCCAACGTTCAGAAAATGACAAACTAGAAATCCATCAAGAAATTATTTACAAAATAACATATAGCTTACTAGCGTATATTTGTCTTCACGTCATCCTTGAAAAACAAAGCAAAGTATTTATTCCTCTTTTAAGAATACATCTTAAAGAAAAAACCGACAACGCACCAATAGAAAAATTTATAGTTTCCTTAACTAAAGTATTATCTCATTTATTTAATGATGGATATCGCAGTAATGAACAGGGAATAGTTATTACTAATAAGGTTACATATAAAATCCCTAATGTTCTGAGTTCCTTGTATTCAGTTGTCCCCAAAAAATTTCAGTTATCAGAAAGTGATAAATTTGCATTTCAGGAACTTGATAAAATTGCAATTATCGTAGTTTCCAGTCGAGAAACTGATAGTACATGGGTAACAAAAGCGAAGAAATCTAACCTCATGGGAGAAATTATTACCTTACAAATGAAACCCAAATGTGTGAGATTTCAGCTTTTGAAAACCTTCTCAGAAAACTTTGATGATCATGATAAGATGTTTGAATATCCTACCGTAGTAGTTGATAATGTAGACAAACTTTATCAAAAAGGGTACAGACACTTTATTTATATCGCAAAAGTTCCCTATAGCAGCACATTACATATTACCCAAACTGAAAAAGATGAAGAATTATTTTTTATGTCGAAAAATGTTATTACCGCATTAACAAAAGAAAAACATGATATCAAAATTTATCCGATGTTTTTTGAAAAATACTACGCAGTAAAAGTTTCCGGGATAAAATCAACATCATTATATATTCAAGACACCCTGGAACTTACCAACTTAGCAGAAGATAAGAATAAAAAATCTGTCATCTTTTTTAACTTATTCAATGGCATCGCACTTTCTGAAGATAATCATTATCATGGAGTCATGTCTTATGCGACATTATTAAACATTTACGATGGTATTTTAGATGATAAAGATATCAGAAACGGATTAATTTATGATGATAGTCAATTAAAAAATGAAATTTTGCAATGTTTAACCTTGTTTCATTTTTCTCGTTATGAAAAGTCGAGAGATATTCAATTAAAATTAGATCCCTATCAAAATTTAATCGGAGATGAATCAGTTAGTCAAGTTGCGTTATTTCCCCATAGTCGCAGCAAAGGAAATTTCAACTCCCTAGCATTTTTAACTCACATCAAACAAATACTCAACAAACAAGACAAATAAAAAATTGTCGGTTGGATTGAGTTTTCGCTTAAACCAACATATCTGAAAATAACCAACAACAAAATTTTGATAATGTTAATGTTGGGTTTCCTTGTGTCAACCCAACCTACGGAGGAAAAAAAGATGTCAGCAAAAATAGCCGATGATTTAGGAAGATTATTTGAGGTAGGATTTAATATGGGAATTTTATCTTATATTCAACAAAATAATCTCAAAAATCGGTTTGGAAGCTTATACCATGATGAACTTAAAAATCTCAGATTTTCAGAAATCAGAAAAACTATAGTTAGGAAAGTTGTCAGTAAATTAGATCAAAAAATAGCTGAAACCTGGTGTCAATTTTTTGTACAAAAAGGGTTTTTATGTGGTTTAAACTTCTTCCAAGAATATCTCAAATCTATTGGATGTGATCAAAAAGAAAAGTTTCGACATTTAGAAATTATATATTATCAATGTTGTTTCAATGGTGATAATAGCATTGGTACTCATGAAGTTAATAATAAACAATGGTTTAAGGATGTTCTTTCCCAGTTTGAAAATTTAGACAATGTTTTTGATGATATTAATATATATAAAAGTAAAGGTGATTTTCTCAACGCAGATACTTTAATCTTGCTAAAATATCGGCGTACATATCGGGTTTTATGTCTGGATTTATCGGTGTTTTCTATCCACACTGATGAGGATATAGAAAATATTGACTATGTAGAAATTATTCGCCGGTTATTGATGCGAGATGTTAACTATATTCGTTCTCAAAGTGTATTTTCTAGTTTGCGAATTGATACCGAATCTTTAGGTTTAGATTTTTCCCCAAGTTTAAAGGAATATTTTACAGCTTTTAAATCTAAGGATAAGGAAAGCGCGAAATTAATTCAAGCTGCTGGTTATATTTATAGCTTCTGTCAGTTTCTCGAAAAAACGGCGATTATCCCCAATATATCACAGTTAGTATGTAATGCGGTGGGATACAGCGATCGCTCGTTTAATACTATCTCTATTCAAGCAGAAAATCTCGACATTTTCCAAACTTGTTATCAAATATATAAACACCATGATAACCAAGAAGAAATTACATCAGCACGTCATCGAGTCTTGGATAAAATTAAACGTAATGCTGCTATTAGTTTTGATCAAGGAAAAGAATTTGTCAACTCACTGTTAGAGATTACTCCAAATACCATCAATATTTTACCGCTTCACACAGAACATATTAACAATTTTTATAACTCCGTCGCCACAGTACCATCAGAGTTAATTTCTAATTTACACTTAATCGGAAATCCCAACTTTCGACAAGCACATAATCAACTAATTAAAAAATATCTCCTTTCTGAAAATACCTACATCTTCTTAACCGGAAATCCAGGAATTGGAAAAACTACCGCTATTGTGAATTTTCTCACACAATATAAAGATGAAGGTTTCTTATTATTCTACGTCAGTCCCCGCAAACAAGTCAATCTTGATATCATCGAAAAATTCAAAGATCAGCAAAATGAAAAATTGATTGATGACAGAATTTTTGCAATAAATACTCACAGCAACTTAATCCAAGATAATCATGGTAAATGTTCAGTCGCATATACCTCAAACCAACATGAAGATGATTTTTATTTAGGGGAAGTTCATTTTCTCAACAGTAAAAATGTGGAAAGAAAATCTCGACGAAAAAACAGACTAGAACATATTACCGATCATACATTTCAAGATATTGGACAAAAAACTAAAGGAGTATTAAATAGTATTTGCGAAGGATTGTATAACCTGATTAGCTGTGAAAAATATAATCAGATTATTGCTACAGCTTCCACTCAGTCATTGAAAAAAACCGACTATGGAGATACGTTAAAACATCTTACTAAAATTTTTTGTGACGCATACAACGAAAGAGAAAGTAAAGTTTTTCCAGAGAAAATGCAAAATATTTCTCGTCGCATCAAACATCTATTTATTATGATAGATGAAATTACTGGAGATGAAGGAGGAGTAGAATTTTTAGCTGGGATTCAAAAAATTGTTACCCGTTATGAGTTAACAAAACCTGGAAATGGTTTTAACACTAAAATTATTGTTGCTGATGCTTCTATAGTTGATAAAAATGTCATCCGTCAACATTTAGAAGATACTACCCCCGAACCTAATAAAATTTTCTTTCGTCAAGCAGAAGAAAATATTCAACCTCTGTCAGTGGAATCTTTCACATTTAACAATTTACCCGCTATCATTATTAATACTAATACATACCCAGCCAAAAGCTTAACTATTAATTATCAAATTCTCATTGAATCTTGTCAATTTACCGATAAAGCCAAATTACGGGATAAATCTAATTTAGAGAAAGAATTACAAACTCAAATTTTCCAAGATATTCAAAATCTCTTGCAAAAATCTGACGTTGAACAAGTTATAGTTTATATCCAAAATAAATCCAAATTAGCAGAACTCATTGATAAAATCCAATCAAAGTTAGGAAGAGACAACTTTACCAAAAATATCCATTACCTAGAAATACACGCAAATATATCTGAACATGAAAAGCAAGAAATTAAAAAATATCAAGAAACTGTCAAAGTCGTTTTCATGACAGCTTCAGGAAGTCGCGGTTTATCTTTTCCTAAAGCCAAACACATCTTAGTAGAAATTCCTAAGTTTGAAATTGAAAAAAACCTCATGGAAATTATTCAAGTAATTTACAGAGGAAGAGGAAATGATCTTATAGATAATCAAGATAAATACCTAACTTTTTATTTAGCAGAACGTTCAATATATTATCAAGATCATCCCCAACTCTCTGTCCAGGAAAATGTTTTGAGTTTATTAAATCTCCTCTTAATTCTCAAAGCATCAATTATGACAAGAATTCAAGGTTATGGTATGATTGGTAGAAAAAAATATATTCTAATTCCCATTGGAGGAAAATCGGTTTTAGCTGCTGGAGAAACCTTTTCTAGTCAAATCGCAAATCTGATTAACCAACTTAAAAAAGAATATAATATCAACAAAAGTCATCTGTTATTAAAACAAGCTTATACCAGTTTAGAATTACTCATGGGAGATGGTGATTTTCTGGTACAAAAAACCACAGAAGAAAGTTATTTAGCTATTCGAGATAATTTCAATCACAAATTTCTAGAAATTGCGACAACTTTTGATCAATTACTGGATTTTAAACCATTGGAATTAGGCTATATTAGTGGTGGTTTATTAATAGTACCCAGTCAAAACATCGAAGAATCATATCAAATGCGATTATTAGATATTGAAAAATACGCAAATGCAGAATTATGGGAAAATCTCAAAAACATTAGTAGAAGCAAAATCTATCCAGAAAGTCTCACTTATGCGGTTAAAAACGCCATAGAATTAGTTGAAAGACTCAGAAACGCACCACCAAAAACCCAGAACTTTATCCAGAAAAGTCAACACAGTGATCAATATTATGCTTTACCATTATTTGCGTTTATTAGTGGTAAAGTCATGAAAGAATACTTTGAAAGTGAAATTGAAGAACCAGAAGATCAACGTTTTAAAGATATTTTATCTATCTACATTCGTTCACTATATCCCGTCGGTAATGTTTTACCAATTGGTCATAATTACAAAGAATTTCCCTTTGTGGTATTTAGAAGTTATAGCTTAGAAGAAATCAGAAACAAAATATTTACAGAAAAGTACCTATTAAATTCTCATGAGTTAAATGTCCTCAATTTAATTCTTTCTTCCTCAATATCTCCCATAAGTCCCCAAAAATAAAATACCCGACTGCTTAGAGAAGTCGAGTATTTAAAATAAATGATAATTTTTCGCGTTTTATGGGTTGAAGCTATTGACTTGCACCAAAAAATATGTTAGACTCAATCTTGATAAGGAAGAACTATTCTCCACTTTCTCCTCCCACCACCACATCCCGAATTCGTAAACTGGGACCACCGCAACCGACAGGTAAACCATTTTGTCCACCTTTACCACAACCCCCGGATTCATCCCAGTAAAAATCATCACCAATGGCTTCGATATCTGCGAGGGTTTGGAAAACATTACCAGAAAGGGTTACATCCTTCACAGGTTCAGCAATTTTGCCATTTCTAATCATCCAAGCTTCCCCAGCACTGAAAGTGAACATTTCCCCATTCGTCATTCCCCCTAACCAATTTTGGGCAAAAACACCTTCTTTAATCCCCGTAAATAAATCTGCGACGGGAGTTTTACCCCGTTCAATCCAGGTATTTGTCATTCTCACAATGGGGGAATAGTGATAATTAAGACAACGAGCATTACCTGTGGGTTTCTCCGCCAATTTACCAGCAGTTTCACGGGAATGCAGCCTCCCAACTAATACACCATCTTCAATTAACTGGGTAGTTGTCGCAGGTGTACCTTCATCATCGTAAAAATAACTACCGCGATGTCCTTGGGGTGCAGCACCATCAAATATTTGCAGTTCTTTGGGGCCGAAACGTCGTCCTAGAGTCATGACTTCCAGAATATCAGGGTTTTCATAGGCCATATCTGCTTCAGAAAGATGTCCAAAGGCTTCATGCACAAATAAACCGCTGAGAATGGGATCAATAACTACGGTGTACGTATTACCCTTGACGGATGGTAGAAATAAAGACGTAACTGCTCTTTCTGCTGCACCTTTAACTTGTTTGTCTAAATTAGTTAGATCTTCGTAGGCTTTGCGAGAACCAGTGGTTTCTCTACCAGTTTGCACAGTGTCCCCATTCCTGGCTGTGGCTGCAAAGCGCATTTCCATATCTACCCAAGATTGATCAATGAAAGTTCCTTCAGAGGTGACAATAATGACTCTTTGGGTGCTGTCACTGTAATGAACTGAGGTAGTAGTAATTCGGTGATCAACTGTTTTCAGGAGGTCAGTATAGCGATCGCATAATTGTTTTTTCTGCTTTAGCGAAACCTGGCGAGGGTCAGTACCCAATAAAGGCAATCTACATACAGCTTGTACAGGATCAATAGCTGCAAGTATAGTCTCTTCATCACCCACTATCCGGGCTGCGGCAATGGCTTCTTCTATGCGGTCTTCAATGGTTGTTAATTTATTAAAACTACTTAATCCCCAACCACCTTTATAACAAGTGCGAACATGACCACCAATAGAAATTCCCTCGCTGAGAGTTTCCACTTTATCACCCCGCAAGACAATATCTGTTCCCTCGGCTTCTTCCAAGCGAATCATCAAGTAATCCACACGGGAAGAGTAACGAGAAATTAAATCTGAGAGGAGATTTTGAACGTCAGTAAGTTTAGTTTTCATTTTATAAATCGCTATAAATTACATTTATTTTCTGATTGAAAAGCATATTTTGGAGTTATCATAATCTTTACAACAGCTTACTTGATCATTTTGGAAGAAGTTAAAATCTTTTAATACTTATTTTACAAGCATTCTGACTCTTAACTCCTAACGTATAAATTCCCTTGCCAATGAATTTTTAATAATTTTTGCAAAATCGTAACTATGGATACATCCAATTCTTGCAACCGTGGATAACATGAGAAAAATATTCACACAGTAAAAAAACATCAAGAACCAAAAAACCATTGTTCTTGTTCATCTTTCTTTTTTCATAAACAGCAGCCCACAGGAGTTTGCCTTCCTCAATAATTTATCTGACAAAAATAATCTTTACAGCCTTAAACATAGGGACAAAATAACTTTATCACAATTGCGGATGACATCACAAAAACCTGTCATACCAATTTGGGATTTTAGATTGGGAATAAAAAACACCTTTACAGCCACTTCCCACCATCCTAAATATCCGCAGTTAGCGTCCTTGTGATATTTCAACTAAACAATCAAGGAGTTCACTATGGTTCGACAAATGTGCTGGTTATCTAAGTCTAACGGCGATGATGAAAAGATTTTGTACTTGCAAACTTCACCTGGACAACCTTGGCGGCCTTACACAGCTTTTCCGCAATTTTCAGTTCCAGATTATCGCGTCCCTCGTGGTTCTAAGGGTTGGGCAACTTATCAAAAACTCTTTAAAGCAGGTTGGACTTTAGTACCTAGTGCCAGAGGTAGCGAATTTGGTGATAGTTGCTATGCAGAGTCAACTGTGCAGAGTTCATAGCCTATATTACCATCTGGGGAACACCATCAATATTATCTCATCCCCAGATGGGTGAAATTATTTGTGTATCTGAGCAAGTCAGTCGCAAACACCTTACAATAAATAAGGTGCGTTAACTGCTGTTACAAACATTTATATTTATGCCTCCCCGTTGGCCTCGCAAACCAGATCGTAAAGATCCAGATTTCCGTAAACTAGATGATCGCATGAATTTCGCTGTTCATGTCGGTATTTGTGCAACTGTCACTTCTGGGTTGTGGTTTTTTCACATTTTGAAAACTACTGCCTGGGAATGGCTACCTGGAGTAACAATTGGTTGGGTAGGAGTATTGCTGCTGCATCTAATTTACATTGGTGCGATCGCTAATTACGACCCCACACCACCGAAATCTACCTAAAGAAAGAAAATCAAGCTAGGGAATTCTCACCTGTGGTAGTAGATCAAGTCTAGCTAATTGAGTAATAATATGAAATAAGCTAAGATATCCCGATGTTACTAACAAAGAGGTTATATTTATGGCTAAAACTAATACCACAGAATTACTAGAAACCCTAGCCGCAGAAATTGGTGAAAGTGTTTATATAGATATTGCCAAGTGGCATCTATATCTATCTGATGCCAAACTGCATAATGTTGTGGCTGAAAAATTGTATCCTTTAATTACTTCTAAAAGCGTTAATGAAGATAAGGTAATTGCCGCTTTAGAATCTATTACTGTCAAAGTTGGTGGTGGTAGAAGGGAACTATCTTTAATTGATTTATTACCCTTGCAATGTCAAGTGACCTTAGTAGATATTGTCGAAAAATATCAACGGGAAATCTAATCTTTATTTTCTTCCCATTGGCAAGTTTACATATTTAAATAATGGAGGTTGATCAAGATGTTTTTACAAATCAAAGATAGCCGCGATTTGGTGAAAATAGTTGATGTTCAAGAACTATTAGACCCCACTAGTAAGATTGTCCATGCCCAAGACCAAGAAGGACAAGAAGAACAGGAAACGGACATTTATCAAAAGGAAGAACTAGTATTTCCTTCTGGGGAAAAATTGCCCCGCTGTTGGTTAGATGCCAAATTCAGAGAAAGAGAAGCTGTAGCAGCTTAATTTTAATTACGTAGGATGAACAAAAACAGATCCCCGACTTCTCCAAGAAGTCGGGGATCTAAATTCCTAAACTTCTGCTTTTTGTGTGACTATCACAGATTCAGAACCTTTAGAAAAGGCTTTTGTAATCCAATAGGTGAAAATATGAGAAAGCACACCTAAAGGACCCGCAAACAAACACAAAGCTATCGAGTGAATTGTCCAAATTCCGGTTTTTTGTCCTTCCCAATAAATCCATCTACCGACAAATAAATCCATTACTAGAAAATGAATCCAACCTGTAGCAGCAGCAGTTTCATTACTAAAAAACCTGGCTATATCTGCTAGTTGAGGATTTGATAAAGCAGCAGCATTTTCTGGAGTAATGCTAGTGACAAATAAATACAAATAAGCACCTGCTAAAACCACAAAAGGTAGATAAGATTCCATTACCTTGCGGGTAATTTTCCAATTTGGTAACAGAATCATCAAAGCCCAAAAAGGCAAAACAAACAAATTGGCAACGTTAAATAAATCTGTGATATTCATATTACAAAGCTACTAATTGAGATTCTATTGTTGAAGATTGTAAATTACGACCGATAAAAACTAAACTGGTTTGTTTTGCTTCTTCTGGTTTCCAAGGACGATCATAAAATTTATCAAATCTATTACCTACACCTTGCATAACTAACCGCATGAGTTTATTCTCAACAGCCACAAAACCTTTAATTCGATAAATTTCTTGTTCTTGTGCCAGTTTTTCTAAAGTTGCTTGTAGCTTTTCTGGGTCAAAAGTGCGGTTTAAAATCACGTGAGTTGAGTTAATTTCATCATCATGATCATGGTCTTCTTCTGTGTCGTGGTGACTAGGACGTGAATCTAAATTATCTTCAACTGCGGCTGCAAATCCTAATAAGATAGATGGGTCTAATTTACCATAATCACTAGAGACAATTTTCACAACTCTCGGTAATTCATGCTTGACTAATTCTAGAACTTGTGCTTGGGTTTCACTATCAACTAAATCAGTTTTATTCAAAATTACTAAATCAGCACAAGCAAGTTGATCTTCAAACAATTCTTGTAATGGTGTTTCATGTTCTAGACTATCATCTTCTTGTCTTTGGGCTGCTATAGCATCCAAATCACTAGCAAATGTTCCCGCTGCAACTGCGGCACAATCTACTACAGTAATTACTGCATCTACTGTAGCAGCATTGCGGATTTCTTGCCAACGAAAGGCTTTAATTAAGGGTTTTGGTAAAGCTAAACCAGAGGTTTCAATGATAATATAATCTATACTATCGCGGCGTTTAATTAATTCCCGCATTGTTGGGTAAAATTCTTCTTGCACGGTGCAGCATAAACAGCCGTTTGTCAGTTCAAATATGTTAGTTTCTGGATTTTCTGCTGTTTCATCTTCGGGGCAAATTTGACAAGATTTCAATAATTCTCCATCTATCCCCAGTTCACCAAATTCGTTGACTAATACTGCTATCCGTCGTCCTTGGTTGTTTTGCAGGAGGTGACGGATAATGCTGGTTTTACCGCTTCCTAAGAAGCCTGTGATGACGGTAACGGGGATTTTTGTAGCCATGTTTTGTGTGTGGTTTTGAATTCAATTTTACCATATATTGTATAACCCCAGATCCCGGACTTCTTTGAGAAGTCCGGGATCTTATTTATTGAGTAAATGAACCACGAAGGCACGAAGTACGCGAAGGAAGAAAGGAAAGAAGTAAATTAGATATTTTTTATTTGCAACTCTGTTGATTTTGGTTTGTGCTTGATTTTAAGAATATCCAAACTTATCTAAGTATTCATCAAAATCCATACCCATTTCTTCATCATAACCAAAAGCATCATACATATAGTGGCTATAATCCTCTATTTCTTCATTTTTATCCCTAATTTCTAATTGTACATTTCCTAATTTCTTTGACCATATATCCAAATATTTACTTATGGCAATATTATATGGATTTATTTGATTGGCTTTTTGAATAATTTCTAATGCTTCTAATTTTCTGTTTGACTTGTAAGCAATTAGGGCTTTTCCAAAGAGCAATGTATCTGTTTCTTTTCGCTGTAGTGCTTTATCAAAATATTCATTTGCATCTTCAAGTTCTCCTTTTCTTAATAAAAGACAACCTAATAAAAAATCAGATGTCCATATATCTTGATTAAATTTAGGGTTGGCTGCTTCGATTAAATTCCTTTTTGCTTCTTCATGTCTTCCCATTAACATTAATGCTAATGATAAAGTATGAAGGATATACGGATCTAATCTACCATATTGATATTTTTTAATTACTTTAACTGCCTCTTCATAAGGTCGATTGTCTTCTGGACTACCCTTAGTAATGTACAGCCTAGCAAGTTTTTCAGCTATATAATCTTTTTTCTGACGTTGCTTTTCCTGTGACCAAGAACAATTGAGAGCTTGTATAAAATACTGTTCTGCATCATCACGATATTTTATAGCTTCTGCTGATACATATTTATCTAGTTTTTGTCCATTTCCACTTAAAATCCAATATTTAGCAAAATCAGCCTTTCCTAAAGAATATAATTTATCTACTTTTTCACAGGCTTCTCGATGATTTATATCAGCTACTAAACAATTATTATAGTATTGGTATGACAAATTAGCATGGTTTAAATCTTGAGGATTGTAACTAATTTTGTCATTTTCATCAACTATTTTACGTAAGCCTAGTGCAAATATTGCTTCATCCCATTTATTAATAATCATTTCATAATAAACAGAACCCAAACTATAAAATGATTTAATATATTCATTATAACATCGGTTTCTTTCGTCTTGCTGTCGTGGAATCTTTGTATCTAGAGATTCCCGATATGTTATTGCTGCATCTAAAGATTTAATACCATCTAACCGATATTGTTTAGCTAATTCAAAATTTCTATCTTTCCAGCAAGTTGTAGGTAGTATCTCTACTAATAGATATCCTTTTCTATATAGGTCTTTAATTCTCTTGCTATCAATGCCTAAAGACTGATTAAAATATTGTATCGCTATTTCTGATTCTTTTCTCTTGTTTCCATCACGTCTACCTCTAGGTTGGTTGAGTTCCACAGCATTTTGATAATATAAATAACCTAATCCAGATAGATATTTTGGATTTTTTGGCATTAATTCAATACATCGTTTCCACAGTCTTTCTGCTTCTTTACGATATTCAGATTTTTGATATAAAAATTTTTCTTTCTCTTGATTCTTTCTGGGAATATCATTAGCGGAAACACTTGCTAACTTTCCGCACCCAAATGCTATTTCACTCAAAAACTCTGAATTGTCCCACAATTTAGGTTCTTGCAGCTTCTCTATTAACCAAAAATTATACATACCTTGCCAATCATTATTTTTTTTAAATTCTTTAATTTTTGCTTGATAATACATCTCGTCCATAAAAATCTCCTATTTTACTTCCCGTAATGTGGCTATTAACACACTTAGCATAATAACTGAATTAAATCTCTTTTAGACGAATCTTGTCAATACTAAAAATATATGATACTATGTTTTCATCTCTCCACTTATTCCAAACCTCTACCCCTTCCTTCAGTATTGCTAAATGCTCTGGATTTGCCATAATCTAGTTTTTATACCTAAAATTACCAATATTCGGATTTTAACCTAATTTCATTAATCTTAGAATGCAATAAATAAAGTTTAATCAAAACAGCGATCATTTTTCTGCTTGAACAGATAGGATCGCTTTTTAAGTACCTGGACAGAATTAATTACATATTATTTATTTACCAATCCTTTGTCCATTCAGGATTTCAGTCTAAATATTTGTGTAATTAATTTTGTCTCATTACTTATCAAAATTCCAGGGTTAATTTTAGGAAATGTTATCAATACTGAACTTTGTCAGTTCAGACTCTTGAACCAATGCTAGTAAAGATAAAACTTCACGATTTATATTTGGTTCACCATAAAATACCCAAACACGCGGGAAGTGTCCTTCACAATTTTTATGTCCTACTACCCAACTATTATTATTATCACGCCACCCAATTCTATATTCAAAACTACGATATTGTTCTTTAACTAGGTCAGGATTGCTATGGTAAGCATTTTTCCAATTACTAGGATTTAAACCTATATCCCTGCAAATTTCATATTGTACACTAAATCCAAATCTTTCTTGACTATACTTTAACCACAACATATTAATCTCTTGGAGGTTTTCAAGAGGCAGATTTTCAATATCTGATATTCTAAGTCGTTTTTGTAAGTCATTTTCCCGTCCAGACAGTTTCAGCAAAATATCCCTAGTTTCTTTATCTGCTTCTGGCCAGTTCTGTTCTTCTAAATGACGTTGGAGATTTATCAAATTCATAATTTTGTCCTTAAAAAATTTACAGTTGATGAGAAATCCGGGTTTAAGAGCGATCGCCTTGTTTTCACAAAAATGCGTTAACGAGCGATCGCTATTAGTATTCATCAAATTTTTGAAAGTGAACGTTTAACCAAAATTTTAACTTAGATCAAAACATTTCTACTTAGGGCTTGCTGAAAAAGTCTTTTCGTGAGGGCTAGGAGTCAGGAGTCACCGAGTCAGGAGGAAGAATTAGAAGCAGAGAAGAATAGTCTCAAATTTCAGAAAGTGATAGGTTTTTAATGGTTTCAATCCTTATTCCTTGCACCTAATTCACTTTTTTAACCGGGAAACTCTTAATCTATCTAGGTTTTCGGTTTATTCAGCAAGCCCTATTTATGTATATGATGGTAAGATGTGTTATTTATAAACACAACCGTGATCTTTCAGTTATAAATAATCTTTTTGTAACACATATTTTGAATCACATATGTGACATATATGCAATTGAAAAATTAAATCTCCCCTTGCCAAAATTAAGTACGAATCAAAAATTAAATCCCCATTTATAACAATAAAATGGGGGTTATTTAACTTTTTATTGATTCAACTCAAATCAGATGAACTAACAAACATTTTAATCTATATAAACTGTGTTAAGTCTAAATGCTCTTCAATTTGAGTAGCTAAAGAATCTAACATTTGCTCTCGCTGTTCTTTGTAGTTAGCCACACCTGTGGGTAAAGATTTCAAACCCCGTTGTTGCCGGAGACGATTTACCCAAGCCCGTCGCCAAGGTCCATTATCAAAAATTCCATGTAAATAAGTTCCCCAAACCGATTGACAACTATCTACTAACCCTAAATTAGCATCATCAAATAAGGGTTGACAGGATTTTTGATCTGCTGGGTTTTCTATGCGCGAGCGCCCTTGGTGAATTTCAAACCCAGTCACAGGTAAACCCGCTTGGGGATAATTGGAAGTAACTTGACGCTGACGGGCAATTTTTTGACCTGTAATGACTGTCTTTATAGGTAATAAATTTAACCCTTGATATTTACCAGATTGTCCTTCCATTCCTTCTGGATCAGCTATAGACTGCCCCAACATTTGAAAACCGCCACAAATGCCTAAAACCGTGCCACCAGAAGCCGCATAGTTTTGAATTGCCTCTGCCATACCGCTTTTTTGCAAGGTAATTAAATCAGCAATTGTGGTTTTTGTCCCTGGGATAATTACTGCATCTGGATGTCCTAACTCTTGCTTAGGATGCAAGTATTTTACCGTTACTGATGGTTCTGATTCCAAGGGATCAAAATCGGTGAAATTGGCAATTCTTGGTAAACGAATCACCGCAATGTTTAGTTCAGAGTTAGCTTTTGCTGGTTTGCGTTCTAGTAAATCTAGGGAGTCTTCCGCTGGGAAAACTTGTTCTAAATAAGGAATAACACCAACCACAGGTATACCTGTCCGTTCTTCTAACCATTTAATTCCGGGTTCGAGAATTGAGCGCTGTCCTCGAAATTTATTAATGACGACTCCTTTAATTAAGGCGCGTTCGTCTGGATCTAATAGTTCTAATGTGCCGACGACATGAGCAAATGCTCCACCTCTATCAATATCAACGACTAATAAAGTAGGTGCATTTAAATGTTTAGCAACCCGCATATTAGTTAAATCCCGGTGTTTAAGATTAATTTCGGCGGGACTACCAGCACCTTCACAAACTAGGGCTTCAAATTCTGTAGATAGGTATTGTAAACATTCTTTGATGGTCTGCCAACCGAGTTCAAAATATTGTTCGTAGTAGTCTGTGGCGCTAACTTTCCCGATAGCTTTACCTTTAAGAATGATTTGGGATGTCATATCCCCCTGGGGTTTAAGTAAAATTGGATTCATTTCTACCAAGGGTACTACTCCCGCCGCCCAAGCTTGCACTGCTTGAGCATAGCCTATTTCCCCGCCACTGGCGGTAACATAGGCGTTTAAAGCCATATTTTGACCTTTAAAGGGGGATACTCGCAACCCGCGCCGGGAAAGAATCCGACAAATAGCTGTGGTTATCAGTGATTTCCCTGCGTGGGATGTTGTTCCCACTACCATGATTGCTTTCATTTTTAACTATAATTTAGTATGTTGAGATTCGGTAGTGCATCTGTAAATAAGCTGTTATTTTTTTAAACTTGCATATCTCGTTATCTCGTTCCCAGTCTCAGACTGGGAATGTAGATGGCGGCTCTGCCGCTAGTGACATGAGGCAGAGCCTCAGCATTGGCATTCCTAGCCGGAGGCTAGGAACGAGGTCAAACTGTCAAAAGGGTAAACGTAACCAACGAGTCATAAAATCATTGTAGCGATCGCTCAGGGAAGGATTACGCAATTTCTGATCTTTTAACTTGACAATCAATTGATGACCCAAGGGAGTTAGGCGAAAACTGTCTGTAATGCCCTGTCCATCAACTTCTCGCCGCAATACTCCCACATCAATTAACCAGGCTAAAGCGTTTTCACAGGTCAATTCTGATAAGGGTTGCTTGGTGTAACTTTGCTGATTTCCTTTCTCCATTGCTATAGCACCTAGTTGGATACTTTGGCTAGTCATGGCTATAAACAAATTGAGGTTGAAGGGCGAACAGATTAGCGATCGCTCGGCTCTTTCTAGGGCTTTACTATTATAAACTAAGGGTTTGAGGTTTGAGGAATCCACAGTAGACATTTTTTATTACTCTAAGTTGTGCTTTTTGTCAATGCTTTGAAAATAAATACCTCTTTGGCAGAATATTCCGTAAGCAAGTTATTTAAATATTGTAAATTATTGTAAAATCTTGATTGCATAAAGATTTTTAAACAGGACAAAGTGAATTATGCCTCTATCAGTTGGTACAGACGCACCTGCATTTACCGCCAAAGACACTAACGGCAATACAATTTCATTATCTGATTTTGCTGGTAAAACAGTAGTTCTCTACTTTTACCCCAAAGATGACACACCAGGCTGCACCAAGCAAGCTTGTAGTTTCCGTGATTCTCAAGCTGAATACAAAGACAAAGATGTAGTTGTCTTGGGAGTAAGTGCTGATGATGAAGTTTCTCATCAAGCATTCACCAATAAATATAATCTGAATTTCCCTTTATTAGCTGATACCCAGAAAAGCATCATTACAGCTTATGATGTTGATGGTGGTGGTTACGCCAAGCGTGTTACCTACATCATTGATGGTAATGGCAAAATCATTGATGTTGATGCTGCTGTTAACACTACTACTCAAGCTAGTGATGTTTTAGCAAAACTGGGACTTTGATCATTAAGTATACTCAAAACGGCTTGATTGTTTGATTCTAAACCTAGGGGTTTAGCAGTGCTAAACCCCTACACATCTGGGTTCTTTGTCATTTGGCAAAAGTTTAAATCTCACCCTTGTTTAGTATAACTCCGTAGAGGCGCAGGACTTGCGCCCATTATTTCCCATTTAAGTGTTATTTACCTGATGATGGTAAAATCTGTAAGGGAAGTAGATTTTGTCCAGGGATAATTGCAGAAGAGCCTGGATTTTGTTTTAGTTGAGGCTGAAGAAGTTTTTGTTGTGCAGCTTTAAATGTGGCTGCGGCTAGGTCTAGCTGTTGATTTTGTTCATCAGCATTCCATTGAATAGTCCCAAAGTTGGCTTGATGAATCATGTTCATCATATCGAAACCTGAGCCATTGCCAGATAAAGGATTACTACTGCGATAGCCTTGCTGACCTAAGGTATCACTTTCCAAACTACCAAAGGGTTGATTAGTATCAGCTAAGGTGGGTTCTACTACTAGGATAGAAGCAAAGCTAATCCCGGCGATAGTGGCAACAATAATTTTGTGAACTAGTAAAAATGGTCTTTTCATGAAATTTCTCCTTATATATTTTTAAGCAAGACTCCGGCGTAGTTGGGGTTGAATACTCAGTAAAGCCACTAATGCAAAACCTAGTAACACTAATAACGCTCCCCCAAAGGTAACATCACCCCAAAAGGCGTGCATTACTATATCATTTAATCCCCAACTGCTGTGTAGATATAAATAGCGAATCGGTTCAATCGCATAACTGAGAGGGTTGATGGTAGCAATAACCTGTAACCAACCGGGCATAAAGGATAAAGGCGCTAAGGCTGTGCTGGCAAATAATAATGGGAGGTTAGTGACAAAAATTACGGCGATAAGTTCAATGTGTCCGGGTAATGCAAAGGCTAAACCCAAGGAAATAGCGGTGACACCCAAAGCCAGTAGAAAGACAATGAGAGCGATCGCACATAATCCTGTAAAATCAGGTAAGCCAGCCCCTAAAAATGCCGCTGCTGCCACAATTACCGCTGCTTGTAGTAAACTTTGGCTAATAATAAAAATAGCAGAAGCAAAAACAATTGAAAAGCGTGAGGCTAGAGGTGCAACCAGCAACCGATTTAAAAAGCCAAATTCCCTATCGAACATTACAGGTAAACCGGCATTCAAAGCCCCAGCAAAAGCAGTAAATACTATGACACCTGCTGCTAGAAATTGTCCGTAATTTGTCGTACTACCAAATAAGCCTGTGGGTGCATTTTGGAATAATGCCCCAAATAAAACTAACCACATGACAGGCTGAATAATCCCGGCTATCAGGCTAGAGGGACGGCGTTGGAGTTGAATAAACAGACGACGAGTTAAAGCAAAAGTTTCTTGAACAATTTCTGCGAAAAAATTGGAGGTTGTATCAGCAACTACAGGAGATGAGATTAATTGTTGCCAATTCACAGCTACTTTATCATTACTCATAGAATGTTAAAATTAAAAGGCATCAATTATAAACATTCCTGCAACTTGTTAGTTAGCAAAAAATATTTATAATTCTTAACTCTATATTACAACGAATCCCCAACAAGATCAAAGTAGAGAAATTGCCATTTTGATGCTGTTACTGTCGAAGCCAAAATACTGCGATACTATACTCTATACATAAATCACATAATATAAACTGATCATGGAGCTAAATTCCTTACCGACAGAGGTAATTTTGACACATCCGCGTCAGTCTCTTGGTAAATTACAACTTGATTGGACACCCCAACCGGGAAATTATCTTGATTTTGCCGAAAAAACCTACGTAGTTTTAGAGCGTTGCCATAGATATCAGCTTAAAGGCGGACGCTATAGTTTACACAATATCGCTATTTACGTACAAAAAGCCCAAAGACCAGAACAGAAAAGTTTAGTAGAAGGACGTTGGGTTATAGGTGATGCTACCTGTAACTATAATGCTCTTTCAGAAATTATGCGTTGTGCAGTTAATCCAGAAGGACCTTGTAAATCTTGTCGGTTCTATGAAAGTTAGTTGTCAGTTGTCAGTAGGGGCGAAGCATTTGGAAGATAAATTATCGGTCATTGCCAAAAATAGTTCTCCAAATGCTTCGCCCGTACAGTTGTTCGTTGTCAGTTGTTCGTTGTCAGTTGTCAGTTGTTAATTACCAATTACCAATTACCAATTACCAATTACCCATTACCCATTACCTCACCGACAGTTAACCGAGTCCCATTGACAAAATCCCATCCTGACTGGGGACGTTTACCCGTTAGCTGTACTTCTCGCAATAGCAATAAACCTACCCCTGTTTGGACAATTGCTCCTAGTCCTTTAGTAATATTAACTACCTCTCCAGGCTGTCCTGATATGGTTGACAAATTGGGTATTTTATAAATTTTTTCTAGTAATGGCTCTGGTAATTCGTGAATATACGCAGAATCTAGGGGGACAGTAGCAGTAATTTTCAATGCTTGGTTGCGAAAAGTTGCTGTACAGTTAGGATAAAATCCGCGAATTTGATTATGTAATTGGATGGCACTTTGTCCCCAGTCCAAGTTATAATCTGGCTTCTGAATCAAAGATGCGTAAGTAGCTGCGGTATGATCTTGGGGAATCGGTGTAAATTCTTGACGTTCTAGTTTGTATAGGGTTTCTATGAGTAAATCTGCACCAGTAATAGCCAACTTTTCGGCTAAAACCTGAGCATTATCTAGTAATTGAATTGGTATAGTCGCTTTTAGAAGCATATCCCCTGTATCCATGCCCCTATCCATGAGCATAGTTGTGATCCCCGTTTCTTTTTCTCCGTTATATATACTCCACTGAATTGGCGCAGCCCCTCGATACTGAGGTAAAATTGAACCATGTACGTTAATACAACCTAGCTTAGGCATATCTAATATCTTCTTAGACAAAATTTGCCCATAAGCAATAACCACAAATATATCTGCTTCTATCTGCTTGAGTTGTGTTAAGGTTTCAACATCTTTTTTAACTCTTTGCGGTTGCCATACTGGAATATGATGATCTGTAGCAAAGGCTTTCACTGGTGAAGGTGTCAGTTTATTCCCTCGTTCTCGACGTTTATCCGGTTGAGTGACTACGGACATCACCTGAAAATCCTTGTTTTCTAAGAGTTTTTCCAAAGTGGGAACTGCAAAGTCAGGAGTGCCAAAAAATACTATTTTCATTACTTATTAATTATTAATTACGAGTCATGAGTCATTAATCAATGGTAAGTGTGTTCCTCATCACTGACAACTGCGACATCTGAATATTAATAGAATTATGTTGAGAATTTTTGATTAAGGGCAAGGAATTTTCGCAGTTTGATGGTATAGTGTTTACTATTGGTTCAGCAAAAACAGCCTCAATACATCATAATACTTTCGGTAATTAGTTGAACTATCGCCATTTGCATCTACTATTGATGATTTTTGTGTGTCTATCTGTGTTTTGCAGTCAGTTATTTCTCTACGAAATCAAAATTATTCAATAATTACCCAAGTTAAAAATAAACTGTATTTGCTTAATCGCAGCATTTACGAGTCTAAACTTCAGTTTGTAGGTTGGGTGTATGAATTTAATGTTTTTATTGTTTATTGTTGATTGTGCAGCGGTTAATCTCAAGTTGCCAGCAATAGATAGGTTTTAGTTGGGTAAAGCCCGCGCTGTTTGTCCGGCTATGAACAGGGTATCTTATTTTAGACTGGCTTTAGCTAAGAATGTTTTCAAGAGCAAGAGCATCTCTAAATCTTGGCTACTAGCTTTAGTCAATTAAAAATTCATCTATGTTCCACTTAAATTGAATATGGATGTTACTGATGCTAACAATAATAACGGCAGTTATTAACAGATGTAATTTACTGTTAACTTTAATCCCGTTATTTTGGATATTATGTAAAGATTATGAGGGGGTAAATGGTGATACTAAAACTTTTGTAAAGCAATACAACATTTGAATCAATTATCTTGTCGAAGCTTTTGGTTTGTTGGTAAACATATAGTCATAGCTTTTTTCCATTCCTGTATAGATACTGCCCGCACTTAGCAACTGCCCCTAGAGAGTCTCATCATGCTTAAACCCCTTTTGGTGTCGGAATGGTTCCGTGTTAAACCATTTCTCAAGTACATTGCCATTGTTATAGTAATTTCACCCTTCCTGGGAATGTCTATTCATGCTACCTTAGCGAAACAATCAGAAGTAGCAAATAGTAGGGCGAAAAATAGCAAATCTCAGATAAAATTGGCAGAAAGTGCTGCTACGAGGCAGTTAAATTTACAATTTGCTCAAGTTAACTCTCACACAGGAAAAATACTTGTTGGTGAAGGAATACAGTCATTACCAAAAGATATAGTTATTTCAGGGGCAGAAAGAGAAAATTCTCAACTGGGGGATGATGTTGTTAGCAAAACTGTACCATCAGTTAATGTTGCACAACTTCAAAGCAAGACATCTATTAATCAAGCTAATTTAATTCAAAAATTAAAAGATGCCAAAGAAGAAGCTGATTTAAATTCTCCAGTCAGTGGGAATTCTCAATCTCAAGAATTAGCAACATCAACAGTTACTCCTAAAAATGGAGAAATACCTGTTAGTGAACGGCCAAATGAGTCGGAAATGGCACAGACTGACCCTATAGGTAGTCCCCATCCGATACCTTGGCAATGGATTCTGGCTACTCAGGAAGCGATTGGTGCTAAAGGTGGTTCTGGTGTTCGCTACTATCGGAGTATTCCGGTGATTTCTCCTGATGGCAAATATGCGATTTATAGTCGGGTGCAAATGGAAGTAAAACCGGAAATGCACAATAGCCGAGTTAATAGCGTGTTGTTTGTGGAGGATAAACAAACTAAGCGGTTACGGGTGATGACATCAACCAGTGTGGTGATTGATCCCCTGTTAAAAAGACAGGCAATTTTGTCAGCACAAGGGGATAATGATGGTAAAATTGGGGTATTAGTGCCTGTTAGCTGGTCTGAAAAAGGCGATCGCTTTCTCGCCCGTAAGTTTGTGGCTATTTTTAATACAGCAGATGCTACAGATCAGGCTGTAATTTGGAATCGTCAACAGGATCATCTCAATGTGGTTAGTCCTGTACAATCACAAGATGATCACGAAAAAATAGCTATTTTGTTAGGTTGGAGTAAAAAGCAGCCTAATAATGTATTATTCCGTGCTGGTGAATTAGGTGAAGAAAATTGGCCTTTGTTACAAGTAGCTAATGATGGCAGAACTGTAGATATCTCGGCAGAAGGTGATCAGGCTGTGACTTTTGGTGAAAAAGGTAGCATTTGGGCAGATCCACAAGTTGCTTCGCGCTAATTGATTAATTGCCCTCAAAATGGCTTAATCGTGTGATTCTCTAGGTAGGGGTTTAGCATTGCGCTTTACCCTTACACATTTAGTTTTTTCCTAATCTTGTAAAAGTCCATTTCCTAGTTGTTCCCTGCTCAATGATAATCTCTACCAGTTGCTCTATTGCCAACTGTCTCAAGATTTCACTGTCTAGTATTGGGGGCAGGTTTTTTTCCATACCTGTGATTTTCCTCCTCCATTATCACTCTTGTCAATACCCCCACCTGAATCCTTACTAGAAAATTTAGGTGCGGCGTTGTTTAATATTTCCGAAATTGCTGATTTAGTAACTTGGTTAAATCAAGAAGATCATCATTAATAGTGATTTTTGGGTTGGTTTTTCTCAACCCAAACAAAAACTAAAAACTAGATCCCCGACTTCTTTAAGAAGTCGGGGATCTTATCGGTTTAAAAATCAACCCCCCGTTTCAATTCTACACCTTGATTTGCGTAGTGTTTATGACAATAAACCTCAGAGTGAATACTAGCCAAATCAAAATAAGCCGGTTGATTTTGACAGCGCCCAGTAATAATCACTTCCGTATCACGGGGTTTACGTAACAAAGCTTGAACAATGGGATCAACAGGTAACAATTCTAAATCCACAGTGGGATTGAGTTCATCGAGGATAATAGTCTTATACACACCAGAAGCGATCGCAATTTTGGCAATTTCCCAACCCCTCTCCGCTTCTATATAGTCTAAATCTTGACGAGAATTCCGCCAAACAATGGCATCCCGTCCACACCGTTGATGATCTACAACTTCAGGATAAGATTGCTGTAAAGCCGCTATAGCTGCATCTTCAGTATAGCCACTCCCACCTTTGAGCCACTGCATAATTAATACACGGGTAGAACCAGGATGATTGATACCTCTCCCAATAGCTTGCAAAGCCTTACCCAAAGCACTGGTAGATTTACCCTTACCTGCACCTGTATAAATTTCAATCCCTTCAATAAAGAGTTCTGCGGCTGTGGGGTGGTGGTGGGGTTTCATTTCCGAATGCAAATCCGCAATATCTAATAATGCTTGTGGTGCAGCGCGTCCAGTCGTAATGATTTCCAATTCTTGGGGTTTAGATTTTAAAGTGTTTACCACTTCCTCCACCGATAACAAACCCAAATCCAAAACCGGGTTAATTTCATCCAAAACAACTACTGAATACAACCCGGAAGCGATCGCACCTTTGGCTACATCCCAGCCCCGTGCAGCCTCAGTTCGATCAAAAGGTGTAATTTGATCATGGCCAAAAAACTCCGCTCTTCCTGTGCGAACCTGATCAATAAGATGGGGAAACCCTCGCTGTAAAGCAGTTATCGCTCCATCTTCATCATAATCCCGTTCTGGACCCTTCAAAAACCGCAGCAATAAAACCCGGCTAGAATCACTGGGTGTATTAATGCCCAAACCAATCGAGCGCAAAACCACTCCTAAAGCTGCTTGGGACTTACCTTTCCCAATACCATCATAGACGTGAATTTGACCCGTAAGCCGCTCAGAACGCACTTGCGCTGTGCGAATACCGATACCGTTCCTTGTCATATTTTGAAAAGCTATAAAGTGGCAATTCCTTATCTTAACGAAACTAGAGTCTAGAATGTGCGGTTTTTTATCTGCGTATTACAGTTTGATGAATGTATAATATAATTATCTAAATATCTTGGCGCACTCAGATCATAAATGTCAGAAGAATGAGATAATTGCCGATTATCCGTATTCTTTCAGTTATACTCTGTACAACTAATCCCCAGATCCCCGACTTCTTCAAGAAGTCGGGGATCTAACTAACTCCTAAAATCTCCTTGTTGTTACCATTATGTCTGATGAATTATCACTACCTATAATTTTGCCCATTGGGGCGATATTTTTTGAGATCTTATTCTTACTAATTGCCATTCCCCTAGAAGCTTATATTCTGAATAGATGGCTGAAGTTTGATAAAAGAACCAGCATTTTTTATGCTATAGCCTTAAATGTTTTTTCGAGTGTAATTGGTTGGATTGTGTTTTTCACAGTCGAACCAATATTATCTATCGCTATCAAAAAAGAATTGATTAATTATGTATTTTTTAATAAACTTCAAGATCCTAGCATTGGCACAATGATAGTTTTATTGTCATTTACTATTTTTATAGCGACTTTTTTAGTGAAATTTTTACTAATGAAGATTCTCATAATTTTTATGGGAGAAGGAGGAAAAAAAACAGAAACAGAAATCATTTCTTCACAGCAAAGAGCCAGTTATATGAATATGGCTAAGTTGCAAAATACTAATTTAATAACTGCAACCTTAATAGCCAATTCACTCAGTTACAGTGCCATAACCTTCATTATCCTAATTCGCTCGCTCCCGATAAAATGATCAATATTCATCATTGCATTAATTAGAGGTAATCTCATGAACTTTTTATTGAAGGAAATAGGTGGCATATTTAAATATATTCAGGATTTATTTGCAGGAGTGCAAAAATTTCTGACACCAGCCAAAGCATACTCATGGCAAACATTTATCTATTTGAGTGTTTTTTCTTGGGGAATATCATATTTTGCCGTAGGGTATATTAGGGATATTATTGCCTTTTGTGGTTGGTTATTTTTATTAGCAGGAACAACTTGGTATACTACGGACGATCCTTTAAGAATTCCCGGAACTTTTATGCCAGTTGGGGCAGTAATCACGGGCTTTTTAGTGAGCGTCTTTGCCTTTGGATACCAGGAGAGTGGATTAACATTTAATACTATAGTCATTTGGCCGACAATAGCCGCCCTAGTTACAGCCATACCTAACTTCTTTGAAGGCAACGGTAGAGGATTGCCAAACGCGAAACTTCCTAAATTGCAAGATCGTCAAAAAGTTGTAGTTTTATTAGCTTGGTGTATGCTAATTAGTTGTTGGCTTCAGTTTTACTTTGTGATAGATAAATGGTTAAAAGAATATCCCAGTTTACGAGCAGATAATTTTCAGAAAAGTGCTTTTGTGATTAGATTAGAACCACAATCACGAAAGCCAAAAACTGGTGATTTGATCTTAAATAAACTGCAACCCTTAATTAATCAACAACTTGCCAATAAACCTTGGGGTGAAGTAGAAAAATGGTTACTAGAAGCTAATCAGCAACTAGGCAACTTGGGAAGAAGAACAATTAATAGTAATTTAGGTAAATCCCAAGAAAGACTACTATGGCGAGTTGAACCCCGTGTCGTCAATATCAAGTCTGGATATAGGCTAGATATTTTGACAATTTGGGCTGGACCAAGTGCCAACTCTCAAGGATATTACTGGAAAAAATCTTGTTTGATAGAACCATCTAACTCTGGTAAACAAACAGATAATAAAAATACCGTTGCCCGTCTAACTTGCGATCGCACAAGTAAATTTATCATGGGTTCTCCACCAGCACAACAATAAGGAAGAAGTAATTACTATGAATGTAATTAGAACCGTCGTCATGGCTAAGAATGTATTTCAGGAAGTGATCCGCGATCGCATCCTGTACATCATCGGTTTTTATGCCATTATCCTGGGTATTGCCTTCCGTGCCATTCCCGAATTTACTGTCACTGCTTTTGATAAAATCTTTTTAGACTTTGGTTTGGCAACCATGAACGTCATTGGTTTAATTGTGGCTATATTTATCGGCACAGGATTAGTTAACAAAGAAATCGAAAAACGGACTATTTTAGTATTAATTGCCAAACCCATCAGCCGCAGTGAATTTATTGCTAGTAAATATTTAGGGTTATCAGCAGTTATCGCTGTCCTCATTACTGCAATGACAATAATTTATTTAGGATTCTTACAACTTGGTCAAGTATCCTATCCGGTTACTAGCATTTTTCTGGCTACGCTATTCATCTTTTTTCAATTATGTTTAATTACTGCCGTAGCCATTACTTTGGGCGTTTTTACCAGTTCACTAATAGCCACAGCCCTAACATTTGCAGTGTATTTAATGGGGAATGTTACTCAAGATTTAGTGGCATTAGGTAAATTAAGTCAGAATCCTGGTATGGAACGCATTACCCAAAGTTTATATCTAATTTTGCCAGATTTATCTAGATTAGATTTAAAGAATGATGCTGTTTACGGTTTGCAAGCACTACCTGATACAATTACATTAATTACCAATGCGGGATATGGTTTGCTTTATAGTTTTATGTTGTTAGCGATCGCCATTCTTATTTTCTTAAGACGAGAATTTTAAATAACAAGATCCCCGACTTCTTAGAGAAGTCGGGGATCTGAAACTCTCGACTTTAAAAAATTTTGTGAAAATAATTATTGTCTATGATTTACGATTCCCCAATAAATACTACTGATAGTCTCATTTATCCTGATATTTATCATCACCAAGTTTCCTCGAATCAGCCTTTGAAACTAGGAATTATGGCTTCTGGGAATGGTAGTAACTTTGAAGTAA
Organism: Dolichospermum flos-aquae CCAP 1403/13F; assembly: GCF_012516395.1. Lineage (GTDB taxonomy): Bacteria > Cyanobacteriota > Cyanobacteriia > Cyanobacteriales > Nostocaceae > Dolichospermum > Dolichospermum lemmermannii. Next base: position 4,307,914 of record NZ_CP051206.1, read on the forward strand.
TTGCCCAAGCTATTGCCGACGGTAAAATTAACGCCCAAATTCAAGTTCTAATTTACAATAATCCTGATGCGAAAGCAGCAATTAGGGCTGAAAATTGGGGTGTAGAATCTGTATTGTTAAATCATCGGGACTACAAAAATCGTCAAAAATTTGATCATAAAGTTGTCCAAACATTACAGCAGTATAATGTAGAATTCGTGATTATGGCGGGATGGATGCGATTAGTCACACAAGTTTTAATTGACGCTTTTCCTAATCGGATGATTAACATTCATCCCAGTTTATTACCGAGTTTTAAGGGCGTGCAAGCTGTAGAACAAGCTTTAGTCGCTAAAGTCAAAATTACTGGCTGTACTGTACATCTTGTTTCTTTAGAAGTTGACAGTGGCGAGATTTTAATTCAAGCGGCTGTTCCCGTTTTACCAGATGATACATCAGAAACACTACACGCGAGAATTCAAATCCAAGAGCATCGGATTTTACCAATGGCAATTTCTCTGTTAAAAGGGGAATAGGGAACAGGGAATAGGGAACAGACAAGGAATATAGAGATTTTTGTTTGCTCCTAGAGAAGTCACTGAGAAGCCCACACTGACCTACATCACATTACGTTTGAAAGTTGTGCCAGTTCAATAACTAGCATACATATGGATACGGACTTATTTATAGATTGGTATTTTATTTTCATCATAACTTACGCAACTGGTACATCAATAGGGTGCATCAGACCGCGCAAATCTGGCGAATAAACGGATTATTGATATCTGATTTGCCTGACTTCCTTGCTCCATCAGGGATACAAAGATCAAAAATAAGTAATTACAGCGATTTCCAATCATATAAGGTACATCCTAGCCCCCTCATCGCTTGCGGGGAGGGGGTTGGGGGTGGGGTTCTTGTTCCAGGTTTGATGACAATTGTATTAGTCTTCCATAGTTAACTTATATAACTTCAAAATCAGGGGTCTACCATGAAAAGCAATAACGTCACCGGTAAAAATATCCTGTTTGTTGATAGCCAAGTCCAAAACTATCAGGCTTTAGTTGAAAATGTCGGTGCTGATACGCAAGTATTTATACTAAATAGTCATGAAGACGGGATTGAACAGATTAGTAATGTTTTAGCTAATTACAGTGATATTGATAGTGTGCAAATTATCTCCCACGGTGGTGCGGGGATGGTGCAGTTGGGTAATACTGTCCTTAATAATGAGAATTTACAGGCTTATAGTGCCTATTTACAGGGTTGGCGTAATTCCCTGACTGATAATGCTGATATTTTGTTCTATGGCTGTAATGTGGGTGAAGGGGAGTTAGGGGTAGAGTTTCTTCAGCAGTTGGGTGATTTAACTGGGGCGGATATTGCTGGGTCTAATGATTTGACTGGTAACTCGGTTTTGGGGGGAGATTGGGATTTAGAGGTTGTTACTGGGAATATTGAAGCTGAGTCTGTGTTAGCGCCTGAAATCCGCAATAATTATCAGGGTGTGCTGGCAGTTTTTAAAGTAACGAATACTAATGATAGTGGCAGCGATTCGTTAAGAAACGCAATTGAAACCGCAGCTACAACCACAGGACCAGATGTTATTGATTTGAGAACAATTAACTCAGGAGTTTATGTAAATGGCAACTACTACATTGACTTGCAAAGTTCTCTTCCTACTCTAAACACATGGAATGACATCTTTTTTATCGGTAAAAATAATGTATTTATTAGTGGAGTTAATAAATATCAAATTATATCCATTAATGGCGCTACTGTAGCAGGGGAAACGCATCTAATTTTTTTTGACAAAATGTAACTTCTATGAATAGATAAAAAGGGCAGTATTACCATGTTAATATCAAGCCAATAAATGAGTATGAAGAAAATTTGATGGTAAATTCGTTTCTATAAGAATCAATAAAATGAGTTGAAGTGGTATTCTCAATAAAACTAAAGAGACAAAATTCACAAAATGAAGCTACCACCAAAAATCACAATAGTAGATCACTTTAAAGATTTAGAAGATAAAAGAGTTGAGAGAACAAAAAGGCATAAATTAATAGATATAGTAACCATTGCGATTTGTGCAGTGATCTGTGGAGTAGATAGTTGGGTATTGATGGAGGCTTATGGAAAAAAGAAAGAAAAATGGCTAAAACAATTTTTAGAACTTCCAAACGGGATTCCATCTCATGATACATTCGCCAGAGTATTTGCGAGAATAGATCCGCAACAATTTCAGAATTGTTTTTTGAGTTGGATAAAATCTATCAATAAAATTACAGAAGGAGAAGTCATAGCAATAGATGGGAAAACATTAAGGCATTCATATGATAAAGGAAAGGATAAAGGTGCGATTCACATGGTAAGTGCATGGGCAACTAGTAATAAATTAGTATTAGGACAATGTAAAGTAGAAGAAAAGTCAAATGAAATAACAGCCATACCGGAATTAATTAAAGTATTAGATATAGCCGGATGTTTAGTAACGATTGATGCGATGGGGTGTCAAAAAGAGATAGTAAAATCAATTGCAGAAAAATCAGGCGAATATATTATCGCACTCAAAAAGAATCAAGGTAATTTATATAAGAATGTAGAAGAAATCTTCAAAGAAGCTATATCTAAAGGGTTTGAGGGATTCAAATATAGTGAATTTCATACAAAAGAAGACAAACATGGAAGAGAAGAGATTCGTCATTATCTCATGTTATCAGACATAGAAGAAAGAATAGATACTGATAAGAAATGGGTAAATCTTCAAAGTGTAGGAATGGTAGAATATATACGAAAAGTTAATGGAAAAACGAAGGTTGAGACAGGCTATTATATAAGTAGTTTGACAAATAATGCGAAATTACTAGGAGAATCAGTCCGCACTCATTGGGGTATAGAGAATTCATTACACTGGGTTTTAGATGTAGCTTTTAGAGAAGATGATTGTCGGATAAGAAAGGATAATGCACCACAAAACTTTGCAGTTATTCGTCATATAGCAGTTAATCTTTTAGGAAAAGAAAAAAGCCAAAAACTAGGAACTAAAAGTAAGCAGTTTTGTGCAGGATGGGATGATGAATATTTAGAGAAGATTTTAGAATGTATCTGATAAAAATCAGAAAATATAGACAAATATAAATATAACCAATTTATTTTTCTGTTGATTCTACAATAGAATCTATATTTTTGATGCCAAAAAATATAGATATTAATATATAGAACTGAACAAAATAAATCCATCATTAAAAATAAATACTTACTCTAAATTTATGAAATTTTTATAATTTTAATAAAGGAATTTATCAGATTTTGAATGAAGTTAGATATTTTCCCATATTGATGCACTAATATAGTATTCTGTCAAGATAATTTAGATGCGTTTCCCCTGTGGTCAGATTCAAGTTGCACGGTATGATGGCTCTAAAAATCCTAAAATTATTTCTACTACTTTAGTCAATGACAATCAACCCCATCATGTGGCCTTCGTTAAAAATGGAGAAAAATTATCTCTCTACATTGATGGTAATTTAGACGGAGAAACAGGGGATACAACAGATACAAGGACTACAAATGGCTCTCCCTTATACATTGGTAGTCGTAACAAGGGAAATTATTTCAAAGGTGAAGTTGATGAAATTCGCATTTGGAATGTCGCTCGCAGTCAAGAAGAAATTGAATCCAATAAAGACAGGACTCTCAATAGCGATGAAAATGGTTTAGTTGCTTACTATCCAGCCAACGAAGGCAGGGGAACTACCCTAATTAATAGTAGTGATTTTGATACATCGAATGGTACTTTGGAAGGTGGGACATCTTGGAATTATGAGTACACTTATACATCAAGTTTTAGTCCATTAGTCACTGCTGAACCCTATCCAGAAGTGGGCAATATTCTGCAACTATTTGGTGAGGATGGACAGCTAGTTAAAACAATTACTCTCACTCAGGCAAATATAGATGCAGGTAAGGTAAATATTTCTGGCATCCCTGCAAATTCTAAAGCAATCTTGAAAGAACCCAATAGTCCAGGAAATATTAACCTGGGTACTGTTACCCTCAAGGATAATGGCACTGTAGATGTTTCTTTACCGAAAAACGAAAATACAGCATCCTTTGGTATTCGTCTCTTTTCTAAGCCCACAGCAAATGTAACTATCACATTTAGTAACATTGATGGTACAGAAGGGCAGTTCTCCAAATCTTCACTAGATTTTACTCCAGAGAATTGGGAGCAATATCAAAGTGTCACAATTACAGGTTTAGATGATACTTTGGTAGATGGAGACATCAAATATACAGTTACAGCCAAAGCAAGCAGTAAGGATGATCAATACAATAATAATAATGTATCCACACCTATCATCATCACCAATCTTGATGACGATAATGGTATCACCAAAACAAACATTCTTAACAGCAGTACAGGACCCAAAGCGAGTATTAGTATTGCTGATTCCACAACAGCAATTATTGAAGGGAATACAATTGAATTAACTGTTAATTTGGATCAGAGTGCTGATACTGGTGGAAATTTAATTTTCTATTCAGTAGATGGAAAAGACTTTAAATATGGCGAAGATTATACTGTACCAGCAACTAATCAAGTTTATTTGAAAGAAAGAACAGATGGTTTTGAGCTAACTCCTATAGATGTTAACAACCTTTCAGGAACTAAAAAAGATTTAGACGGAGATGGCGACTTAGATTTAGTCGTTACAAATGGCACAACTACAACAAATTATTACCAATTCCAGGCTGTTAAAATTGCCCAAGGTCAAAGTAGTGCAACCATCACGGTTAATACCATAGATGACAAAGTTGATGAAACCGACGAAACCGTAAAAATCGTTTTAAAAGCTGGAACAAACTATCAAGTTGATGATAGTGCTACTAATGATGATAGTGCTACTAATAAATTCGTTGCTAATTTGACAGTTCAAGATAATGATACGGCTGGAGTGACTATCACTAAACCAAGTGGTACGTCTACAAGTGAAGATGGTTCATTTTTAACCTACACTATCCAACTCAACAGTCAACCGACAAAACCTGTTACGGTTTATATCGGCAGTAATGATAGTAGTGAAGGGAAAATTTCTACTGCTACATCCTTATCATTTGATGGAATAAATGACCGTGTAACGATTCCTAATTCAGATCGGATAAATTTTGATTATAATCAAGACTTTACTGTTGAGGCATGGATTAACGCTGATTCTAAGCAAACAAGTGACAAGACTAGTATTATTGAAAAATGGAATGGAAACGGTGCTTATCCATTTGTAATTCGTTATATCAAAGATTCTGGTGAGATTGAAGTTGCACGCTTTGAGGTTAAAGCCATTGATGGTAATAGTAAAAATCCTAAAATTATTTCTACTACTTTAGTCAATGACAATCAACCCCATCATGTTGCTTTCGTTAAAAATGGAGAAAAATTATCTCTCTACATTGATGGTATTTTAGACGGAGAAACAGGGGATACAACAGATACAAGGACTACAAATGGCTCTCCCTTATACATTGGTAGTCGTGCTAATAGAAATTATTTCAAAGGTGAAGTTGATGAAATTCGTATTTGGAATGTCGCTCGCACCCAAGAAGAAATTCAAGACAACAAAAATCGGATTCTCAATGGCGATGAAATTGGCTTAGTTGGGTACTATCAAGCGAACGAAGGCACGGGAACGGGAACTACCCTAATTGATAGTAGTGTTAACAAATTGAATGGTATTTTGGAAGGTGGGACATCTTGGACTAAAACCTATTCCGAACCTTCTGATTTTATCGGTCTCAATTTTAACGCTAATAACTGGAATAGCCCTCAAACTTTCCAAGTTGTGGGAATTAACGATGATATTGCCGATGGTACTGTCCCCTACAATATTATTACCACTGTCACCAGCGAAGATCCTAACTACAATAAGCTGAATATTAATCCTATCCCCCTCACCAACACTGAAGATAGTGATCCAGCGAAGATTGATACAGCCAAGATTATCATTACACCCCCTGGACAGGTAGAAGAAGGAAGAGAAAACATCTATTCTGTCAAATTGAATAGTCAGCCAGTGGGTGAAATTCGAGTGATCATGACTCCCAAAGTTGACCAGTTTCAACTCAATAATGAAGATATTGGCGAACCCCTTACCCTCACCTTCAATAAAAACAACTGGAATCAAGCACAAACAGTGCGGGTGACAGCGCTAGATGATTCAGTAGTTGAATATTTCCAAACTAGCCAAATTGAATTTAAGGTAGAAACCGGCAATATTAAAGACTTTGAATCAAAGTGGAATAATAACACACCAGATCAGGGACTTGATTTAGGGAAAATTACTGGAGGAATAGAACGGACTGGGTTAACCATAGACTCATTAACATCTACTGACATAGATTGGTATAAGTTCACTCTCCCCACCGAAGGAACTGCTAAGGACTTTGTAGAAATTCAGTTTGCTAATGCCAAAGGCGATCTCAATCTGGAGTTGTATCCCAATTCATCCAGTTTAACTTTTGATGGTGTTGATGATTATGTAGAAATTCCCTCTGAAAGTGGAGCTATAATTGGAGGTGATGGTAATTTTAGTATTGAACTATGGTTTAAAACAACAGCATCCTCCGGTACTTTAATAAGTGCAGGTACAGGCGATTTTTGGCGCGTGTATCTAAAAGATGGATTGGCAAAATTTGATTTTCAGACAGGCGGTTTAACTGGTGATGGCGGAAGTTCTGTAACTAAGGTTAATGATGGTAATTGGCATCATTTAACTGTTTTAAGAGACGGCATTAAGTCAGGAAAGTTATATCTTGATGGGATGCTAGTTAATCAGTTTACTTATGATGGCAATTATAGTTCAATTGATGTAGCAGGTATTCTTCTTGGTAAGAACTCTAAAGGCAATAATGGTGACTATTTCCAAGGGGAAATTAGTGAAGTTCGCCTTTGGAATGTAGCTCGCAGTCAAGAAGAAATTGAATCTAACAAAGATAGGACTCTGAAGGGCGATGAAGCAGGATTAGTTGCTTACTATCAAATTAACGAAGGCACAGGAGATACCTTAATTAATAGTGTTAACAATGCTGGGAAATTCGATGGCAAATTAATCAATGGGGCAATTAAAAATTCTCTATCCACCGGAAATAAAGAGCGAATTGAATTAAATGGATTAGCTGCTGGAGATTACTTACTCAAAGTATCAGGAAAGGATAACACTACCAGTAATGATTACAAACTGATTCTTGGTGATACAGATTATCAATATCGTGCCGCACCTATTGTTACCACCGATGGTAAAACCCTAACCACACTAGACGTTACCATTAAAGACAACGATTTACCCACAGCCAGAATCATTGCTGGACCCACTGCATCTGAACTTTTTGGTGAACCTAGTTACTTTACTGTTCAGTTAAATGCCCCTGCACCCCTTGATGGTAATGGGATTGTAGTTGGTTATAAAGTTGTCGGTGGTAGTGCAACTTTATTTGAGGACATTAATAATAATGGCAACTTAGATGATGGCGAAGATTTTAATGGCAATGGAAAACTTGACTTCGGAGATTACCGAATCCAAAATAACCAACAACAAGGTACTGTCAGAATTGCCCCAGGAGAAATCCAAGCAAATATTATTGTTTCTCCTGTTGATGACAAGTTGGTTGAAGATTTAGATTTAGAAGTATTAAGTAGCACTTCTGTTGCAAATAGCAATAATCTTGAATTAGAACTAGGAGTCAAAACAAAGGGATTACTTGGTAGATATTATCGTATTGATAATAACAATAGAATCATTAAGGATTCCGTATTATTAACTCGGAGTGATAACAAAATTGACTTCGATTGGAATTTTGGATCTCCTGATGCTAAAGTACCAGATGACAAATTTGGAATCGTTTGGGAAGGTAAAATCAAGCCCACAGAGCCTGGTGATTATACATTTTCTACAAACTCCGATGATGGAGTCAGGCTTTGGATTTCTGAAGATGATATCACTGAAAACAAAACACCGATAATTGACAAATGGTTATCACATCCTATTACAGAACACAGCAGTAATAAAATTACACTTGATGCCAGTAAAGAATATAATATTAAGCTTGAATATCATGAACAGGGTGGACCTGGTGCTGTTCAATTATTATGGACTCCACCTGGAGGAACTAAAGAAATCATTCCTTCAAGTCAATTATCCTCTACTCCACAAATTGTAGAACTGCCTGAAGGTAGCAAAATCAAATTTGATAATAATATCGAAGCAGAGGTATTAGAATATAACAATGGCAAACTAACGGTCAAACTTAATACCAACGATATTAATCAGATTCAAGTTGGGCAACTAGCGAAATTTTCCGCAGAAACCGTTATTGTTGAGTTACTGTCTAATACTACAAATCCAACCTATACCTTGGGAGGTGAAGATGTTAATCTTAACGGTCAATTAGATCCAGGTGAAGATACTAACAGTAATGGCAAATTAGATCCCGATGGAAATACATCAAAAGCCACCCTCAGTATTCAGGATGATGATGTCCCCGGAATCCGTATAGTAGAAGTAGGTCGTCAAACCGTTGTCAGGGAAAGAGAAACCGCTACATTTGAAGTATCCCTTCTCAGCGAACCTACAAAAGAGGTCAACATAACCCTAACTCCTGGGGCAGAAATTGAATTTGTCAATCCTCATGATCCTACTCTTGTTAACGTTGACAAAGATGTTTATAAATTTAACACAACAGGCGTTTCCAATCTTAATGTTGAACTCAAAAGCCTAGTGTTCACAGATAAAGGGGATACAGTCGCCTTTGATGTAAAATTAACATCAAAACCAACAGGAACAACAACAATTGTCTTTGATGATGGCAATGATAACGACAACACCCAACAAGTAACATTAACATTCACTGGTGAGGAAACAAATCCCATCACTGGGGAAATCATTGATGGTAATTGGAATCAAATTCAGCAAGTTGTCCTTTATAACCTAGATAAAAATACTACTGATGGTCAGTATAAGGTTAAGGCAACAGCAACAATCAATGATCCTAATAATCCTGGTAATTCTCAAGATATTTTCATTCCCATCACCCATACTATTGAGCAAGTAGAAAAACAAACCACTACCATAACTATCAGCCCAGACGAGTGGTACAAACTGAAAACCATTACCATCACGGGTAGTAATGATGGTGTTGCAGAACCAGGAATTTATCACGCCGATGCCATTAAATATGCAGTCACCAGTGATGATAATACCTATGAAGGTTTATTCGTCCCTGACCAAACAATTCATGTATTAGATCGGATTCTAGACTCCAAAGCAACTGCCTCTGCACTGGGACAAGGCTTAAAATCACTACAAGACAGTATGGATAATCTGAGCTTACCCTTGATTGGTAGTTTAGATGGAGTTGCACCAGATCCCATTGCATATTTTAGTCAAGATTTAGTAAATGCGATTAGTTCAACAGACAATCTAACTGCATCAAAGCTAAAAGAAATAATTGAAAATGTTCTCAGCAACACATTTGGTGAAGATGCTTTCACAGTTAAGACAGAAGTAACTAACAATGAAATCTCTGTACTGCTAGATATAAGCAAAAATTATAACCTCTTTAAAATACCTCTCTCCACAGATTTGGGAATACCAGCATTAAGTATTGGCTTAGAAACAAAAGGGGATTTAAAGGCTGACTTTAACTACAATTTCTCTTTGGGTTTTGGTTTGCACGATGATTTTGGCTTCTATATTGATACAGACAAAACCGCTTTTAAAACAGATGTTACCGTTGATTTAGATCAATTTCAAGGGCAAGGCAGCTTAGGCTTCTTGAAACTAGATTTCGCAGACGATGCTAACAATCCCACCAAACTGGAAGTTAGTTTTGAAGCTAGTTTAAATGATTTAGATAACTCTCAGGGAGTTCAATTCTTTGATGTCAATGGTAATGGACAGTTAGATAATAATGAACCTTTTACGAATATCAACGAAAAAGGTATTATTGAAAGTGAATTGAAACCTGCTAGTGGGGTTAAAACCATTGACACCAATGGAAATAGCTTATATGACGAAGAATCTTTCGTAAAAGGCGAGGGAATTTATCGTATAACCAAAGACAATAGTAAATACTACTTTGATGTTAATCGTAACGGAACATTAGATACTGGCGAGCTTTTTACCACTGATCCTACGAAGTTTGACCAGCCATTTAAAATTGTTAAAAAAGTTGTAGCAATTGGGAGTGATGGTACAAAGAAATTGGAATATTATTATGATGCCAATGGCAACGGAATAGCAGATTTAGCAGAAACCACAAAAGTTGATAAGAAACTAGACAAAAATAATAATTTGATTTTGGATGGCGACCTGAATATAGAAGGAGAAGGCGAATTTATCCAAGGTACGGGAATTGCTTTTCTTGATGCTAACAGTAATGGCAAATTTGATGCTGGTGAAACATATCTCAATTATAAAACAGCCTCAGTCGAATCTTCCAGCGTTCCTGGTGGAGTGTTGACTTCAACAACTACACAAACAAAACCTACTCAAAATCCTTTTAAAGAGTATACAACATATAAAGCTACAGCTAATTTGTTGTTAAATGAAACGGTATTAGACTTTAATCAATCTTTTGCAAATTTTGATCCAAACAAGTTTACTTTTGTCATTACTCATGGTTTTACATCTAGTGTTATTGGAGACAACCCACAATTCCGAGAATTAGGCAGTGCCATCTATAATTACTTTAATGAAGATGTAAACGTAATTTTATGGGATTGGAGTGATGCAGCAAGTGGTATATCAAAATATCGAGAAAACGCCAATAAAGTAGTAGGAATAGGTGAGGAACTAGCTAAATTTTTAGAAGCGGCAAATATAAATACCACCAAAACACAATTGATTGGTCATAGCTTAGGCGCTCATGTGATGGGTAATGCGGGAGAAAGTTATAAAACTTTAACAGGTACGTCTATTAATAGTATCGTGGGACTAGATCCTGCTGGTCCATTATTTGAGTCTGATTTATTAGATTATGCATTAGATACGTCACCAAATTCTGTCATAAATGATAATGTTCTTGATCTACCAGAAAATCGCTTAGATCCTTCCGATGCTGTTCGAGTAGTCGCGTTGCATACTAGCAACACATTGGGATTCGATGGTAATCTCGCAGATTTAGATATATTCGTAAATTGGTCAGATCTATTTCAACCTGGTGCATTATCTGTCACTGATAACCATAGCTATGCAACTCAACTATATACTCAGTTGACAAAACTTGCTTCATTCTCACAAGCTGCTGGTAATAGCCAAGAAAATAACACAACTCTTGTAGGGAATACCTTAGATATTAACGATATCTATGACACGGCTGTAACAGGCGCAGATTATGTCACGACAAGGAGTTATGCAGGACTGACGAAAGAAACTACCATAGAAGGCAACAAAATTAGCTACTATGATTTCGACAATAATAATAAATACGAACCCAATGATGGAGATAAACTCAGCACAGATCCACAAGTCCTAAAGTTATTGGATGATGGCAGTCGCCTCACTATCACCGAGCTTGTCAACTTCAAGAACAACCCAGAACTAAACTTTTCCGACCTTTTCAACTATCAATTTGCTGGAGAGGCTAATCTAGGATTAACAGCCGAAACCAGCATTAATAATAATACAAACTTTCCTGCCGTTAGTGTTGATTTAGCTGCTAATTTACCCCTATTTAACTACGGTAATCAAAACGAAGCTGGAAGTAATGGCTTAAGCGTTGATTTCAATAATATTACTCTTGACTTAGGAGGATTTATCAGTAATGTTGTTAAACCTGTAATCAGTACTGCTGATAAGATTATTACTCCCATCAAGCCAATAATTCAAGCTCTCAACGCTGACACGAAAATCTTTGGCTATATCGGACTAGAAAGTGTCTTTGATAAAGATGGAAAACCTGGCGTTTCTATTTTAGAAATTGCTCAAACCTTAGGCCGAACCCCTGAACAGAAAAGAAGAATAGACAAAGCCATAAAATTTGCTCAAACAATTACCAGAATTTCCGAAATTGTAGATTTACTTAAAAATTCCTCTACTCAAGAAAGTATCGCCATTAATTTTGGTAATTACTCCTTAGAAGACTTCAAAGCAGCCAGTAAAGACGAAGTAGATCAGGCTGCTAGTGTTAAACCGAGCAAGGGTAGTGGTCAAAATACAGCTCAAACAACCGATAACCTAGACAAGAATACAGAAACCCAAGCTAACAACTCCTCAAAAGGTAGTTTGATTAGTAAATTAAAAGGTTTAGAAGGATTAAATTTTCCCATCCTCACATCACCAACTACCGCTGTTAGTCTTCTGTTAGGAGAATCAGGAGTTGATTTAATTACCTATGACATTCCTGATTTTAATTTTGACTTTGAAATTGAACAGAAATTCCCGATTTTTCCACCTATTACTGGGATTTTACAAGGTTCATTCTCTGCTAAAACTGATTTAGCTGTCGGTTACGATACTTATGGTATTGAACAATGGCAAGAATCTGATTTCCGCATAGAAGATGTTTACAAAGTCCTAGACGGGTTTTATGTAAATGATTGGGATATTAATGGCTACGAAAAAGATGAGCTTTCTATACTTGCCGAGATAGGAGCTGGCGCTGGCTTAGATATTGGAATACTCAGTGCTTATGTCACAGGTGGTTTAGGTGCTTACGTAGGCTTTGATTTAGAAGACATAGGAGAAAAAACGAATACAAGTGATGGTAAATTACGGGTTTCAGAAATCATTTCCCGTCTAGATACACCCCTAGAGTTATTTGAACTTTACGGAGATTTATCAGTTTTCTTAAATATCACCGTCAAAGCATTATTCGGCATAACAGTTTATAACGATGATTTTGCCCGGTTTAAAATCGCCGAATTTAGCATCGGTGCAAACGGTATTAGTGGTTCAGTAGCAAATGCCCCCCAGGTGGGTTCGTTAGTCTATTGGGATGCTAATTTCAATAATCAATTTGATGGAGATGAACCGTTTACCTTTACCGACAGCAATGGTAATTACAACCTGGAAATCTCCGAAGAATATGATCTGAATCGAAATGGTAGTTTTGATAACGATGAAGGGCAAATTATCGCTGAAGGGGGAATTGATACTACCACTGGGTTAACCGTACAAAACCAATTAATTGTCGGCGCGGATTCCACCATGGTTACACCTTTAACTAGTTTAAAAGCAATGTTAACCAAGCGAGGATTAACAGGTGATGATGCCGCCAATTTAATTAAAACCTTCTTTCATGTTTCAGATGATATCAATATTGATACCTATAACCCATATCAAGCAATTGGAGAAGGTGACATCAATGGGGTGAAAATGGCAGTTTCTCATATTGAGGCAATAAATCTATTCTTTGGTGGCATAAGCATCCTAGAGCAAATGGGTTTTTCACAAGAAGAAGCTGAAACTCAGGTAATTCTCGCCTTACAAGATGTTTTGCAAATGGGTAATGGTTTTAACCTCAATAACATTGATGACATTAACTTACTCCTAGCCAAATTAAATGAAAAACTGAAAAACGATATTATTCTCAATGCCACCGACGATATTGCTCAATTACTCTTCAGCAGTAACCGGTTGATTGAACAAGTTACCAACCAAGCCTTAGAAAGATCAATTGATGATTTTCTTCCCAGTATTTCCCCCATTAAAAAGATTGTTAATAGTTCTGTACCTACTTTAATTGGTCAATTATTGGCAGGTGCAATTAACTCAGAAGAAGCACAAGCTGAATTAAATAATTTGTTCAATGCTAATACCTTCTTGGTACAGTATCAGAGCTTCAACACAAACCAGACAGTGAAGGTAATTAGTAATGATATCCTCACCGAAGGTATAGAAGGAAAAGGAAGTTTTACGATTGAACTGGGAGCAGCAGCCCCCAGCCAAGGGTTGAAAATTCTTTACACCCTCTCCGGGACAGCAACATTAGGACAAGATTTCAATTTTGAAGGCTCAAACTTTGGAGAAATCACCATCAAAGGTGGAGAAAGCCGGGCTATTCTCAACCTGTCAGCCATTGATGATGACCTTAAAGAAACCAAAGAAACCATCTCTCTTAACCTCAAATATGTTGGTAATGGTTACATCCTTGACCCTATTGCCAAAACTGCCCTAATTACTATTAACGATAATGAAGCAGATAGCGTTAATAGTAGTCAAAAAGGTTTAGAGTCCAATGGCACATCAGGTAACGACACTATTATCGGCACAAACAAAGACGATATCCTCAAAGGTAGTAATGGTAACGACTCACTCACCGGAAATGCAGGTAACGACATTTTAGATGGCGGTGCAGGAAATGATACTCTTTGGGGAGGAGACGGCGCTGATATATTAGAAGGTCGCTCCGGTACAGACTCACTCAATGGTGGTGCTGGTGATGATAAACTTTTTGGAGGCACTGGTAATGATATTCTTGTAGGAGGCACTGGTAATGATCAACTACAAGGTGATGCCGGAAATGATCAACTTCAAGGTAATGAAGGTAATGATGTCCTAGAAGGTGGTACGGGTAATGACTATTTAGCTGGTAACGCAGATAACGACTGGTTATTAGGGGGAGCAGGGGAAGACATCCTGGAAGGTGGTGAAGGTGCAGACTTACTCAATGGTGGTGAAGGTGCAGATGTATTCTATTACAGCACTCCCACTCAAGGAATTGACTTCATTCTTGATTTTGACCCAACTCAAGGCGATATTATCCAAATTTCCAAGACGGGTTTTGGTGTTAATAATTTAGAACAATTTAGTTTCTTGGTTGGTACGCTCCAATTTAACGGAGTAGATATTGCCTTAATCCAAAATGATGGACAAACCTATAACACATTCCCCAACTTAGCAAACATTATTCAATTAGTAGATGAACCTACTTTCCAAACTGCTGTTGTTTCCGAAGCATCTGCTCATAGTCAAATTGTCTATAGTTCAGCAACTTTAGACATGGTAGAAAAACCTACCCTCACAATTTATGATGACATTATTAAACGTGGTTATCTGAAAGTTGCTACCTCATCACAAACCACTGATTTTGACCTGGAATTTACCAAAACCTTAGCTGCTGCTATCTTTGGGAATGCAACTAAGATTGAACTGGTTAATGCAGACCTGAATAGTGGTTTTGAGCTTGTAGCCAATAAAACCGTTGACATTGGTGCTAATCATACTATTCAAACCGCAGAAGGGGATCTCACCCACAACATTGATTTCAGTCCTACCTATTTCTATGACCACAATTCCACCAAAGAAGCCATCGGTTTGATTGTGCCGGAAAATGATTCACAATGGGCGGATATAGTTCGTTGGGTAACTTATGTACCCATGCAAGCCGAAGAATTTGGGATTACCTCTGCAAATATCGCTCAAGTTATCGCTCTCAACACTGATGATAATCCTAATAATGATTCTGAAGCAGGTATTCGGCGCTTTTTAGGCATAGAAGGGAATTTAGGCGAGGGATTAGGATTACCAAATAACTTTGCGGCTAAGATTATTGAAGACATAGGTAATTATGGTGAAATATATGAGCGTCATTTCCCAGAAGTAGAAAGAGAAAGGAATTTATTGTGGACAGAAGGTGGTTTAATCTATTCTCCTCCTTTCTCCGGCACATCCCAAGATTTAGAATTGATGGAGAATAGTAACCGGAATGTACTGACCGAACTTTTAAAGCGTGGTAAATTGATTGTCGGTACTAATGGTAGAAATCCTGGTTTTTCCTTCCCTAATGGCAATGGTAACTTAGTCGGTTTTGATGTTGATTTAAGTAAAGCACTAGCTTCTGCCTTATTTGGTAATACTCAGGCTGTAGAATTTCGTCAGTTAAACAACCGGGAAAGATTCACACATGTCGCTAATGGTGTTGTTGATATTACTGTCCATCAAGTCACCCATGATTTAGTCAGAGATGGTCAATATGGAGTAGATTTTACACCTATATACTTCTACACAGAGCAAGGAGTTTTAACCAGGAAAGATAATGGTGTTGTTAACCTTCCTGATTTAAACGGTCGGAAAATAGGTGTCAGTGCTAATACTAACTCGCGGCAAAATCTTGAGGATATCTTTAAAAAGTATGGTATTAATGCGGAAATTATCGAATTTACCACTGCTGAGGAGCTTAGTGGCGCTTATTTACTAGGAAAAATTGATGCGATATCTCTTGATACTCCCTTGTTATATGCAGCAATGGCTTTTTTACCAGATCCTGATAACCATCATTTACTCAATGCCAACATTAGCAAACAACCTCTAGCGATGGTAATTGATGAAAATCAATCGGATTGGGGCGATGTAGTCCGTTGGGTGACGCATGGTTTAGTCCAAGCACAAGAATATGGTATTACTTCCCAAAATATTGATGAAATTTTAGCCCGCAATACCGATAACAACCCCAGTAATAATGACAGCAGCGAGATTCGTCAATTTTTAGGGTTAGAAGGCAATATCGGCCAAATGCTTGGTTTGTCAAGTGATTGGGCTGTGAAGATGGTAAAAGCAGTTGGTAATTATGGGGAAATTTACCAACGGCACTTTAATACAGATGTTTTACGTCGTGGACAAAATGAATTAGCTACTGATTTTGGCTTACAAACTGCTCTACCATTACGGGCAGGTGAATTCCAGGAAGGATCAGATCCCATCACTAAACCTCAAGACCTAGTTTCCGGTACACCTGGCAATGATAAACTCATATCCCCCACAGATTTGGATGGGGAACAGGACATAGTATTTACTGGCGCTGGAGATGATGAGGTAGATGTCAGTCTGGCTCCAGTTGGCGATAATAATATCTTTGGTGGTAGTGGTGCAGATACTATTTATGTGAGTAAGGGCGATCGCGTCTTTGGTGACGTTGGCAATGATATCTTCTATGCTATTGATGGCAAAGGTGGTAATCGGATGTCCGGTGGCGCAGGAAATGATACCTTCTTCTTGGGTGCAGGCGATCGCGCTCTTGGTGGTGAAGGTAACGATATTTTCTACCTTCAACAGGGTGGTGGTAACTTAATCTCCGGTGGTGCTGGTGCTGACAAGTTCTATATCCTCACTGGTGATATACCTGCTACTACCAACACCATTATTGACTTCGATATGGGTACTGATGTCTTAGGTATTCGTGGTCAAGGCGCTGGTTTTGATTTCAATGACCTGACTTTAATTGACAATAGTATTATCGTAGGCAATACAACTATTGCGATCTTGAACGGAGTTGATACTACCAGGTTGACTGCTACTAATTTCAGCTTTATCTAAAACTTAACGGGTGACAATGTGGCTAAACAGCTTGTTTCATAGGGGATAGAGCCTGAATGTTGCCACATCTCATCTTCAACCGCTTTGTCACCTGTTAAGAACTGACTAATGTTAAAATTCTCAGTGAGAAATTTAGGATATTTTTATGTCAGTTGTAACTAACCCAATCAAGTTTGGTACAGATGGTTGGAGGGGTGTGATAGGTGAGGAGTTTACCTTTGAACGCTTGGCATTAGTCGCAACCGTAGCAGCCAAAGTTTTACATAATACTTACTTTTCTGAAGTAGGTAGCCGGACGATTATTGTCGGTTATGACCGCCGATTTATGGCGGAAGAGTTTGCCCGTGTGGTTGCCAATGCCGTCACCGCAGTGGGTTTTGATGTCCTGTTTAGCGAAACTTTCGCCCCAACTCCAGCTTACAGTTGGGCGGCTAAAGAACTCAAGGCGTTAGGGGCATTAGTTGTGACAGCTAGTCATAATCCTGGTGCATATTTAGGATTAAAAGTTAAAAGTGCTTTTGGTGGTTCAGTACCACCGGAAGTTACTCAAGAGATAGAGGCTTTATTATCAGAAAAAGTTGCCCCAGCAGCGATTCCAGGTAAGGAAAAAACCTTTGATCCTTGGCCGAGTTATTGTCAAGCATTAGCCGCTAAAGTTGATATTGACAAAATCAAAGAAGCGATCGCAACTGGGAAGTTAACAATATTTGTGGATGTCATGCACGGGGCAGCGGCTGGGGGATTAGCCCGATTATTAGGGGAACAAGTTAAGGAAATTAATAGCGATCGTGATCCTCTATTTGAAGGTGGTGCGCCTGAACCTTTACCAAAGTATCTTTCCCGACTATTTACAGTTATGAAAACCCATCGGCAAACCCATAAAACCGGTTTAACTGTGGGTTTGGTATTTGATGGAGATTGCGATCGCATTGCGGCAGTAGATCAAGATGCTAATTTCCTCAGTTCCCAAGTCTTAATTCCCATTTTAATTGACCATTTAACCCTACGGCGGAACTTTCAGGGCGAAATCGTTAAAACTGTCAGCGGTTCAGACTTAATGCCTCGTGTAGCCGCATTACATAACCTTTCTATCCATGAAACAGCAGTAGGTTATAAATACATTGCTGACCGAATGTTAGCGACGCAGGTATTACTAGGTGGTGAAGAATCTGGTGGCATTGGTTATGGTAGCCATATTCCCGAACGTGATGCTTTATTATCAGCACTTTATGTATTAGAAGCTGTGGTGGAATCGGGGTTGGATTTAGGTGAATATTATCGCTATTTACAACAACAAACTGGTTTTTTATCCAGCTATGATCGCATTGATTTACCTTTAGCAAATATGGAAGTTAGAGGGCGACTATTAAAACAGTTGCAATCCCAACCTTTGATGGAAATTACGGGTAAAGAAGTCATTGGTTGTCAAACAATTGATGGTTATAAATTCCGTTTGGCTGATCAAAGTTGGTTAATGATTAGATTTAGCGGAACTGAACCAGTTTTACGTCTTTATTGTGAAGCCGCAACTCTGGAAGAAGTTCATCAAACCCTAAATTGGGCAAAAAATTGGGCTGAATCCAATTAATTAATAACTTCAATTCCTAGTCGGTTTTAACCGACTTTAACTATGAGACGGGGAATTTATTCCCCGGATAAATGGCTATTTTGTAAGATGTTGTTTGGGTATTTTATCGGGTTTTGGTGATGGGTTGGGGACTTTATTGCGATTTATCTAGAAACGGGTTTTAATCAATTTCCTCTCTTAATTAGGGCTTGCTGAATAAAGCTAAAACCTGGATAAATTAAGAGATTCAGGGGATAGAAGATAGAAAATGTGCAAGAAAAAGGGTTAAAATGGGTAAAACCTCTTGCAGCAAAAAGCGTTAAAATGTATAGAAAAGAGAAACAACAAGAAACAACACCACAAAACTTTGAAATATCCAAGGAGTGCAAACTAGCGTCAGATAATCGTTGGGTAATCAAAGATATACTCTGCCAGATTTAATTGATTTTTTATGTGTGTTTTGTAGAATTCAGGTAATATTATCAATAGATAGTCCTTATTGAGAAAAGTGCTTCTATCTTTTTTTACCATAAATCGGTATAATCTTTATCTGATAAGCTTTTTAGACTATTTTGTCGCCCCCTCAACTACGCCACGCTTCGCTATCAGACAATTGAAATTTAATTAACTAACAGCAAAATCTGTATATTTGCGGACTGAAGGCAATTGAAAACCTAAAACAATATCTTCTTTCGGTACACCTAATTCAACCAATTCATTAGCAATTCCTACCTCTGTACCATCTTGCTGAATCCAGATTTTATCATCAATAATATCTATAGGAATCCGGTTTGATTGTTGTTCATTATACTGAGACTCAATCGTTGATTCGATGGGGTTTACGGTTTACAGCTTGTTCAAAAATCAAATAGTAGCCCTATAGATGTAAAACAGGTCCATAAATACGATTTTGATCACGCCAACCTACATAAATTAATTGATAATGGTTATTTTCAAGATCAAAAATTGTCTGTGCTTGAATGCGTTTATCCCAAACCATACTAGCGTGTTGTTTCAGTAAGTTCTGAATATATTGCCGATATTCTGCTAATTTTGCCATTCTGCTATTACCTCTTTTTCAATATTATAAACTACTAAATAAAGTTGATTTGTTTTAATAACTGATTGAATAAAAGGCAGTATAAAAAATTCATTGTAAACAGTAATAGGAACTGCTAAATATAATATCCGTAGCAGTTAGAATTATGAGAATATGTCATAAAGATTTATAAATGTTAACAATTCAAAAAACAAATATATAATTTGACGTATTTTTTATTGAAAAATTATCCTAAATAAAATCCCAAAATATCTACCAATAGGGTATTGTCAAAGGAGCTAAATTTTAGTTTGCTATTAATTTTGTTAGTCGTTATATTACTTACAATTAGTTTGCAAAAAACACATTAAAAAAACACCAATCTCATGCACATACCCGATGGATTTATTTCTGTGCCAGTTGCAGCCGCCACCAGTTTAGCCAGTGCAGCCGCCTTATTTGTAGCTTTTGAGCGATCGCAAACAGCCTTTGGCATTCGTCGCGCTCCCATTCTTGGCTTAACCACAGCCTTTATTTTCGCCGCCCAAATGATTAATTTTCCCGTAGCGGGAGGAACTAGCGGCCACTTATTAGGAGGGGCTTTAGCGGCCATTATTTTAGGTAGTCCTTGGGCGGGAATGCTATGTATTGCCACAGTTTTAATTATTCAAGCTGTGCTATTTGCTGATGGTGGTATCACCGCCTTGGGTGCAAATATTTTAAACATGGGAGTAATCGGCGTGTGGGTAGCGTGGGGATTAACCCAAACCTTACAACGACTATTGGGCGGTTCTCAACGGCGTTTACCCCTGGCAGCAGGCATAGCAGCCGGAGTGAGCGTAGTTGTCGCCGCTGTAGCTTGTGCCATTCAATTAGCCCTGTCTGGAACAGCACCAGCCAACATAGTTTTACCCACGATGGCAGGTGTACATATTTTGATTGGTATTGGAGAAGGATTAATTACCGGGGGTGTATTAACCTATTTAGCCACAGCCCGTCCAGATTTGTTACCAGGTGAAGAACACAAAGTTAGAGGCTGGTTAGTTCCCGTTGTCAGTATTTTATTAATTTCGGGTGTGTTGTCTCTATTTGCCTCTGCTTGGCCTGATGGTTTAGAAAAGGTGGCAGAAAACATGGGCTTTATCAACTTAGCTGAACAAGTCAGAGTGGTAGTACCAACACCTTTGGCTGATTATGAAATTAAAGGTTTAGGACAAATTGGGACAAGTATTGCTGGTTTAGTGGGTTCTACAGCTTGCTTTGCTGTGGCTTTTGGAATTGCCAAAGTGATAAAACCTAAGAATGCTTAAAATTTCCTTACCATTACGCTTGCAGTTATCCCTGATCATTGTGATTGGGGCAGCTTTTTTAAAACATCATACTTGGTCTAATTTACTAGTATATGGGGCGATCGCCCTTATTTGGGTTTGTATCTTACAAGTACCCATTCGCAAATTAGGCGGATTACTCGGTGCAGAATTAATTTTTCTATCATTGATGGCTTTACCATTGGGATGGGAACGAGCTAGTTTTTTGCTTGTGCGTTCCCTAATTTGTTTAATTACGATGAATAGTTTCTTATTAACCTTACCCCCCCACAGTTTGGGTATCGCCCTCAAAAGCTTACCAATACCTGCACCATTAAAGGAAAACCTGATCTTAGCCGCGCAATATTTAGAAATATTACTTTTAGAAGTAACGCGAATGCAGCGCAGCGCCCAATTACGAGGGCTAAAAGGTGCTGGAGGATGGTTACGCTATGCCAGTGCTTCGATGATTGGGGCGTTGTATCTCCGCACCTTAGACAGAGCCGAAAGAGTTTATGCTGCTATGGTAGCCCGTGGATATAACGGACAATTACCCATAGATTCCCCCCTCAAACCAAAAGAACGTTTTATCTTGTTAATAGCTGGGGTGACAGCTACTTGTTTAACCCTAAGTTCCTACCTTACTGTTATTTGAGTGGTGAATCTTGACATCATTAACTTCTAATCCCCAAATTTCCCTTTCGCAACCGCATACAAATGTCGTTGAAGTCCAAAATCTGGTATATGCCTATTCGCACCAGCAACCCGTACTACAAGAAATTTCTTTTAGCCTACAAACAGGCGATCGCGTCGCTTTAATGGGTGCTACAGGTTCAGGTAAAAGCACCTTGCTAGAAAACCTGATTGGTTTAAAACATCCCCAAAGCGGCAAAATCTGGATTAACGGCATCCCCATATTGCCAAACACTCTCCCGCAAATACGGCAACAAATTGGTTTTACGTTCCAAGATGCTAACGACCAATTATTTATGCCCACAATCCTCGAAGATGTTACTTTCGGACCTCTTAATTATGGTGTCTCATCTATAGCCGCTAAAGATAAAGCCCATCAACTATTAGCGGACTTTGGATTAGAGTCCTACGCCCATCGTTCCGCCCATGAACTTTCTGGAGGACAAAGACGTTTAGCCGCCTTAGCCGCAATTTTAGCCCTAGATCCTGCCATTCTCATCTTAGACGAACCTACCAACGGACTTGATCCAGCATGGCGACGACATTTAGCCCAAGTATTATTAAAATTGCCCGTACAAGTGATGTTAATAGCTTCCCATGATCTCAATTGGCTAGGAAGAGTCACCCAACGGGCTTTAGTCCTCTCTACTGGTAAAATTCAAATAGACAGTGACATTCAACCACTGTTGCAAGATGGCAAAACCTTAGATAAATTAGGGTTGCCAGTAGATTGGTAAACTGCTCAACACAGAAATTCCTAATTGCAAATTAATGATCATCTGGCTTACTATTTAGGGGATTTTATTGCTCTTGGGATGTTAATGTTGTTTTCCCGTTATCCAGTTATTGCTCCTGTTAGCCTGAGCATTGCTTTGTTAATTACTAGTTGCAGCGAGACTAAAACCTCCCAATGTCAGCGATTAGTTGCAGTTGTCAATCAGGGTACATCACTGATTGATATTAAAAAAGGTCAGCAAGCATCAACTAGCTTGCAATTATCCAAAGACTTGAAAAATGTCACCAAATCCATTCAGGAATTAAATTTAAAAGACCCCAAACTGCAAGAATTTGAAACCAGTTTTATCAAAATCTTTGATCATCTTAGTGAAGCCATAGCCAAGGCTTCTCAAGCTCTTGCAGATACTAAGAAAGCAGAAGCATCATCAGATGGTAGAGTAAAAGTTGAAAAAGCTAGAAGAGAAATTGATTCCGCACTGACAACCGCAGCTAAAACTGCTGGTAAAGAATCAGATGCTTTAGGCGTTCAATTAAATAAATATTGTAGCCAAGCAGAAGCAACTAAGAATTAAAAATTGAGAATTAAAAATTAAAAATTCAAGAGTTAGATTCTTCACTTTTCTTTTTTTAATTTTTAATCTTGGATTTTTTATTACTACCAACTAAGCTTTTTGTTAATGGGATTTTGTAAAATGTGGGATGATTAATTTCCACAATTATCACAATGTCCACAACGCCAATTAGTCGTTGTTTCAAACCCAAAAGCATTTAATAAAAACTGCCAACGACATTTTTTAGTAGTAAGATATTCACTCATTTGTTTAGCAGCTTGTAATTGTGTTTTTGCTGGTTTTCCTGACGGCAAAGACATAGAATAATGAAAAGGATCAAGCCATTCTAATTGTCCATTACTATGGAGAAGAGAAAGTGCCACAGCACTATTGGGAAATTCCTTAATTACAGTATTTATTTCTCCTTGGGGTGGTAATTGTTTCGCTAATTGTTGGGCTTTTTGTTGTTGCAATTTCATTTGTGCTGCAAAAAATTTCTGGCTTTGCTTATCCTCAGCATCTAAAAATCCCGTCGGTTCACTTACTAAAGTTAAAACATCAGCGGGTTTTCCATCTCTTCCAGCCCTGCCTATTTCTTGCACATATTCAGATAATAAATGTGGCGCATGAAAATGAACTACCCAGCGGACATCTGACTTGTTTATCCCCATGCCAAAAGCACGATTACACACCACAAAAAGGATTTTTCCACCTAACCAACTAGCTTCAATATTCCGGCGTTCTGTTGGACTTAATCCTGCATGATAACTAGCAGTATGAAAGCCATTTTCTGTTAACCATTCGGTTAAATTTTCACTATCTCTTCGAGTCCGTACATAAATTAAACCAACTTGATTTGGTCGTTTTTGAATAAACTTTAATAATTGTTGCTTTCTCCCTTTAGGAGTCCAAGCAATTCGGACAATAGGATTTAAATTTTCCCGATAGGGATTAATCCGAAAAATCTCAGGTTTGTCTAATTTTAAAACTGTAGAAATAATCTTTTGGGCTAAAGGATCAGCCGTGGCTGTAAAAGCTGCTATACTAATTTTTGTTCCCGGTGGTTTTGATTTTAGTAACGCTTCACGCACAGCCCCTAAACGCCGATAAGCTGGACGAAAACTATCACCCCACTGCACTAAACAATGGGCTTCATCCAGAATTAAACCATTAATTTGCAGTTGGGGATTACATAACTTTTTCCACACTGCTGGACTGAGTAAGGTTTCTGGTGATAAATATAATAATCTTAATTGCTGTTTTTCTAAAGCTTGCAAGGTTGCCTGGCGTTGAGATGGAGTTAATTCACTGTGTAAAAGTGCTGCTTTTTGTGACAGTTGACGTAATTCCTCAACTTGGTTTTCCATTAAAGCTACCAAAGGAGAAACTATTAAAGTTAATCCTGTTTGTAGTAGGGCAGGAAGTTGAAAACAAATTGACTTCCCCCCACCTGTGGGCATAATAATTAGTGAATCTTTTTGTGATATTAAACAGTTAACAATTTCTTTTTGAGGAGGACGAAAATCGTCATATCCCCAAATCGCTTTTAATGCTGCGCGAACATCTTGCCAAGATTGTGTTACTGGGAGATTCATTTTCTTATCACAAAAGCACAAAAAAGAATAAGTGGGAAAATAAGGAAAATATTTATCTTTACTCTTCCCACTGACAACTGACAACTGACAACTGTACGGGCGAAGCATTTGGAGAACTATTTTTGGCAATGACCGATAATTTATCTTCCAAATGCTTCGCCCCTACTGACTACTGACCAATTAGTTCTTGATCATTCCATTCCAAAGTATCACCAATGCTTTCTCCATTATGGTAAGCAGCCAGTAATACTTCGCAGGTTTTACCATAGGATATCGCACCAGTGGCATCAAGAGCGATCGCTCCAAAATCCCGATTATTCCTCTTAGCTTCCGTAAATGATCGCTGCATAGCCTCCTGTAGTGACATTCCATCAGTAACGCGCACCACAACTTTAGCGGCTAAACACTCATCAATAATATCTTCCCCAATGCCCGTACAACTAACTGCTGCATGACTAGTTGCATAATTACCCGCTGGCATCGCCGAATCACTGACTCGCCCAATGCGTTCAAAGCCTTTACCACCTGTGGAAGTACCAGCAGCTAATTTACCATAGCCATCTAAAGCCACAACACCAATAGTCCCCCTACCAGCACTTTCCGCCATTTCTGGTTCTGCTACTACCCCAGCCATGGTTCTTTTAAAGTTATCCTGACGTTCTAGAGTCCACTCTTTCAAGCGCAAATCAGTTAGAGCATTATAACTAGGCAGTTGCAACTCCCGCGCCAACTCAGCCGCACCGTAATCAGACAAAACCCGATCATCAGCATCTTGTAAAAACAGCGCCATTTCAATCGGATTCTTCACCCGTGACACATTAATCACACCACTAAAGCGCCCCGTTGTCCCATCCATAATAGAAGCACTCATGCGGATTTGTCCATCAGATTGCAGTACAGAACCAGTACCAGCATTAAACCGGGGTTCATCTTCCAACATCTGACAACCCCGAACTACAGCCTCAGTCGCACTTGCACCCGTCAGCAAAAGAGCATAGACTTCCGCAACAATCTGAGAAAGAGAATTGCGGACTGCGATTAATCCTCCCTTACCTTGGATAGAACTACCAGCACCACCATGAATAATTAATTTAGGTTGTATTTGTAATGTCATTTATTTTGTCATTTATTTTGTCAGTAGGGGCGAAGCATTTGGAAGATAAATTATCGGTCATTGCCAAAAATAGTTCTCCAAATGCTTCGCCCGTACAGTTGTTAGTTGTTAATTTTTTGCGTGAGAACGACGACGACGACAACGTTCTGAGCAATATTTCACTTCATCCCAGCAATCTTGCCATTTTTTCCGCCAAGCAAATGGACGTTGACAGACTACACAGATTTTTTCTGGTAAATCAGATTTAGAACGAACACGCCCCATCATAATCAATACAAAGTTAAAACCATTCTTGAAGATAAGCAATAGTAGTTTTAATTAGTGAATAAAGTCTATCATCTTCTCTCAAATTTTGGATAAGTTGCCCCAAAGATATAATTTGTTGTTTAGCATCTTTAATTTTTTTTGCTGCCAATTATAAGTTATAGTAATATATATGAAGATGCCTGGTATACATTCCTAATGGATTTTAGCTTTGGTATGTGTTAATAATTGATAGATGTTACCCTAAATTGGATATTTATAAAGCATTAGTTAGTCATGTTCTATTTACTCTGGTAAAAACCGAACCGGAGTGGTTGCACAAACAAACCATCGGTAGTCTAAATTGGCTGTCGAAAGCCAGTTATTATCCTTATACCAATTGGTTAAACAACCTCCTTCAGCAATATCTATGTCTAAATGATCCACGATTAGAACAAACCATACTAGGAATGAAATTTCCTAATCCTTTGGGTTTGGCGGCTGGATTTGACAAAGACGGCGTTGGCGCTAATATCTGGCATAATTTTGGTTTTGGTTTTGCTGAATTGGGTACTGTTACTTATCACCCCCAACCAGGAAATCCTCCTCCCCGTTTATTTCGTTTGCCTTTAGATCAAGCGGCACTTAACCGGATGGGTTTTAATAATGCTGGTGCTGTCGCAATGGCCGCAAGATTAACAGAGGCAAAACAACATTTAATTTACCCAATCCCAATACCGATAGGAATAAACTTAGGTAAGTCTAAGATAACATCCTTGGAACTAGCAGCGCAGGATTATCTAGAGAGTTTTCGATTACTGAAGGATTTGGGTGATTATTTTGTAGTTAATGTTTCCTCTCCCAATACACCGGGATTGCGATCGCTCCAGGATGCTACCATGCTCAGTCAAATCTTGGATATGCTACAGCAGGAAAACATTGCACAGAAACCGATATTTGTGAAGATAGCCCCCGATTTAGAATGGGAAGCAATATCTGACATTATTGCTCTGGTTAAAACCTACCGAATTGCTGGTTTAATCGCCACCAACACCACGATTAGCCGGGAAGGACTCAAAACCCAAATTATTGAAAAAACTGGTAAATCCCCCCAAGAGGAAGCGGGAGGAATTAGCGGAAAACCAGTGAGAGATCGCTCCACAGAAGTAATTCGCTTCATTTACCAACAAACCCAAGGGCAAATGCCTATCATTGGTGTAGGTGGTATATTTACCGCTGAAGATGCTTGGGAAAAAATCACAGCCGGTGCTTGTCTTATTCAAACTTATACAGGCTGGATCTATGAAGGACCAATGATGGTACGCCGGATCATGTCCGGTTTATTAACCAAGCTAGAAGAAAATGGACTAACATCCATCTGTCAAGCGATTGGGATTGGTCAGTAGGGGCGAAGCATTTGGAAGATAAATTATCGGTCATTGCCAAAAATAGTTATCCAAATGCTTCGCCCGTACAGTAGTTAGTTGTTAGTAGGGGCGAAGCATTTGGAAGATAAATTATCGGTCATTGCCAAAAATAGTTATCCAAATGCTTCGCCCGTACAGTTGTCAGTGGTAAAACTGCTCCCTGCCTCCTGCCTCCTATTCTTCGATGGGGAAAAACTCCTTAGACCTACGAGAATAGGACCAAGCAATACCATCAGGATCACGGCTACGACACCACTGGGCAAAATCTGGGTCATTGCGTCGCTTGTAAACCGTGCTGGAATAGACATTTAGCCGTTTAGCTAATTCAGATTGAATCAGTGAACCAAAAACTAACTGTTCTTCTAGAGGTTTTCTCACTTCCTCGTGGGTAGGAACAGATAAGGATTCAGATTGCGCTTCTCCCTCCGGGGAAATAGGTGGAGGTGGAGCTAAAAACGAACGGGCAATTTTAGTAACTGGTTGATCGGGAAGTTTTTCTACCAATTCACTACTATCAAGAATATCACCAAGAATACTGGCATTAATAAAGTAGTACGATTGATCCTCCTCATTTTCTGAATCTAGTACACTAGCACCAAATTCCTTAGCTTTGCCATCTAAATAGCGTTTTGCCGCCTCTGCCGAAAAATTACCCTTGATTGCCAAGTCCATGGGTGTAATTTTGCCATGATTTTCCTCAACCAATTCATAAAAGAGTGGGTTAACTTGGTTGCACCACTTTTCCCATCTAGATTGCTGCCAAAGGTTGAAAACCATTAATAGCGCTAAGATTACCAGTAAAACTTTCCAGGTATTAACCAGGAAAACAATCAAAAACGATATCGGCAAAATTAGAACGAGAAAACTTTTGCCTGGGCTTTCTATGGTTTTTTCACTCATACTGATTTTTGCCAAGTGAATTTTTACAAAATAATATCTCTATCTTGGCAAAAATTTGGCCATTTGTTTGTATCTTTCGGCAAAATTGTCGCTAATTATTCGGCAAAAGCTACTGATACAATAAAAAAGTAACCAATTATCTCAGTATATTTTTCAAGCCTTTGAGAAATTGGTGTGTAGTCAGATTAGGTTCACAAAGATTAAAATTAAGCGATGATATAGCGGTATGCACTGGAATGAGATTCTAATTTTCACCCCAGAGGCTTACACCGAAAGGATTGTACTCCTAATTGCTGACCGCTAAAAGCTACTATAATCATCAATCACCAATTGCCAAACAGTCAGTAACCCAGCCCTAAAGGGACTGGGCTTGCAAGAGTAATCAAGCAAGCCGTGCTGACCAGACCACCCTGAGCGTAGTCGAAGGGTAGCCGTTATTTGAGTCACGACACCCCGGAATGCGTAGCTAGTTCCCTGCTCTGTCATTTGCAATTAAACAGTTTTAAGGTCACTGAAACAGTGTTGCAAGTCTAACAAGCTCTTATAACGCAGTCGTTGCTAACATTACCCCAGAAATGGGAGTTGGTTTCCAGATTCCAATCAAAAATCTGGTTTCAATTTTAATATCCACAGCGGTTAAAACCGCACGTGTCGCTTCCCTCTCAGCCCTAAAGGGACTGAGTTTCCCACTTACCGCGATATCTTATGAAGATACCTGGATTTCCTGGTGACAGAGATAAAAAATCAACTTCAACCGGACGAAAATCCTATTTTTTGATTCCCCCATTAGCACTTTGGCATCCTTGGTGGCATCAATTTATGGATTGGATGGTAATATTTTTAACTGTCATGTTATGTTTACTAATGTTGCCAACTCGTCTCCCCGGAATGGAATTATTAGGCATTGGTCCTAATTGGCTACTCATTTGGGTAGTGGCTTGGAGTGTCAATCGCTCAGTATTTTCTGGTCTGCTGTCAGGGATCATTTTGGGGCTATTGCAAGACGCAATGACATCACCTGATCCAACTCATGCCTTGAGTTTGGGAATTGTGGGAATGTTAACAGCCCTGATGCAAAAACAGCGGTTTATTCAAGAAGACTTTATTTCCATTGCTTTAATTGTATTTGTGATGGCTGTAGTGGCAGACACTATTTTTGCTTTCCAGTTATCTTGGGCAGGAAATCGTCATGCAGCCAGTATTTGGACATATTACCAACGGGCTACCTTAGCTTCGGCAATTCTCAGTAGTTTGTGGGCGCCTGTGGTTTATTATCCTCTTAATCGCTGGTGGCAGCAGATGAAATTAATTCGTAATTCGTAAGTCAAATGGATAATTTTCCGGGAGTCTCTCCCAAATCTGCATCATTACCTCAAGATCCTCAACTTATAACACAGCCTGTAGTCCCAGAAATAGTAGGTGATGACTTTGACTCTCGCATGATGGGAAGGTGTGTGGAATTAGCCCGGACTGCCTTAGGACGCACTTCACCAAATCCCTTGGTGGGGGCGGTGATTGTCCAAAATGGGGAGATTGTGGGAGAAGGATTTCATCCTTGTGCTGGTGAACCTCACGCCGAAGTTTTTGCCCTGAGAGCAGCGGGAGAACGGGCGCGAGGAAGCACTATTTATGTGAGTCTTGAACCTTGTAACCACTATGGACGTACTCCTCCCTGTTCCCAAGGGTTGATTAATGCGGGTGTGTCTAAGGTGGTAGTAGGGATGGTTGATCCTAATCCCTTGGTAGCAGGTGCTGGAATTGCGCGGTTACGGGCTGCTGGGATAGAAGTGATAGTTGGAGTAGAGGAGGCGGCTTGTCGGCGATTAAATGAAGGTTTTATTCATCGTATTCTCTATCAACGACCTTTAGGAATTTTGAAATATGCTATGACTTTAGATGGTAAAATCGCCACTACTGCAGGTCATAGTGCTTGGGTAACAAATCAAGATGCTCGCACTGAGGTTTATCAACTGCGAGCGGCTTGTGATGCGGTGATTGTTGGTGGGAATACGGTTAGAAAAGATAACCCTTATTTGACTAGCCATCAAGTTGAGGCTCATAATCCCCTGCGAGTGGTGATGAGTCGTAGTCTAAATTTACCAGAACAAGCTCGGCTATGGGATACTCAGGAAGCTCCAACTTTGGTTGTAACGGCAGTTGGTAGTTCACAGGCTTTTCAAAAAATGCTGCGCGACAAAGGGGTGGAAGTGGTGGAATTTAGCTCACTCACCCCAGAAGCAGTCATGAGTCATTTATATGAGCGCGGGTTTTGTAGCGTGCTATGGGAATGTGGTGGTATTTTAGCAGCTAGTGCGATCGCTCAAGGCGCTGTCCAAAAAATTATGGCATTTATCGCCCCCAAAATTATTGGTGGAGATCATGCTCCTACACCTGTGGGAGAATTAGGTTTGACCAATATGACTGAAGCGTTACTTTTAGAGCGTGTCAGTTGGCGTGTTGTTGGTAATGATTGCTTGGTGGAAGGTTATTTACCACCCAAAATAAAATAAATAGCACAGATACTCAGCTATGATTCTTGGCGTTCATAAGCTAAATCACGAATCAGAGTTAGCCGAGATTGAATGTAATCACAGAGAAAATCAATTTCATGGGCATCTAAAAAGGCTTGATTCGTGATTTGTTTAACTAACCACTGTACCAAACTAGTATCATCAAGCTGCAAAAGCGTTACTGTGTGAGTGGCTTCAACGATAGACCAAAACTGACGCATGATTGTTGGACTCATTCGGCCTCTATTTAATCATTAATTTAGTTATTTTCAGATTATACAGTTCTGATATTAATTAACTGCCTAAATCTACAACTAGATATAACTATTATTAAAAATTTAATAAATGGGCAAATATTTTGCTGAAAATGAAGAAATGTCAAGTTATATGAATTAACTTAATTTTACTTAACTAAGATCACAATTGGTAATTGGTAAAAGTTTTTTTTGTTGTCTTTTACTCTTTTCACAAAAAGAAGGGAACAGGGAACAGGGAACAGGGAACAGGGAAAAATCAGAGTTTGAGCGGTTTTGGCTGGGAGATTAAAGTTTATTAACTTCCAATTTCAGATTTTTTGTATTAAAGTAAATGTAACCAGGTTATCTATATTTTTACAAGATGACAAAGTAATGGTTCAACCTGATAACATAAGGAATGCAGTTGCGGAAAACCCCCCAACGTTTCATTCTATTGATCTAAATAGTATAAATCAATATTGCCAAAACAATCCTGTTGGCAAAATTTTACCTGATGCGTTTTACATTCATATTTTAGCCTTACATACTCTTGACCCTTGGCTTCAGGAATATGAAAACCGCGCCCGTACTTGTACTGAGCGAACTTGTACTGAGCGTAGTCGAAGTAGTCGAACTAGTGCCTTACTTAAAGTTCAGTCTGCAACTTTAGTTAAATTTAGCACGAATAAACCCAAGATTTCCTATCTATTTTATCCTGATTTTGATACTGATCCTCATCCGGCTTTACAAGCTAGTATTCAGGTTGACGTAGAAACTCTAGAAGTTGGTTATCGGGATTACAGCGATTCGGAAAATCCCCCCATTCTGCACCGCAAAGAAACTTTTGTAACTCCAGAATATCCCCTCTATCAAGAGTTTGCAGCTTTAACTCGCGCTCAAGTCGCTTTAGGTTTACTTAATCATACTAGGGGAATTGGTACTAAGTTGGGTTGGGAACAACGGCTACAAGTTTTTGGGGTGGAGGTACAAGGACATAGCTTGATTAAACGCGAAAGCAGTTCTACAATTACAAATATAGTTCCCAAAATAGAACGCCACAAAGCCGCTATTATTCGTCCTGATTTATCCCGTCCTGTGCGTTTAGCCTTGGAATCGAGCTTATTTAGTCCAGAAACTACCTTTTTTGATTATGGTTGTGGACATGGTGGAGACGTTACCCGCATTGCTGAACAGGGTTATACAAGTTATGGCTGGGACCCTTATTATTCTGCACATACACCGAGAATCGCTGCGGATATTGTGAATATTGGTTTTGTGATTAATGTCATTGAGCATCAAAGCGAGCGCCGGGAAGCTTTAATTCAAGCTTGGGAACTGACTCAAAAGGTGCTGTTAGTAGCCGCCCAAGTGTTGATATCTGATATTAAGCGGGGTGTAATTGCTTATGGCGATGGCATTATCACGAATCGTAACACATTTCAGAAATATTATGAACAAGAAGAATTAAAAATTTACATTGACCAAGTATTAGGAGTTGACGCAATTCCTGTGGCTTTGGGGGTTTATTTTGTGTTTCGAGATGATGCTGAAGCGGAGTTATTTCGCGCTTCTCGGTTTCGTTCCCGGGCGACTACTCCCAGAATCCGTCTTTGTGTAAAACAGTTTGAGGAACATCAGGAATTATTAACGCCTTTGATGAATTTTCTGACGGAACGGGGAAGAATGCCTATTAAGGGAGAATTACCTCAAGCAGCGGAAATTGCTGAGGAATTTGGGAGTTTACGCCGGGCTTTTAATGTCATTATACAGGCAACTGACACAGAAGAATGGCAAGCGATCGCTGACAAACGCCGTCAAGATTTGATGGTTTATTTAGCGCTGTGCAATTTTAGCCGTCGTCCCCGATTAGGACAATTATCCCCAGCAGTCCAAGAGGACATAATTGGTTTATATAGTAGTTATAAACAAGCTTGTTTAGATGCTGACCAAATGTTACGCAGCTTGGGAAATACAGAACTCATTATTAAACGCTGTCAAGAAAGCAAGGTTGGTAAAAAATTACCTAATTCCCTTTGGGTGCATATTTCCGCACTACAAGCAGTTGACCCTTTATTACGCCTGTATGAAGGTTGCGCTAGTCGGACTCTGGGAAGATTAGAAGAAGCAAATGTGATTAAATTCCATCTGAAAACACCGAAGATTTCTTATTTATTTTATCCTGATTTTGATATTAATCCTCATCCCATTTTATCAAAAGTGATGACAATTGATTTGCGAGATTTGCACGTTACTTATCAGGATTATGATTTAGAAGATGATCCACCAATCTTACACCAAATAGATGCTTTAGTTACTTCTGATTATCCCCAATATGAGAAATTTGCTAAGTTAACTCGTCAAGAAGAAGATAGAGGACTTTTAGATAATTGGCACAGTATTAGTCATGTTTCTGGCTGGAAAAAATGTTTAAAGGAAAATTGTACTGTTATTGATGGTTATAGGTTATTTTGGGCTAAAGATGCAGATGCTTATAAGTTGAAAGCACTTAAAGCAGCTTTGAGAACTAGACAAAGAAGAAAGAATATTTCTAACGAGTCACAGAGACACGGAGAGGAGGAATAGAGAGATTTTTTTAAGTTTGTTTTGCTAGTTTTATCCAGTTTTCGATTCCTTTTTTTGTGGGGATTCCTGAGTTATTAAATGTCCAAATATCTCGTTTATGTTGTTGTCCATAACTAATGTGAATTGGTTGGTGGGGACTGTAAAAATACAGGGAATCAAAGGGTAGTTTTGTTTGTAATATCCATTCTACTAGTTCTGTGCTGGGTAAGTCTGTAATTAGAAAATCACAAGCTGCACCTAATCTTTTACAGTAGTATGTACCATTTTTGTTGATTTCATGGCTAATATGTTGGTCGAGATTGGGGGCTACACGTCCATTTTTTTGACCTGTAACTGGGTCTTTTTTCTCAAGATACTTTTTTAGGTCTGGAGAACAAAAACCGTAGGTAAGTTGAAATTTTTCTCTACTAAAATAATCTATAATTGGGTCAATGATAAATTTATTTAAATCCTGTAATGCGGGAATTACTTCTGGTAGATTTTGTGGATATGGGTTGATATTTTCGGCATATTTATGATAAGTTTGAGTGCAGGTACAAAATTCTTCTAAGGTTAGATATTTTCCTAATTTTAAATTGTGAGTATTCATAAATACTGGATAGCAATGAGTCCGGTGATTTTATTGTAGCATTTGCTAAAGTTCTGGTTCATTAATTGCCCAGAAGTTAGAAAATGTGAATAAATTTATGTTTAGTTTAAATAAACAACAGGATTAATCAAGATTTAATTATATTTTAAATTTTGTCCGACTACTTACCAAGGTCTAGAAAAGTATGAATGTTCAAGAACTTTTAGCTAGATACGCGACAGGAGAAAGAAGCTTTACCTGTATTGCTTTACCAGGAGCAAATTTGCAAGGAGTCAATTTGGGTGGGGTGGACTTCGGTAGAGCAGATTTAAGAGGAGCAAACCTGACAGCAGCTTCTTTGAGTGGAGCTAATTTGAGTAAAGCGAATCTTCAAGGAGCAACATTAGCAAGAGCGCATTTATCCGAAGTTATTCTCTGTGGTGCTGATTTAACTCAAGCTACATTAACAACTGCTCATTTAAATGAATCAGATCTCAGTGGTGCATTGTTAAGTGGTGCTAACTTGTGTGATGCTAATTTACACATGGCATCAATTTCCGCCGCAAACTTACAGGGTGCAAATCTCAGTGGTGCAAAAATGGGAGGTGTGAGAATGTGGAAAGCAGATTTACAAGGTGCGGACTTGAGTGGTGCTGATTTAAGCGAGGCTAATTTGTGCGAAGTAAATTTAACTGGAGCTAATTTAGATGATACAGATATGAGTGAAACTTTCTTAACTGGGGCGATTATGCCTGATGGTAGCATTCATAGTTGATGTTTGGCATTACTGATGCAATCCATTCTTGGAATCACCAAGTCCAGAAAAACAAAATAAATCTATCATTGGTATGATTTATAATATACTAGACTTTGTTATGCACTGAAAAAATTAATGTATACCAGTGAATTAGCTAAGTATTCTGCCAGGGCAGATATTGGACAAACAAGCCGTATTCTCGTAGTCGAAGACGAAGAACTAATTCGGGAAATGTTAGTTGTGGCCTTGGAAGGGGAAGGCTATGAAGTAATTACCGCTAGTGATGGCCGAGCAGCGATAGAATATCTGAAAAGTTGTGAAGATAATTCTGAAGAACTGCCTTTAGACTTGGTGCTATTAGATTTGATGTTACCGCAAATTAATGGCCTAGACATTTGCCGTTTTTTACGTCATCAAGGCAACTCAGTGCCAATTTTAATGTTGAGTGCTAAAGGTAGTGAAACTGACCGAGTCCTAGGCTTAGAAGTGGGTGCTGATGACTATTTGACAAAACCATTTAGTATGCGAGAATTGGTGGCGCGGTGTCGGGCGTTACTTCGTCGTCAACGTTTAAGTGCATTGCCACAAGTTCCGGTTCTGAAGCACAAAGATATAACTTTAAATGCTCAAGAGTGTCGGGTTATAGTCCGTGGAGAAGAGATAAGTTTGTCTCCCAAGGAGTTCCGACTCTTAGAATTATTTATGAGTTATACCCGTCGGGTATGGTCACGAGAGCAATTATTAGATCAGGTATGGGGTCCAGATTTTGTAGGGGATAGCAAAACTGTGGATGTTCATATCCGCTGGTTACGGGAAAAGTTGGAGGAAGATCCTAGTCATCCAGAATATATTGTAACTGTGCGGGGTTTTGGTTACAGATTTGGGTGATTGGTGAAAATAGTTGTTAATTTTGAGTAATAACACACGAACTAACGACTTCCATGTTTTTTCTGGGATTTTCGCTGGGTTTAGCTGTCGGCCTGGGTTTTTGGGTTTGGCAACAGGTTCATTTGCACCGATATTTAGAACAATTACTACAATCGCCAAGTTCTAATTCCCATAAAATTACTAATATTAAACTGCTGCTAAGACCTCGCTTACGGCAGGAAATCTCTATTGTGAATAGGCAGCAACAAAATTTGCAGCAATCATTGTCCATGTATAAGGAATTACTGGATTTTGCTCCGCTGGGATATTTGCAGGTAGACGAGGAAAATCAATTGTTGTGGTGCAATCAACAAGCGCGGGAAATCTTATATCTTCAAAGATGGCAACCTGGACAGGTGCGTTTGCTGCTAGAGTTGGTGAGGTCTTATGAATTAGATCAGTTAATTGAACAAACTCGTGATTGGCAAAAACCCCAGGTGCAGGAATGGGTTTTTCATCCCGCTTGTGAAGATGCTAAGATGATGACAGAATTAAAGCCCATGTTTCTGCGGGCTTCTAGCTTGCCATTACCAACGGGACAGGTGGGAGTATTTTTGGAAAATTGCCAATCTGTGCTAGATATGAAGCAAGAACGCGATCGCTCTTTTTCCGATTTAGCCCATGAAC
This sequence comes from Dolichospermum flos-aquae CCAP 1403/13F, assembly GCF_012516395.1. Lineage (GTDB taxonomy): Bacteria > Cyanobacteriota > Cyanobacteriia > Cyanobacteriales > Nostocaceae > Dolichospermum > Dolichospermum lemmermannii. The sequence goes on from NZ_CP051206.1 coordinate 4,344,587, forward strand.
TCCGCACCCCGTTGACGGCAATTCGTCTCGTGGTGGAAACTCTGCAAACCCGTTTAGAACCACCTTTAGACCGTTGGGTTAATAGGCTGATGCAAGAAGTTGACCGACTGATTAATTTAGTCCAAAGTTGGTTGGAGTTGACGCAAATGCAAAACAATCCCACCATGCAGTTAAATTTGGAAATGGTGGAAATGCGATCGCTCATCATCTCCGCATGGGAAACCCTAGAACCAATTGCCCAGAGTCATTCTCTCAGTATTAACTATTCTGGACTAGACAGCATCTGCATTCAGGCAGATAAATCTCGACTTTATCAAGTATTCGTCAATTTGCTAGATAATAGCATCAAATATAGTCCAGCCACCACAACTATTGACATTGAGACTAAAATAATTTCTACTGATAACGGTCAAATGTTGGAAATAAATATTATTGATTTCGGTGTTGGCTTTGCTGTTGACGACTTACCTCATGTATTTGAAAGGTTTTATCGCGGAGATAAAGCCCGGTATCGTTCACCAGTCAATGAAGTAAATTCGACAACGGGAATTGCTGGTAGCGGTTTAGGTTTAGCCATTGTCCAGCAAATAGTCATGGCTCACGGTGGTGTAATTAAAGCCATGAACCATCCAGAAACAGGTGGTGCTTGGATACAAATTCAATTTTCTCAAGTTATGACAAATTTACCTAGTACAGTACAGCGCAAGTAAGATAACCATTAAAAATCCCTAAAAAGCTTATACAATCTGCTTTTTTAATTTTTAATTGTTAATTTTTAATTCCGCCCTGCGGTACTAGTCAAGACTATAGTTAAGAAAATATACACACTTTTAATATAACCACTGTGAAAACTGTATTTGATCCTCCCAATCACGAAATACTACCAATAAAACGCTCCATTAGGCGTTTAGAACGGGATTTATTACGTATGGGGGCTTTAGTAGAACAATCATTTCGGCTGAGTCACCAAGCCCTATTTGCCGGGGACTTAATCGCAGCGGAACAAATACCCCGGTTAGATAAAAAAATTGATCGCTTTTATCGGCAAATAGAATCAGACTGCACAACTATTATCATTCGTCAAGTACCCACAGAAAGAGATTTGCGCTGTATAAGTGCTTTTATGCAATTGGTGCGTGACTTAGAACGAATTGGGGATTATGCCGAAGAGTTAGGGGAAATTGCCATTAAACTCTTCCCTTATCCTCAACATAGTTCCTTACCAGAAATTGCAATTATGTCCCAGCACGCCCAAGCAATGTTAGCAACTTGTTTAGTCGCATTGGCAGACCTAGACGAAACCAGTGGACAAAGAATGAAGCAGTTAGATGATGCTGTAGATAATGCTTATGAGCATCTTTATCAAACCTTTGCCCAACAGGAAAATATTTCTGGCGTAATTGAGCCAATTCTCTTGTTAACTTTAGCAATTCGTTGTTTAGAACGCATGGCAGATCACGCAACTAATATTGCTCAACGAGTTACATATATTGTTACAGGTCAGCGATCGTAAATTGGATATTGATCCCCATCAATACATACCATAGACAGGGTATAATCTCAAATTTATCAAATAATAAATAAATCATAACCTTGTATAAAAATTTTGATATTTAGTTGTTTTAATTGCCATTAATGATGTAGAATCACTATAGAACATTTATGTATAAGTTCCCTTGGGACTTTACCATAGACTGGATTCACTATAGGTGTGAGAGAGATTGAAATTTATGAAAAAAGCTTTTTGGAATATCCTCAAGGTTAGTCCTGTCCTAGCTTTGACCTTACTAACTGGTAACAGTGCATTTGCTGGTGAAGCTAAGGAACAAGTAACAAGTGTTGCTGAATTGTCCCAAGAGTCCAACAGCTTGGGTCAAATAACATCCGTTTCTCAGTTTTCCGACGTACAACCCACAGATTGGGCGTTTCAAGCTTTACAATCTTTATTTGAACGTTATAGCTGTGGAGTTAGTGGTTATACTAATGGTACTTTCCGTGGTAATCGCGCCTTGAGTCGTTATGAATTTGCGGCTGGTTTAAATTCCTGCTTAGACCGCGTTAATGAACTCATTGCTACCGCAACCGCTGACATGGTGAGCAAGCAAGATTTAGCTACCTTGCAACGTTTGCAAGAAGAATATTCCACTGAACTAGCAACTATTCGCGGTCAAGTAGATGCTTTAGAAGCTCGTACTGGCGAATTAGAAGCTAATCAGTTCTCCACCACCACAAAACTATCTGGTGAAGCGATTTTCAGCGTATCCCAAGCTTTTGGGGATAAGGTAGCAGACACTGACACAAATCCCGATAATAACCCTGACCTAAACAGCACTGCAACCTTCTCTAATCGAGTGCGGTTGAGTTTGAACAGTAGTTTCACTGGTACAGACCAATTGCAAACTCGTTTGCAAGGGATAAATATCATACCCAACAGTGCCGTTACGGGTACTAACATGACCCGCTTAGGTTATGATGGTAGTGCAACTGGTAATAATAGCAATAACACCGTAACTATTGACAAACTCAACTACGCTTTCAATTTAAAAAACAATATTCGTGTCAGGATTGACGCTATTGGTGGTGAGTTGAACGAAAATGTCAATGTTTTCAACCCTGACTTTAGAAGCAGTGGTACAGGTGCTTTATCTCGCTACGGACGTTTCAGCCCCATTTATCGTCAAGCAGCTGACGGTGCTGGTATCACTGTTAACGTCAATCCTAATGGTAAATTGGCCTTGAGCGCAGCTTATTTTGCCACAGGTAGAAACAATGCAGCAGATCCTAGCGCACGGAGAGGACTATTCGATGGTAGTAATACACTGTTTAGTCAATTGGCTATTAAACCCAACCAAGCTATCAACATTGGACTGACCTATGCTCATACTTATCAAGGTAGCGACAATCGTTCATTATTCGGAGATACTGGCAGTGCCTTCGCTAATAATGCTGGTAATGCTGGTAGTGAATCTAACAACTACGGTATACAAGGTACCTTGCAACCCACAAAGAATATCACCCTGGGCGGTTGGGCAGGTTATACAACAGCTAGTACCTTAGCAGGCACTCCACAAAGTGCTGAAGTTTGGTACTGGGCTACTACTTTGGGTATCAAAGACTTCGGTAAAGAAGGTAATACTTTGGGTTTAATCTTCGGTCGCTCACCTAAAGTCACTGGTTATAAACAAAGTGGACAATCTGTTATCAATGCACTAAAAGATACAGGTAGAGAATCAGGCACTTCTTATCATATAGAAGGTCTTTACAAGGTGAAGCTTTCTGATAATATCCTTGTTACTCCAGGTGTAATAGTCATCTTGAATCCTGAGCATAACGACAAGAATAGCACCGAGTACGTTGGTACTTTACGGACTACCTTCACTTTCTAGAATCAACTGAGATTAATAGTTTAGTATGAGTAGGGGTTTAGCAGTGCTAAACCCCTAGATTTATTTGTGAAATATCTCTCGTTCCCATACTCTGTATGGGAATGAATTCTATAAGGCTCTGCCTTTAATAATACAATTAGGCAGAGCCTACATCATGGCATTCCCAGTCAGAGACTGGGAACGAGATAACCTCTTAGCTTTACGCAAAATATAATTCATATTAAATTAAGAATAAAAAAGAGACTAATGAATTCAATAGCATCTACCTTAACTTCTATTCTCAGCACCGAAAACGCCGTTATATCCTGGGAAAATCTCAGCCCCACCCAACAGCATAATATCCAACAGGGAATAGACCCCAAAAGCCAGCCTAGTTGTGTCATTTATCCCCATAGCCAAGCAGAATTAGCCGCCGTTATCACCACTGCCAACAGTCACAAATGGCGTGTTCTAAGCTGTGGTAGCGGGAGTAAAATCAATTGGGGTGGTTTAGCTAAAAATATTGATATTATTGTCAGCACCGAACGCATTAACCAACTCATAGAACACGCTGTAGGTGATTTAACTGTCACTGTTGAAGCAGGGATGAAATTTGCCCAGCTTCAGGAGATTTTAGCTAAACATCACCAATTTTTAGCACTTGATCCCGCTTTTCCTAATTCTGCTACTATTGGTGGTATGGTTGCTACTGCCGATACGGGTTCTCTGCGGCAACGTTATGGTGGTGTGCGTGACCAACTTCTAGGTATAACTTTTATCCGCGCAGATGGTCAAATCGCCAAAGCTGGGGGAAGAGTCGTTAAAAATGTGGCTGGTTACGACTTAATGAAATTATTTACTGGTGCTTACGGGACATTAGGAATTATCAGCCAAGTCACTTTTCGAGTTTATCCCATTCCTGAAACTTCGCAAACTGTGATATTAACTGGAAAACCTGAAGCTATATCCCAAGCAGTGAGAACTTTACAAAGTTCGGAATTAACACCAACTCAAGTTGATTTATTATCAAGTAAGTTAGTTACTAATTTAGATTTGGGAACAGGAATAGGATTAATTACCCGCTTTCAAAATATTAATGAAAGTGTCCAAGAACAGTCAAAACGACTTTTAGCAATTGGCGAAAAGTTAGGCTTACAGGGGGTAATTTATTTGGGAAATCAGGAAATTAATTTATGGCAACGATTACCAGAACAAATACATTCTCATGTGACAGAATCTACAATTACCTGCAAAGTAGGAGTATTACCAACTGCGGCTGTGGAGATTATCAATCAAATAGATATTGGTTTAATTCATATTAGCAGTGGTTTGGGTTTAGTCCGTTTAGAAAATAAAGATCAGATTTTACCTTTGCGGAATTTATGTGCAGCAAATTCTGGTTTTTTAAGTATTTTATCAGCACCTGTTGAGTTGAAGGAAAGGTTTGATGTTTGGGGGTATAATGGTAATGCTTTGGCAGTAATGCGGGGAATTAAAACACAGTTTGATGGTAATTTTATTTTAAGTCCTGGTCGGTTTGTGGGTGGGATTTAAGTTTTAATTAAAAACGAACCGCAGAGGCGCAGAGGTCACAGAGGTTAAGAGGGGAGAAATATAAATGCAAGTTTCGGAAGGTTCGGTGAATAATACTGCTAGTATTAAGAATTTGCAGGGTTTTGATGGAAGTCATCCACCTGATCCTAAGTTAATTGATAGTTGTGTTCATTGTGGTTTTTGTTTGTCTACTTGTCCTAGTTATCGGGTATTAGGTAAGGAGATGGATTCTCCCAGGGGACGGATATATTTAATGGATGCTATTAATGAGGGGGAAATTGCTCTCAATACGGCTACTGTTGAACATTTTGATTCTTGTTTGGGTTGTCTAGCTTGTGTTTCTACTTGTCCTTCTGGTGTGCAGTATGATAAGTTGATTTCGGCTACTAGACATCAGGTGGAAAGAAATTATAATCGCAGTTTACCTGATAAGTTGGTTCGACAATTGATTTTTTCTCTGTTTCCTAATCCTGATCTTTTAAGAATTTTACTTTTTCCTTTATTAGTTTATCAAAAGTTAGGAATTTCTAAGGTATTACAAGCAACTGGGTTAATTAAAGCCATATCTCCCCGGTTAGCTGCTATGGAATCTATTTTACCGGAAATTACTCTTAAATCTTTTCAGGATAATTTACCAGATATCATCCCAGCGAAGGGTGAAAAAAGATATCGGGTTGGTGTAATTTTAGGATGTGTGCAAAGGTTGTTTTTCTCTGATGTCAATGAAGCGACAGTAAGGGTTTTAACTGCGAATGGTTGTGAGGTGGTAATTCCTAAATCTCAAGGTTGTTGTGCTGCGCTTCCTGAACACCAAGGACAAACGGAACAAGCGAAGGTTTTAGCAAGACAAATGATTGATAGTTTTGCTGATACTCATGTGGATTTTGTGATTATCAATGCTGCTGGTTGTGGTCATACTTTGAAGGAATATGGTCATATTTTAGCAGATGATCCAGAATATGCGGAAAAAGCTAAAGTATTTGCCGCGAAAGTTAAGGATTCACAGGAGTTTTTAGCTAATGTGGGTTTAACGGCTAAACTTTCACCTTTGACTGATAAAAATCTGACTTTAGTTTATCAAGATGCTTGTCATTTATTACATGGTCAAAAAATTAGTGTTCAACCTCGTCAACTTTTAAAACAAATTCCGGGTGTGACTTTAAAAGAACCTATTGACGCGGCTTTGTGCTGTGGTAGTGCGGGGGTTTATAATATGTTACAACCGGAAGTTGCGGAAGAATTAGGTAAACAAAAAGCCCAGAATTTATTAAATACTGGTGCAGATTTAATTGCTTCTCCTAATCCTGGTTGTAGTTTGCAGATTAGTAAATATTTGCAGGGGAAAACTATTTCTGTCATGCACCCAATGGAGTTATTAGATTATTCAATTCGGGGTGATAAGTTGGAGATTTAGAACATTATAATATCCAGATCCCCGACTTCTGAGATTAATTTATAATGTATTTACAAGATCCAGAAAGAAGTCGGGGATCTTATTTCAGTTCATTATTATTCAAGACTAACAACTACAGCTTGACCTTTCACTAATGTAGATAAAATATCTAAAATCTTTGGAACTAAAGGTTTTAACCCACATTCCGCACCCCAAACTGTCACAGATCAAAAAAGCCCTTAAAGTAGTACATAATAACTAAAGTCAATTCAAAAATTAAGATGCTTAATGATAATAAATAGCATTAAAAGCGAAATGGTGTGAGAAAGTGAAACTTGGTAACAAAAGAAAAAAATGAATTGATAACCAAATAAGAAATAATTGATAACAACAGAAGTATGAGAGGAAACTGTTGTGAAATTAAAACCTCAAGAAATGGAAATTCAGAACATAGACCATCTAGGGATAGTAGCAGGAATCATAGATTCAATCGGAATAGTAGAAATAATAAATGAATTAATAGGAGTCGAAAAAGACGAAAAAGTAAATGCAGGTCAAGTGGTAAAAGCCATGATAATAAACGGGTTAGGATTTGTCTCCAAACCGTTATATATGTTTCCCAAATATTTTGAAACAATAGCCTGTGAGCATTTAATAGGAGCAGGAGTAAAACCAGAATATCTCAACGACGATAAATTGGGGAGAGTCATGGATAAACTGTTTATAAAAGGCTTAGATACAATCTTTTTTATCATAGCCTTAAAAGCTGCTCAAAAATTTGGAGTATCACTATCAACATCACATCTAGACTCATCATCAATGCACGTGCATGGGCAGTATAACACTAGCTTACCATTCGTAATATTTGAGAGTCAAAAAGTAGGAAATAACCAAGAATTAGAAGAATTAGCAGTAAAATCACCAAAAGAAATAACCATCACCTACGGTTATTCTCGTGACCATCGTCCAGACTTAAAACAGTTTATCATAGAAATGATATGTTCAGGAGATGGAGACATACCAATATTTTTAAAACTAGCATCGGGAAACCAAGCTGACTCATCATGTTTTGGTAAAATAGCAGTAGAATATCAAAAACAATTAGAAGTTAATAGTCTCATGGTTGCTGACGCTGCTTTATATACAGAATCAAACCTGAAAATGATGTCAGAATTACGTTGGTTATGTCGAGTACCATTAAGCATAAAAGCAGCAAAATCATTAATATCAACATTAGCAGAATCAGAATTTATTGATAGTACAATACCAGGATATAAATTAGCATCAAAAATCCAAAATTATGCAGGGATAGAACAAAGATGGTTAGTAGTGCAAAGTCAAGAAAGAAAAGAATCAGACCTGCATAAGCTCACACAAAAAATTACCAAAGCAGAATCAAAAGCTGTGCAAGATTTGAAAAAGTTATCACAAGAGAGACTTGCATGTGTTGCAGATGCTATCAAGGCATTATCAAAATTATCAAAACAATTCAAATATCATCAAATTCACGAAAGTACGGTGACTCAAGTAAAATCTAATAAAAAAGATACTTCAGGAGAAATATCCTATCAAATATCAGCTACAGTCTCCCAGGATGAAAGTAAAATTAATACAGAATTGCTGAGTGCGGGACGTTTTATTATTGCGACAAATGTTTTAGATTCAAAGGAACTAAGCAATGATTCTATGCTCAGGGAATATAAAGCTCAACAATCATGTGAAAGAGGGTTTGGTTTTCTCAAAGACCCATTATTTTTTGCCGACAGTATTTTCCTCAAAAGTCCTGAGAGAATAGAGTCTTTGGGAATGATTATGGGTTTATGTCTACTGGTTTATACTTTGGCTCAACGTCATATTAGAAATGCTCTTTTGGAGTCTAAATCAACAATTAAAAATCAATTAGGCAAAGCAACTAATCGTCCTACTTTACGCTGGATTTTTCAATGCTTTCAGTGTATTCATTTGGTTACACTCAATCAGGAGAAACATATTTCTAATTGGAATAAGGACAGAGATTTTATCTTGAGTCTTTTACCAGATGATTGTTTACGTTACTATCAATTAGTCAGCTAATTATCATCTCTATCAATTTAATTTCTATGAGTAAAGATGAGCTAATCTCTTTGATTTATAGCTCCATTTTACTATGTCTATAATTTCGTTTTTTACTTTAATTGATTAGTCTAACTTATAATTATTTCTTGAATATCTCCTTTCGCTTATTCATTGACCTCTCCAGGTGGTGTGCATTCTTATTGCTTCTTATTGAGAATAGATTTTGATGACATTTTTGGTGATTTACTGTTTCTCAAATGCCTTTTTTCACTTTATCTGTTTGTTTTGATGCTCCCTTTGATTTTCATCTCCGTAATTTCCCTCTGTAACATTTTGGGGTGCGGAATGTGGGTTGTAGGGAAGGGGGCAGGGGGGTTAGGTTTTTAGAGATTATGGGTTTCATCTAATACTTTATGGCTAACGCCACGCTTCGCTATCAAACAACCTCTAAACATCAACCCCTTTTTCTGTTTCTATATTCTTTCTTGTTCCTGACTCCTAACCTTCACGATAAATAGCATCTGCTACTAAAGTAACTTCTTGCATTTCCTGAACATCGTGAACTCGGAGGATATCTGCACCATTGAAAATGGCTGCACAACAGGCTGCGGCTGTTCCCCAAACTCGCAATTTCGGATCTGGTTGATGAAGAATATTACCTATAAAACTTTTACGAGATGCTCCCACCAAAATTGGAGAATTGAGTGTTTTTAATGATTCTAAACGGCGAAAAATTTCTAAATTCTGCTCATGGTTTTTAGCGAAACCAATACCAGGATCAATAATTATTTTATTTTTGTCAATTCCCAAAAGTGTAGCCTTTGTAATTTGCTCAGATAAAAAGTTATAAATATCAGCAATTAGATCTTCATAATCAGTACATTTTTGCATAGTTTGGGGAGTTCCTTGGATGTGCATTAAGACAATCGGCACATTTAAACTAGCAACAGTTGGCAACATTTGCGGGTCAAATGTTCCAGCAGAAATATCATTAATTATATCTGCTCCAGCGATAATTGCTGCTTTAGCTACTTCGCTTCTAGTAGTATCTATAGAAATAGGAATATCAATAACTGGACGTAGCAACTCCAAGACCGATAGCACCCGCTCAAGTTCTGCTTCTAGGGATATTTGTTCTGCCCCTGGACGGGTTGATTGTCCACCAATATCAATAATATCAGCACCAGCCGAAACCATTGCTTGTGCCTGGGTTAAAGCCGCTGAGGTGGTGTTAAATTTACCACCATCACTAAAACTATCCGGGGTGACATTCAAAATTCCCATGAGATAAGTCCGCTTTCCCCAGGTAAAACAGTGATCTCGGATAGTTAAGTTGTTAGACATGAAATTTTTTAACTTTTAATTGATGTATCCCCAATCCCCAATCCCCATTATTGATAGTTGACAATTCTGGCAAAACTATCAGCTTTTAGACTAGCGCCACCAACGAGAGCGCCGTCAATTTCTGGTTGTGCCATAATTTCATCAATATTATTCGGGTTGACTGAACCGCCATATTGGATAGGAACTAGGGGATTAGTTAATTGACTGCGAATTAAGCCAATTACCCGATTTGCTTCCTTGGATTCACAGGTATCACCAGTACCAATTGCCCAAATTGGTTCATAAGCAATAATTAGGTGAGTTTGATCAATATCTACCAAGTCTTTTTTTAATTGGTTGCTAATTATTGATTCTGTTTCCCCTGCGTCTCGTTGTTGTTTAGTTTCCCCAACGCAAAGAATGGGTGTGAGTCCATGCTTTTGGGCGGCTTTAAGACGGAGATTGACAGTTACGTCAGTTTCTCCGAAGAATTGCCGTCTTTCACTGTGTCCAACAATGACAAAACGCACACCGATTTCCGTGAGCATGGGGGCAGCAATTTCGCCTGTATATGCTCCATGTTCTTCCCAGTGGACGTTTTGTGCGCCCAAATTTACACGGCTACCATGTAAAGATTTGGACAGCAGGCTTAAGTCGGTGAAGGGAGGACATAATACCACTTCTCGTTCTGAGGGGGTTTCCTCCAGGTGAGGCAAAAATCCGCTTAAAAATTCTGCGGATTCTGCCTGGGTTTTAAACATTTTCCAGTTTCCAGCAATAACGATTTTCCGCACAGGTGATTTAATCAAGATTTTAATGCTACTAGATGCACTTTTCAATGTACTACTTTTTTAGGACTATTCACTAAGCAGAATTCACTGACTCACAGAAATAGTCGTCAGTAGTAATATAGGCTGATGGTTGGTTTTTTAACTTAGATAGAGTTTTTGTATCAATCAAAAATTAAGCTATTTGCCAAAATTAGGTGAGCAGTTGCGCTTGATTACGTAAACGCAACTACTAAATTAAACTAACTGCAAACCAGCTTTTGCTTCTTTGGCAATTGCCTCTACTTCGTCATTTACCAAGGTTGCTAGAATAGATTTAGCTTCATCACTACCCAAACGAGTTAAAGCTTGTACTACTCTGTAACGTACTTGCCAATCTGGATTAGTGCTGTATGGAACTAGGAGAGGAACTGCTGTTGGATCTCCCAATTCACCAAAGGAACTAATGGCCGCAGTTTGAATTAAGCCATTATCGGAAGCAAGTGCTTGGGTAAGCAATTCAAAGGCTCGCGGATCTCCTAATTCTCCTAATGTCGCAATAATGCTAAACTGTACCAGCCATTCTGGTGTTTCTTGGTAAAGCTGTTGTAAGTCTTCAAAAGCGTCATGTAATTTCAGCGCACCTAAACAGTCTGCTGCGGCTGCTTGAACATCTGCTTCTGGATCATGAAGTAAACCTCGGAGGATATTCAAGGATAATGGTAAATCCTGTGTTCCCAGGGTATCCATTTGACTTACGGCCGAATAACGGACACGCGCACTTTTATCCTGAATGGCAATTTGGACTAATTCTAAACCGATTTGTGGTTCTAGTTCCCGAATTTGATTGACTGCACGCAAGCGATCGCCTAAATTGTCAGAACGCAGTAATTCTCTTATACTATCAGCAGACACACTCATTTAATTGTCCTTTGTCAGTTGTTAATTGTTAGTAGGGGCGAAGCATTTGGAAGATAAATTATCAGTCATTGCCAAAAATAGTTCTCCAAATGCTTCGCCCGTACAGTTGTTAGTTGTCAGATAATATTTCTCTCCTTTGCTACTCTGCGGCCATAGTGCGAATAATATCACCACGAGTTAGAATACCAATTACCTTACCCGCATTGTCAAGGACTGGGAGACGATGAACTTTGTGATCTTGTATTAATTTTGCTGCTTCTCTTAATGGTTTATCAGGAGAAATAGTTAGGGGATTTTTACTCATAACTTCCCCTACTGTTTGTCCTAAAGCTTTATGTAAATCTCGTTCATAGGTTGCAGGATTTTGTAAATAAATCACACTATCCAAAATCATGATATATGCAGGGGGAGTTATACCAGTTTCTTGCCACATCAAATCTGTTTCTGAGATAATTCCGACTAATTTACCTGCGTCATCAATTACAGGTAAACCGCTAATGTGTTTTTCTGCCAGAATTTGGATAGCTTCTTTTAAGGGAGTTTGAGGATGGACAAGGATAGGATCACGACTCATTACGTCAGCAACGGTTTTAGACATTTTTTTACTTACACCTTTTATAAAAGTCTTTTTAACTATTGTAGGAAATTATTGGTAACAAATAAAATACAGTTAATAGATTGTTACTTTTCATTTTAAAAATAAACGTTGTTTTTGTTGAAAAAGCATTTTTAGCAATGCCATTGTACCATAAAAGCCTAATTTTTCAATTAATTTTAACCATTCGACTAAGGAAGCAGATTTTTTTGATATTTTATGCTGTCCAACTTTTTTTACCAATTGTCAACAGGCTCAAATAATTATGCAAACGTCAACTCTAATATAGGATCTCTAAACTATCCAAACTGCGGCGGTAGTTGTGGCTTTGTAATTATGCGTACTACTCCCACTAATAATATTAATGGTACAAGTAGCAATCAAATTGAAGGAATTATTGGTGTAATTCATTCCTTTCGCTCACCTGATCAAAAAAATGCTGAAACTAATCGTCAATTAATAGATATTCAAAAACAAAGAAGTGAAAGTGAGATTGCGAGTAATTACATCAAAGCAATTGCCGATGCTTGTCAAGCCAAAGATTCAATTAGATCAGAACTAAGTGCTAAAGGATTAGCTCGAATTTGGAACGTAGATTATAAAACCTTACTTCACCCTAGCTGCGGCTCATAATATTGAGAATTAATATTTCACTTTCTTTTTCTTTTATCATTTTTGAATAATAATTTTGTGATTCATTATATCAACAATGTGATTTTAACTAATATTGTTTCAACTAAATAAACCCGATATTCCCATATCAAATTAAGCCCTAAATAAAAGCAAAAATCATGGCTAATGAAAAATCACCAGACATTCAAAATACTAACAATGCCGATAACAAAGAACATAAAATTGAATGTTCTTCCTGTCAATGTAAAGGGAGAATCCAACCTTATGGTTCACGCAGATTATCCAAATGTCAAAAATGCCAAGGAACAGGTTTTTGTTAAAATCAAAATTGATAATTAAATTCAGATTTCGTAGGGGTTTAGCATTGCTAAACCCTTCCTAATAACTATCTAATTTATCAATTCTCCTGATGATATTTCCTCAAAGCCGCAATAATTTCCCTATTCGCTTCTGGAAAAGTAAAATTATCCAATTCATCCAAACTTACCCAGCGAATTTCATCACATTCTAGGGCTTGAGGAACACCCGCTAAATGTTGAGAATGATGAACTATCAAAGTCACCCGCAAATGAGCATAAGTGTGGTCAATAGTAATCAGATGTTCTCCAACTACAATTTCTATACCCAACTCTTCCGAAATTTCTCGTTTAATACATTCTTGAATAGTTTCACCAATTTCAATTTTTCCCCCTGGAAATTCCCATAAACCACCCATTGTCCCAGTAGGAAGTCGTCTATCAATTAAAATCTGTTTTTGGTCATTCCAAATAACAGCAACACCAATAATTTTATGAGGAATAGAAGAACTACTTTCATTCATATAATTACTCAGTACCAATAAATAAAAAAACTCAGTAGACTAATTATATATCTACCGAGTTTATATTTATTTTGAGAATTTTGCTAAATGTTAGTTTGATGTGTTAATAAATTAAATAAAAAATACCCCTTGGATTATAATCAAAATTATTGTAAAAAAAATAGTTGAGAATATCAAGTCCTGAAATGAACGTTTTTAGGGGCAATTATTGAGAATATTCTCAAGATTATTGACAATAGAGAAGAATGCGCTTTTTTTTGAAAATCTGATTGAAAAAACTTATAGGTTTCGGGAAAAACCATAAGTTAAAAAGTAGTTGGGTTGACTGGAGAAAACCCAACTTGCTAATTATCAAGTTACGGTAATCATCATACCTGCACTTTCATTCCCTAATCTATCCACAGCACAGACTGCATAAGTTCCTGGTAGAACTGTCGCAAAGGTAGTACCAGCGGATAAAATGCGTTGAATTAGCCAATTATTGCTATTTTGCAAATACAGAGTCCAAGAACGCACAAGTTGATCATCTCCTGCTTCCCAGTTTAATTTACCATCCATAAACTTGAGGTTTTTGGGAGGTGGTGGCGTAATGGAACTTTGCCATGACATAGTGGGAATTAAGGCAGGTGTGGGATAATAGGTTTTAAATTGGTCAGCGATGCCTTGGCGATTTTCCTGAATGCCAGTCATACTAAAAAAGATATTACCTAAAGACAAATTACCTGCTAAATTCCGAGAAATCTGAATTTGCTTGGCAATTTCGCTATTTTTCCATTCCTTACCATCTAATTGTCCGAGATTATTACCTGCATAGATGTGACGCTGTTTAGTATTGATTTCGGTCCACCATTGCAGTAAAGTTTGATAGGCTTGTTTGGTTTGGTCAGTACGCCAGTAGAGTTGAGGAGCAATATAATCTATCCAGCCTTGCTGTAACCATTTTTTAGAATCTGCATAGAGGACACTGTAGGCATCTAAACCGACAATTCCCGCAGGTTCTCCAGAACGATAAATACCAAAAGGACTAATTCCAAACTTTACATGAGGTTTGGTGGCTTTAATTCCTTGAGAAAGTCGCAATACCATTTGATTGACGTTTTCGCGTCGCCAATCTTCTATATTTAGTTTACCCCCACTGGTTTGATATGCTGCGTAGGTTTTATGATCAGGAAAAGGTTGACCAGATATGGGATAGGGGTAAAAATAATCATCTAAATGAATAGCATCTAAATCATAACGACGGACAACATCAATAATGACGTTGTATGCTCTGTCCTGAACGATTTTTGCACCGGGGTCCATCCATTGTTGAGTACCCCATTGATAAACAACTTCGGGGTTTGTAACTGCAATGTGGGGACGAACGGTAGAAACTCGACTATTTGCTCTAGCACGATAAGGATTAAACCAAGCGTGTAATTCAATATTGCGTTGATGACATTCGGCGATCGCAAACTCCAAAGGATCATAAAATGGTGATGGGGCTTTTCCCTGAGTTCCCGTTATCCAAGCACTCCAAGGTTCTAATTCCGAAGCATATAAAGCATCACCTTCTGGTCTTACCTGCAAAACTAAAGCATTGAAATTCAAAGCTTGTAACTGTTTAATAATCGCTAATAATTCCGCTTTTTGCTGTTCCACAGCCAGTCCCGGTCGAGAAGGCCAATCACTATTCCATACAGACGCAACCCAAGCCCCCCGAAATTCCCGCCGATGATTTAGCTTAACAGTATGAGCAGTTGTAGGTTTAGGGATGGTTGGAGGAACAACAATATAATCAGTCGGGATTTTTTCCGCTTTTCCTAAATATACTAAAGCCTGATAAACCATTACTGCGACTTCTGCACGAGTAGCGGCTGTTTTGTAATTAAGTATTTTTTTGTTCGGATAACTAACTACCCAACCAGCACGAGTTGCTAACGCGACTTGATTAATCCCATAGTAAGGAATTAAAGATCCATCTTGATAAATTTCTGCCAGTTTACTTACTAAATCTAGGTCAACTTGACCAGCAAGTTCTAAGCCATTGACCATTGCTACTAAAGCATCACCTCTAGCAATACCTTCATCTATCCCAAAGCGCCGATTTGGATAACCCGTTAAAAATCCAGTTTCATAGACCTTTTTAATCGCGTTTATCGCCCAATGCGTCTGGGGAACATCTACAAAAGGTACATATTCCCGTTTGACAGGCAGGGAAAAAATTGCGGCGATAATAGCTGCAAATTCAGCACGAGTCACAGGGTTATTAGGGCGATAAGTTCCATCAGAATACCCACTGAGAATTCGCCGTGCTGCTAAAGCTTCAATAAACCCTTGGGACCAATGACCTTGAATATCCGAGAATCTTATAGAACTAGATACCATATTGAATGAGATAGTTGCATCCTTTGTTAATTTAGCAATATTTAAGTCATAGCTGCTAAGGGACTTCCGGGAAATAAATTATCCCAATAAATAAATAAATAAATGAATAAACGAACCACAGAGGCACAGAGAACACAGAGAGAGAAGAAATAGAGAGGGTTTTTGCGTTAGTTTTGGGACATTTTTTTATTTGGAAGTCCCTAATGACAGTAAAGAAAAATTCCTCAAACTCCTCCTCTCTGAGCCTCTGAGACTCTGCGTGTTAGCGAAGCGGGGCGAAGCCTAAAAAAATTATCCCTTCCTCCCAACAGCAACACAATAAAGAGCAGCATGACGTTCTCCATCAATACCCAACATAGCGTTTAAACTCATATCATCAAATCCACCAATACAGAGACTATCCAGTCCCAATTGCCCAGCCATTAAGCAGATATTTTCGGCTTGATGACCAGCTTCTAAAAGAGCAAAGCGGTAGCCCCGCGCCCCATACTTGCCCATTGAGCGCATAAAAACCGATGTGAACACAAACAGAGCATTGGCATTGAGAATGTAATCCTGCTGCAATAATGGTTCGACAAAATCCGTTGGGACGGCATCATTTACCCAATGTAACCCGTGTCCGCGAGGTTCATAGTGATATAGTCCGCTAACCAAACCTGCTACCGCTTGTGTGGATACGAACACCTCCAGAGGATAAAGTCCCCCCGCAGAAGGAGAGTTACGAGCCTCATAGCATTGACCATCCACTTCCCGCAGTCCGTTGAGTCCACATCCTGAGTCGAGCAGTTGAGCTAAGGCGACCAGTGGCATTACCTGACGCTCAAATGATCGGACAGAAGTACGTCGCGCTAAAAGCTCAGACAGCGGGTTATCACGTGGTGCTTTTGGCAATTCCAGAAAAGGAGCTTCTGGCAGATATCGCAGTTCAGTAGCCGGAACCCGCTTAACATAACTTTTAGGGACTGGAGAGTTTAAATGATAGAGAAGAGCTAACTCCAGAGGTTCATTGGCTGTGTGCATTGTCCTAATTTCCTCGTTTGTTTAATCAACAACCCGCTAACGGCTCGCTGACGGCTGTTTTAAGCCATAGGATGTGGGCAGGGATTTAAGTCATTTTTAGTCCGTCGGCCACCATAACCCAACCTTTCTGGGACCTCGAATAACCGCCGAGTCCCCAGTGGTTCTTGTCCATAACCAAAATAGATAGGGACTATTTCACTGGCTAAAGTCCGCACCACTCGAAAACCAAGAGAGGCGATATCAGGGGCAGTAATTTCCACTACATAAGGTTCAACACCTACTGAATTTAACTTGGCAACTACTGATTGCAAATTCTCTGCTTCAGACTCAGATTCGTAAGTTGGTAAATATTCAACTTGGCAAGATTGGTCATGGTGAAATAGAAAATCCAACTCACCTAGCCGAGCCGTCGTGTAAAAAAAAGCGTTGTGATCATCTAAATTCTGAATATCACTATATTGATGGAGATTAGCCCCAGCGCCAGTTTTCATCCGTTCTATGTCACCAAAGCGAGCTTGACAAACTTCAAAAACTGCCTTGTGGAAAGCCGTTGGTGCATCAAGATGACATCCCATACCAGTGGACACAGCGGGACCTTTGCCCGAACGGTCAATTAACATGGCCATGAAAACCGGGACTTGAATATCAGTAGTTAACTCGAAGACAACTAACTCAATGCCAAAGCGGGCATAGTGACGGGCAATTTCCGTCTCAATTCCTGGCAGGTGGTCGAAATAGATGCGTGGGGCAGGGAGGCGATTTAACCAGGTAATAATGAAAGCATCACGCTCAATTAATTCGCACAAACCCCGGTAGGCAGCAAACTCCCAAGATGGTCCACTAGCCATACCGTTAGAACTAACAGGTAAAATATAATCTCCTGGTTGGTCGCCACCCCAGTCTAAATAAACCAAAAAGGCTGGAACTAAAACCTGTTGCTTACTGGTTAAGGAAAGGGCATTCATCCACGAAGTCTGCGTTGTGGAATTAAAGGCCGGGAAAGGGAAAGTTGGGTGAGAGTATTGTTGGTTAGAAAAAGGAGAAAAAACGGTCGAAGGGACGGCACGATTACCTAATTCTTCGTAGCTACTAACAATTATTTGCCGATAATCAACAATACCACCGCAGTATCTTTCTATAGCTTCGCCCACAGCCCCAAAAATGGCTTGTTCATCCGTCATGCCCCTACCGACACCGTAGCGTAAATCATCAGGCTGTTTACGAAGCTGAAAATTGGCTAATTCGGCTTGCCACAAAACGGGAAAATCGAACTCTGTATAAGGCTTGGTGAATCTATCTAAGGAGCGGATAACGCCAGTATGGGGGCTGACTAGATCTTGCCAACGGGGACGTGCAATCGCTGTATTCACTGTGTTCTCTCCTATCTTTTTCCGTTCCCTGTTCCCTCTTCCCTGCGATGCACTGAGCTTGTCGAAGTGTTCCCTTTCTGTGTTGAACAATGGGGACAACCTGGTTTTTTGAGGACAACGTTATGAGTAAGTTTTGTGCCAAGTAAGTCTATATGTAGTAGTTTTCCGTCAGTAGCGATCGCCAAACCGAGCATCATTTTCACAGCCTCAAGAGCTAAATAGCTACCCACCAACATCTGACCTATCGGTAAATTTTCCCGTAGCCGTGGTTGAGAACGCCGTTCTCGGTTGAGCAACTGTTCAACCGCCAATTCTGCCTCTGGAAACTTGGAACAAGCCATAGACCGCATCCGATAGCATAGATAACAGGGTTTGTCCTGGGAAAAAACCAACGGACCGACAGTTCCCTCCACCCCAGCCGCTCCACCCGGTAGCAATGGGCGCTGCATCTTCAAGCATAGTCTGTTCAGACGATAGGCTAGATTCACAGATACGGCATCAGTAGCGACAATTACCAGGTCAACGTCCTCCAGCAAAGAATTGATGGTTGCGTCGTCATTTAAACCATCTGTGACAATCTCAGCCTCAGTGATTCCGCCAATGGACTCAATCTGTCGCGCTGCTTCCACACTCCGAAAAGTGCCAATTTTATTCAATCCCGAACCTGACATCATCAGGGAATCCGCCGGCAGGATACAGGCATCATCACACAAACGGACAAAACCAATCCCAGCAGTAGCTAGGTTAATTGCTGCTATCAGTCCCGAACCTCCCAGTCCAAAAACAGCAATTCTCGCATTGGCTAAGTTTTTTCGAGCATCTTTTTGGTCAAAGCCTAATTCATGATAAAGGCTGATTTGAGGAAGTAAATAAGCACGACTATCTAAATCATTTGTATTTTCTAGAGACTCTTCTACTAAGCGATTGTCCATCAAAAACTCTAAACATTGATTTAGGGAAGAATCTGTCAATTGTTCGCCAATTGCATTGCGGATTTCTCCTATGGTGCGAGAGCCATCTAGTAAAGGTAAAACAATATTTTCCACATTATGCAGAGCTTGACCATGGACTCTCAGGGTTCGTCGTGTTGTATTAAATATCATACTTTCTTCGCCACTGCAATCTGCCGGCATCACGTTAATAACAACGTGTTCTAGTAGTCGGAGCCGCTGACCATCATTTAATTTCATAGACTTTATTATTGCCAAGGTTTAATCCTGCTATAAATAGCGATCAAAAAAATTAAAAACCCTGTTTCTGACAACCGAAAATATTGAATAAAAACAGGGTTTCTGTTGATTTTTTTGGACGAATTTGATGATTTTAACCTCAAGAAACTCGGTTGATCAAATTACTAAATCCCTATTCTGTCTTCAGGTTTAGTTAGTATCCAAATCCAAGCTCATCAATATCTCCCATCAAATTTGATGCTGTCCCATGGTCGGCAAATCTACAACCACCACAGCCACCGCAAGGTCTACAACCACCACAGCCTCGACAGCCGCAGCCACCACAGCCTCGACAGCCTCGACAGCCTCGACAGCCACCGCAACCGCCGCAGCCACCACCACCACAGCCACCGCAATTAGCAAACCATCTTTGAGTGATTTCAGAGTCGAATTCTCCCGACATTGCTAATTTTTCTAAAGCTGCTATTTCCTCCTCAGACAACAGAAGTCTTTCTAGTTTGTCTGCTTGATCTACCAAACGCATTTCTACATATATTGGTTGGTCGAGTGTTTTTTCTGCAAGCATTGTCACCTACTCCTTTCAACTTAAATTTAATAACCTGGTTGCAAATCTCTATTTGAGTTGATAAAAAGCTGGAATGATGTTTTTAAATCAACCAGTTTTCACAAATTCTTCAAAATTACACTAGTCCACAACGGTGTAAGTCAACTAACCATTAAAGATTCATGAAAAGCTTATACAATCTGCTTTTTTAATTTTTAATTGTTAATTTTTAATTCCGCCCTGCGGTATTAGTCCACAAAAGAGCAAAACCACTTTCTGATTAGTGTGGGGAACTATCAGATGGGATTTATATTCTGTGAAACCTTGTCTTTTATGAAAATTGCTCTTTTCAGGGTCGCCAATTATGTCTTTGTTTGCTTATCCGATTCTTACAAGAATATCTTTTTCTAGATAATTTTCTTCTTTCTTAAGTAGTATTATTTTATCTCTTGATAGAGGAGGAATCAATTTATGAAATTGTGCTAATGGTGAATGAAAATTCTTGTAACAGAGAATAATTTTATAGTTAAAGCGAATTTAAAATAATGCTTATGACCGATTGAAAAGCGTAGCTCTATTTCTCTATAATTACTCCTTTAGTAAGGTTATCAGACTTGATTACTTTTCAGGATTTATCTAAAAATAGCAAATCAAATATCTGATCATCCTTTAATGATCAAGGTTATATTGGTTCTAGGCTGTTTTGATATCCGTGAAAATTCTGAACAACAGACATTTGAAAATTTTTGAAATATTCATCCCTAAGAAGTGGAGAACAAAATTTTTCAAAAGTAGAATATTAAAGTAATAGATAGCAGAATCCGAAAAAATTCCTGATCAACTTTGCAGCGACTGATTGCTGGTTAAGTTGGAAAAGGATAAAATTTGATCACTGCATATTTTATTCTTGAAAAATAAACTCTCCCAAGTGATAAGTCTAGTTATTACTCAGAAAATATCAAACTTTTGGAAATCAGAGAATTATCTAACCCTTTATAAAAATTCAGGTTTAATTAATGAGCGATTTAAGAGTTTGGTTTGGAGACTACACTAGAATTTTATTTCGTTCTTTACCCTTATTATGGACAGCAGCACCTCAAGAAATGGTGTTTTTAATTGCTGTGACTTTATTGCAAGGGTTTCTTCCTGGGGTTAGTGTTTGGATTACCAAACTGGTAGTAGATACTGTGGCTACAGCCTTAACAACTGGTCAAGCATTAGATGATTCAATTTTGTGGTATTTGGTAGCAGCATGGGTGGGAGCTTTGCTATTAGAAAACCTTCTCTATCCTTGGATATTGGCACTTCAAGGAAATCTCAATGATAAATTAGCGGCTCATATTAGTTTATTATTAATGCGAAAAGCTGATAGTTTTGCCGACTTGAGCCGTTTTGAAGATGCTGAATTTTATGATGAGTTACAAATTCTGCAACAACAAGTTAGCTATAAACCCTTAAACTTAGTTGAGAACTTGGTAGAATTAAGTCGCTCATTGATTACTTTAATCGTAGTAATTGGGCTATTAATTCCCCTGGCTTTTTGGATACCATTGGTAATTGCGATCGCTACTATACCCCAAATAGTAGTTTCTTCGCAATATGGTAGAGAGATTTGGATCACTTTATTTGAAAACAGTCCTCAAGCCCGAAAAATGCAGTATTACACCTCTTTAATGCTGACTGACACCTATGCCAAAGAAGTTAGATTATTTCAGCTAGGTGCATTTTTTATGCAGCTTTACGGACAAGCATTTCAATCTTTACATCAATCCATGGGTCATTTGCGAGGTAAACAAGCATTTTGGTCATCTAGTTTAGCTATTTTGAGTACATTAGGAAACGGGTTTTCTTTCTATTGGGTAGTCAAGCAAGCTTTTAGAGGACTGTTAAGCCCAGGAAGTGTACTTCTGTTCGTACAATCATTAACTTACTTCCAGAATAGTTTAGAAAGATTTGTCAGTCATTGGTTGGATTTGTTCGAGAATATTATTTATATGCAGCAGTTTTTCAACTTTCTCGACAGTCCTACCCCCATGGTATTGAACATACCCGGAGAAAAAATCCCCACTCCGATTCGTGCAGGTATTACTTTTGAGCAAGTTGATTTTCACTATCCAGATGGTAGATTAGCACTCAAGGACATTTCTTTTACCCTTTACCCAGGACAAACAGTCGCCATAGTTGGCGAAAATGGCGCAGGTAAAACCACTCTAGTCAAACTATTAACCAGGCTTTACGACCCCACCACAGGACGGATTATCGTTGATGGGATAGACCTTAGAGATTTAAATTTAGAACAGTGGCGGCAGCAAATTGCGGGGGTTTTTCAAGACTTTGGCCATTACGCACTCACCCTGGGAGAAAATATTGCATTAGGAAATTTAGCAGCGTTAGAACATCGAGAGATTCTTAGATATGCAGTAGAAAAAGCCGATATCGTCAAACTAGTTGATGATTTTCCCAGTGGGGAAGATACACAATTGGGTAAACAGTTTGGCGGTACAGAACTTTCTGGAGGACAGTGGCAAAAATTAGCTCTAGCTCGTGCTTTTGTTCGCAAAGAAGCCCAACTACTACTTTTAGATGAACCTACCGCAGCCCTTGACCCCCGCAGCGAGTGTGATTTTTACCTGCGTTTTGTGGAACTAGCGGAAGGCAAAACCACCATTCTGATTACCCACAGATTAGCCTCGGTGCGAATGGCTGACCGGATTTTAGTCCTCAAAGATGGTCATTTAATTGAGGATGGTACTCATCAAGAACTTTTACAACTGGGAGGAGAATATACCGCGCTTTGGAATATGCAGGTAGAACAGTACGGAGTGTAATACAAAAAAACTTAATTCTAGGACTTACGCAGAAATCATCTTCCACTCTCATTTCTCTGTGTCCTCTGCGCCTCTGTGGTTCGTTATTCCATCAGTCATGAACATCAAAAATCCGATTCCTTGGCTCATTGGGCTGACTGCATTTGGTTTATCTGGAATGGGTATTGCTTACTTCAGCCATTGGTATCAACCCAGCAAAAATGATATTACAGATTTAACAGTCCCTGTCACTACCAGCAACTTAAACATTAAAATCAAAACCAATGGAGTTGTCCAACCAGTTCGCAAAATTAATATTAGCCCAAGAGAAGCCGGTCGAATTGCCAAACTCTATGTAGATGAAGGTAGTTCTGTCCAAAAAGGACAATTAATCGCAGAAATGGAGCGTCAAGCCTTTCAAGCCCAGGTGAATCAGTATCGAGCACTGTTATGGAAGGCAAAAGCCGAATTACAAGAAAAGCGTAAGGGTTACAGACCGGAAGAAATTGCCATAGCTCAAGCTGATGTGCGTAAGTACACGGCGCAAGTGAGGGAAGCTCAATCTCGCTTGGCATTAGCCTCTCAACGAGTCAAGCGCAGGCAATATCCTACATCTCAAGGAGCAGTATCCCGTGATGATTTAGATGCCGTCTTGAACGAGGAAAAAAGCGCTAGGGATAACTTACAACAAGCTAAATTTAGTCTGATATCTGCCCAACAACAAGTGAAAAAACTACTTTCCGGTTATCAAACTGAGGAAATTACCAAAGCTGGTGCTGAAGTAGCTCAAGCAACTGCCCAATTACAATTTTACGAAAATCAGTTAGAAAATACTTTCATTCGCGCCCCTTTTGCTGGCTTAATTACCCGACGTTTTGCCCAAGCGGGGGACTTCGTAACTCCAAATACTTCTGTTTCTACCAATGAAGGGGGAACTAGTGCCTCCATTGCTGAATTATCCAGTGGTTTGGAAATAGAAGCTAAAGTTCCCGAAGTGAATATGGCGCAAATTCAGAAAAATCAGCCTGTAGAAATTCGCCTTGATGCTTTTCCTGATCAAGTTTTTCAAGGGAAAGTCCGTTTGATTGCTCCTAGAGGAGTTAAGGAAGAAAATGTCACTTTTATGCGAGTCAAGATTGCTTTGGCAACGGGTCAAGATAAACTCAAGGTAGGGCTAAATGTGAAGTTAACTTTTTTGGTGAATGACATTCGCAATGCCTTGGTTATTCCTTCGGCTGCGGTGGTTTCTGGGAAGGGAGGGCAGGTGGGTGTACTGTTACCAGATAAAGATAATCAAGCAAAATTTCATCCGATACAGGTAGGAATTACTTCTGGTGATAAAACCCAAATTTTAGGCGGACTTTCCGAAGGTGAACGGGTTTTTATTCAACCACCAGCTAATCAATTAATTGATGGTATTGATCGTGTTACTGGATCTTAGCCTACTCTCTTTTTACTGGAAGAATATTGATTAAATGAACCACGAAGGAGCGAAGAACACGAAGAAAGAAGGAAGAAGAAAGAAGGAAGGAAGAAATTAAGTAATTTTATGCTGGGAAGGGATTATGAATTATGAATTTGTTAGAAAGTGTGAACATGGCTTTTGCTACTCTCGCTGCTAATAAACTTCGTAGCGGACTAACTATGTTGGGAATAATTATTGGCAATGCTTCAGTTATTAGTATGATTGGGATTGGGCAGGGCGCACAGAATCTTGTGTTGGGTAAACTTGAGGCGTTTGGAGCAAATCAACTGACGGTATATAGCACTTTTGAAGATGATGAAGGCATGAAATTTCCTGATGCTCAATTGGTGTTATCAGATGCAGAAGCAATTAAAGCTCAAGTTCCTAGTGTGAGCAAAGTTGCGCCTATAGATGAGCAAAAAATGTCAATTAGTTTTAATAACAAGTTAACATCAACAACTGTTAAAGGCACTACCTTTGATTTGCTTGCTGTGCAGAATCTTACTCTTGTCACTGGCAGAATGTTTAACCAAATACAACAGCAAGAACAGGCTCAAGTTACTGTTTTGGGTGCAGAAACTAGTCGGAAACTTTTCGGCGATGAAAATCCTGTAGGGCAAGAAGTTCTCATTAATAATATATCGTTTCAAGTGATTGGTTTATTGCAATCAAAGGGTGCATTTGGTGGGGAGAATTCTGATCAAACTGCTATTGTTCCCCTCACAACATTTGCTAATAGGTTAGTGGGACGCAGATCAATATCTGATATTCCTCTCAGTTATATTTTAGTGACTGCCAAAAATAGAGATAGTATTCGCGCCGCAGGTTTTCAAATTACTAATATTCTGGCTCGACTACATGGGAAAAAAGATGTGGCTGTTTTTGCTAATAAGAAGTTTCAAGAATTGGTAGTTCAGGTAACTGGTGTTTTGTCATTATTATTAGCTTTAATTGCGGCTATTTCTTTGTTAGTGGGTGGCATTGGTATTATGAATATTATGTTAGTTTCTGTGACTGAACGTACTCAAGAAATTGGGTTGCGTAAGGCAGTTGGGGCAACTCAGAATGATATTTTAGCGCAATTTTTAATTGAGGCAATTATTCTCTCTCTCTCTGGCTGTCTGCTGGGCATAATTGTAGGAGTTGGGGGAACTATGCCGTTAGCCTTCTTCACGCCTTTGACTCCTCAATTTCCTCTATATGCGATTGTTGTCGCCGTGGGAATATCCGGGAGTATAGGCTTGATTTTTGGTGTATTTCCAGCCCGACAAGCAGCAATGTTAGACCCAATTGTTGCCCTAAGAAGTGGGTGATTATTGAGATTTTTTAGGTCACTCCTTCCAATTCCTCATCAGTCAAATCATATAACTTTCGCAACTTATCCAACTTATCTCCATCAGCTTGCCATAAACCGCGTCCCGATGCTTCCAACATTCTCCCCACAATATTTCTAAAAGCTTCAGGATTGGCCTTGCGTAATTTTTCCGCCATTTCTGGATCTAAAGCATAAGTTTCTGCGGCTTGATCATAAACCCAATCATCTTGAAAATCAGCAGTACCACCCCAACCAATTAAAGCCGTCATGCGTTGGGAAATTTCAAAAGCACCACCAGAACCTTGATTAGCCATTGCGTCAGCCCATTTGGGATTTAATAACTTAGTTCGGTATTCCATTCGCAATAAATCATCTAAATTGCGGGGTGTGGTGTCTTTAGAAAAACTTTCGACAAAACTGGCCTGTACTTTTTTTCCACTTTGCTTTTCGGCAGCTTTTTTCAAACCTCCCGTATTGGCATAATATTCCTGAATATCAGTTAAACCATATTCTACCGAATCTATTTCTTGAACAATGCGATCGCTAGTTTTTAATAATGTCTGCAATATTTCTGGTCTAGCTTGTCCTTTATCATTTCTACCATAACTAAAAACATTGCGACTTTCCCAAGTATCCCCCAACTCTTCTCCAGATTCCCAATTACCATCAACAACTCTATCATTAACCAAAGAACCAAAATCACCAGAGGGATTAGAAAACAATCTTGCGGAAGAATTTTCCACACCTTGGGCTTTTAAAATCAAAGCGTGTTTTCTAATAAAATTCATTTCCTCCAGTTCATCAATTTCCGCAGCCCGTTGAAATAAATCATCTAACAATTCAATGATATTCACAAAACTATCCCGGAAAATACCCGATAGATTTGCTAACACATCAATGCGCGGATGTCCAACATCAGCAAGAGGTTTTAAATCATATCTAACAATGCGTCCAGTTCCCTCCTTTACAGGTTCAGCACCCACCAATTCCAAGAGAATTCCCAAAGATTCACCCTTAGTCTTAATAGCATCCAAACCCCATAATAAAACTGCTACAGTTTCGGGATATTTCTTATTTTCATCTAAAGACTGAGAAATAATTTTCTTAGCAATTTCCTTACCCCGTGCAAAAGCAGCAGGAGAAGGCATTCTATAAGGATCTAAAGCATGAATATTCCTACCCGTAGGTAACACCCCAGCACCATCCCTTAACAAATCCCCACCAGGTGCAGGAGGAATAAACTCACCATTTAAACCCCTTAAAAGATTAGTTAACTCATCAGTAGATTGATTTAATAACCTTGTAATTTCCTCCTCCTCTCTGTGTTCTCTGTGCCTCTGTGGTTCGTTTCCAAAATAAGCATCCAAATAACCAGTTAACTCCTCCTGATTTGGTGCTTCACCTAAAGTATGTAAACCAGAAGAAAAAAGACGATTTTCGAGAACTTGGAGATACTCATACAACTTCACCAAATAATGATCAAAAGCGTGATTACTAAACATCCTCACATTTTCCGGCGTAAAGGGAATACCCAACCTTTTCGCATCATCAAAAGGACAATCCACCTCCAAACCAGTATCAACTATCTTTTTACAAATGCCTTCTTTTAACAGATAATTCTTTTCTGGATCTTCTCGATATTCTGCAATTAAATCGCGGATATTTACCAATTCCTTATACAAACCAGCGCGTCCATAGGGAGGGACATTGTGAGAAATTAACACGCCATAACCGCGACGTTTGGCTAAAATTGATTCTGAAGGATTATTTGCGGCATAAATGTAGAGATTGGGCAGATTTCCTAAGAGAATATCAGACCAAGAATAACCAGTATTTCCTAATGGTGAACCTGGCAACCATTCAACAGTTCCGTGCATTCCAAAATGAACAATAGCATCAGCTTGAAAATCGTTTTGTAACCATTTATAATAAGCTGCATATTGAGGATGGGGGGTTAGATCTCTTTCAAACATTAACCGCATGGGATCTCCTTGAATTCCCAAAGGTGGCTGGACACCTATCCACACATTTCCTAATTGTACACCACCAATATTAAACTCGTCTCCATAGGTTTTAATGCCGCTACCAGTCAGATATTTCCATTGTTTTTCAATGCGAGATGTAAAAAGATAGCCTAACCATTTTTCTAATGTTCTAGCATTAACAGTTGTGATGTCTTTTATGTTATTTTCTCCCAGGGGATTAATTTCATCTGCTGCTTTAATTTGGCGAATTAATTCTTCACCATCTTCGGGAATTTCACCAACTGTATAACCCTGTGCTTTCAGTGCATGAAGTAATTTAATTAAACTGCGAGGAACGTTTAATAATGCAGCAGTTCCTACAGCACCATAACCAGGGGGAAAACCATATAAAATAATGGCAATTTTCCGTTGAGAAATAGGTTTTTGGCGCAGGGAAATCCAGCTTTTAACTCTATTAGTTAATCGCTGTATTCGTTCAGGAACTAAATAAATTTGTTCCCCCACTAATCCACCGAGAGGAATTGTATCAATTGCGCCGTCTAATTCTGGTAAAGCATATAAGACAACACTTTGCAGACCGCCTACGCCTTGCCTTGTCCAAGAATGAATATCTTGAATTAATAAGGGTGCAGCGACGATATACGGGACATTTTTAGCTGTGAGAATGCGTTTAGCTACTTCCACCTGTCTTCCGGCCTCCATTGAACCAGCCGGACCACCAACCAGGGGAAAACCAATGGTAGAAACTATGGCATCAATTTTTACCGATTCTGCGGAAAGGGAAAGGGTTGCAATTTTACCTCTTTGACGTTCTTGGGTTTCGTAGTCGCTGGTCATCCAATCTCTGACGGCTACGTGTCCCTCTACACCGTTGATAAAGATGGGTAAGGGAGTCAAACCCGCTTTTTCAAAATAGCGGATTAGTTGGGGAATATAGGGCAATTTGGTGATGACGTGCTTTCGGTAAAGTAAAATACCGATAATTGGGGACTGGGTAATTTTATTCCTTTCTTTCTCCTGACTCCTGACTCCTGACTCCTGACTCCTTCTTTGATACCATTCTAAGTATGCTTTGGGTGATGTAAAAAATCCTTGATAATCAGGATGTAATAACCCCATATCGGGGGTTTCCATGGGTGGGGGTATATCTCCAACTTTTAAATCTAAGTATTTTTCCGCAATTGTCCAAAATAGGGAAGCGACGTTTTCTGAACCGCCGGCGTTCCAGTAACCATAGATAATTAACCAGTTACGAAGGTCTTGGACTTTTTGGACGGGGATGAATTTTAATAACTTTGGTCCGATTTTCAGGAAACTGATATAACCGGCAAGTTTGTCTTCTTCTTTACCGTTGCTGAATTTGTCCAGGATGAATTTAATGGGTTTGGGCATTCCTGCGGGTTTGTCACCAATCGCAAATGCTCCTATTTTGGTTAAACTCATTAATTCCAGTGCTGACTCGAAAATGAGCCGGATAGGGATGTTAGCGACACGCTCCCGCAACCATACAACTTGGTCATAATCAAAGAGTAAGCTACCAAAGAATACATCTGCGTTTTTAAGTGCCGCTGCTACTTCCGTGCTATTGGTGGTAATATTGCGATCGCTAAATACTCGAATATCCAACTCTGGACACCGGGAATTAGCCAAATCAGCCGCTTTTCGGTACAAGTCCGCGTTAAACGATTCAAACCCAGCAATCAAGACAATGCGTTTCATGCGCTTTTGCTACGAAATATTTCTTTACATTGATCTTAAACATTTTTGGAGATTAATGGGGGAATCTCTACCTAGAGATTAAAATAATGTCTATGCTTTTTGGAACTATATTAACCAGTAGCAGACTCTTGGCATAGTAAAAAAGTCAATTAAGGAGATACAAATGAAATTCGGTATTGATATTGGTCACAATTGCCCTCCTGATAGTGGTGCAGAGGGAATTAAATCCGAAAATAAGTTAACAATGGAAGTGGGTAATAAGGTTATAGCTAAATTAGAAAATTTAGGACATACAGTAATTGCCTGTAAACCGAATAGTGCCAGGACAGTAAATCAATCTTTAGGTAGCCGGTGCGAAAAAGCCAATAGTAACCGAGTAGATATTTTTGTATCTATTCATTTTAATGCTTTTAATGGACAAGCTAATGGAACAGAAGTATTTGCTATTAGCGACGCTGGCAAAAAAGTTGCCCAAAAAGTATTAGATGAAATTGTCAAATTGGGCTTTTTTAATCGTGGTGTTAAAAGTGGCTCACATTTGTATGTTCTCAGAAGAACAAATATGCCAGGAATTCTTATAGAATGTTGCTTCATTGATTCTGCCAAAGATATACAACTATATGATGGTGAAACAATGGCTAATGCCATAGTTGCCGGCTTAACAGGTAAAGTAGCAAATACTCCTGTAAATCCTGTTCCTGGTGTGTCTATTCCTATTGCTGTTCCTGTTCCTAATGCTTCTGTAAATACTGTTATAGATGAAGAACAGAATAAAGATAAGAGCATTCTCAGACTACAACAAGCTTTAAATCGGCTGAAAATTACTGATAAAAATAATCAGCCCCTAGTCGAAGATAATGGCATGGGACAAGCTACATCTTCCGCAACGGAAAAATTTCAGAGAATTGTGGGAGTTTTACCCACAGGAATAGCAGGTAATACTACTTGGGATGCTATCAATCAAATATTAGCTAAACGAGTTGTGCAAGGGACTCATACTAGTGGTGTAATTATCAGATATTTACAATATCGTGTCGGTGCTGATCCTGATGGTATCTATGGTCCACAAACACAAGCAGCAATCAAGAAATTTCAACAACAAAACGGTTTAACTGCTGATGGTATTATTGGGGCAATTACTTGGCAGAAATTGGTAGGTTAGATAAATTTTCATTTAATTTATTGATACCTAATTCCTCAAAGAATACTACTGATAAATAGGGAGTAAATCTCCCTCTTCCCTATCTGCGAAAATGCAAAATTGGCATAGCAAATAAACCCCAAGCCAAACCCGTAATCAAACCAAAAGGGGTAACAATATAATTATCAAAATCCCATAAACCGAAAATCTGCGCTGCTAATTCCAACGGATAAGCCATCATTAATACACTAGCAAAAGCCGCACCAGTCCAACCATATTGACTTAACCAAAAACCGCCTTTGCCATTAGTTAAACCATACAAAATTCGCGTAATTAATAATCCCGTTACCGTTCCATAACAGCGCATACAAACCGCCATAATAAAAGGTGGAGATAACTCCAAACCCATAGTAGGCTGCGGACATACATGATTACCCATAAAGTAAATAATGTCCGCAATCCCCGGAAGTAAAAACACAGCAGAAGCAGCCAAAAAAGGTGCAATAGGGGGACCAAAAACCATCCCAGCTAATAGGAAATCCGCAAAAAAACTCACCCAATTAACTTGTAACCCTCTTAACAAAACTACCCTTTCCATATTCTCTCTGTGTCCTCTGCGCCTCTGCGGTTCGTTTTCTGCAATTAGTATTATAGGGTAGAAAATACCCAAAATGATTATAAATCATCATTTGGATCTATCCCCATTGCCCGTAAACGTGCTGCTAATTGTGCAGCTTTAACTTCTGCTTTTTCAGCCCTTAATTTTTGTAATTGAGCTTCTTCCTGACCTACCAATAACAAATTACCATCTAAATCCCACCAGCGTAGCCAAAGTTGTTCAGGATTATTTAAGTAACTTCCTTGCCATAGTCCCAATTCTACAGCTAATGGCGCAATAGGATAATGTCCGCGTTCGTTAGGCTGCATTTTTTGGTAAGAAAAATCAACCAAATGATAAACTTCTAATTTGCTATTATTCACTTCATAAATAGCATAGTAGGGAATGCGGATAATGCGCTCGTATACCCAGAATTTACCAGGTTTTTCACCTTCTTTTAAACCCGGTAGAGGAGTTGTATCTCTTTCTTCTTCACCATTACCACTAGCTAATTCTATAGCAATTAATGGAGGAATATATTCCCGCCATAATACATAGGAACGACGAATTTTACCTGCTAATTGTGGTGCTACATCAGGGACATAAAACCAATCTGGTGCTACTGTACCTTTTTCTGGTGGTTCTGTTTCTCGCCAATAAATACCACAATCTTGACCTATACAAAATTGTCCATCAGGATGTAACTTTTGTAAAGTTTGAATTATTGAATCTGTGATAATTATACTTTGAGGATGTTCTTGAAAGTTTTTCACGAAAGTACCATCAGACTCTGGTAGTTGAGTATGATCAGGAAACTGCGGTGGTATAGCAATATCAGCCAGGGTTTCACTCATACTGTTTAAAAGATTGCAGTTGTTTATTTAGTATTATATCAGAGAACAGGAAGCGCGGAATTACTGAATATTGTATTATAAAGGTTATACAGTCATCTATCACAGATTATGATCTGCTGCTTAAACCCGGATTGTTCCCAGCCTATCAACCCTGATCATAACAAGTTCTGTCAAAGTTGCAGAACCCCGTTAATACCATTATTAATCAATCGCTTTCGAGTATTGCGGGTGCTTTCTGCTGAAGGTGGTTTTGGGAGAACCTATTTAGCGGAAGATAGCCAGAAACTCAATGAAATTTGTGTAATCAAGCAACTTGCACCTAAACAGTCGGGAACTTACGCTTTAAAAAAAGCTACAGAATTATTTATTGAAGAAGCTAAACGTTTACAAGATTTAGGAGAACACCCACAAATACCAACGCTGTTTGCTTATTTTGAAGATAATGGTTTTCTCTATTTGGTACAACAGTTTATTAAAGGGGAGAATTTATTAGATGAATTAGCACAAAAGGGAAAATACAAGGAAACCCAAATTCGGGAATTATTACTAGATTTATTACCATCTTTAAAGTTTATTCATGAGCGCCAGGTTATTCATCGGGATATTAAACCACAAAATATCATGCGCCGATCAAGTGATGGTAAATTGGTGTTAATTGATTTTGGGGCTTCTAAACAATTAACTACCACAGTTCACACCTAAATAGGAACACAAATAGGTTCTTATGGGTATAGTCCATTGGAACAAATACAAGGTGGTGAAGCTTATCCAGCCAGTGATTTATTTGCTTTAGGTGCAACTTGTTTTCATTTATTAACAGGGGTTGATCCTTTTAATTTATGGACAATAAATGGTTTTAGTTGGGTGAATAATTGGCGACAATATTTATCTGGTTCTGTGAGTCAGGAATTGGGGCAAGTTTTAGATAAGTTGTTGAAAGTTGATATTCAAAAACGTTATCAATCTGCGGATGAGGTCATCAAAGATTTAGAAATTTCTCCTACATTTGTTGTATCTCCAGGGGGGAATAAAAATCAATCTTTGGGAAATTCTCCAACTACAATCAATCGTCGCGGTTTTATCTATGGAGGATTATTTTTAGGTGGTGTAACTGTCGCATTTGTGGGACAAAATTTATTTTTTGGGAAGAAAAATCAAACCTCAATTTCAGATACACCAACACCTGAAAATATACCAACTCCTGAAAATACACCAACACCTGAAAATACATCAACTCCTAAAAATACAACTTCTACAAATAACCTGAAAACCTTTAGTTTTGAAGTGGTCAGCACTAACGCAACCGGAAATATTATCAACCGACGGAATGAAAGTGCAAAATATTTCACAGAAGATTTGGGAAGTGGTGTGACATTGGAAATGGTGGAAATACCAGGGGGAACATTTATGATGGGTTCACCGAAAAGTGAAGCACAAAGAGGTTCAGATGAAAGTCCCCAACACCAAGTTACTGTTCCTAGTTTCTGTATGGGGAAATATCAATTGACACAGGCACAGTATCAAGCTATCATAGGCACTAACCCTTCTGCTTTCAAAGGTGATAATCGTCCTGTTGAAGGCGTTAGTTGGAATGATGCAGTTACTTTTTGTCAACGGTTAAGCCAAAAGACAGGAAAAAACTACAGATTACCCAGTGAAGCTGAATGGGAGTATGCTTGTAGGGCAGGAACTACTACACCATTTTATTTTGGTGAAAGCATCACTACTGATTTGGTAAACTATAATGGTAATTACACTTATGGTTCTGCACCAAAAGGCCAGTACCGTAAACAAACCACAGATGTAGGTTCTTTTCCTCCTAACGCTTTTGGTTTGTATGATATGCACGGTAATGTATGGGAGTGGTGTTTGGATGATTATATAGACAATTATTATGGTACGCCCAAAGATGGTCGTGCTTTAACAAGACAAAGCAAACGGAAGCTGCTGCGTGGCGGTTCTTGGAAGTATCATTCGGAAAACTGTAGATCAGCAGATCGTAACAACTCAAGCATCGGTTACAACGGTATTGGTTTTCGGATTGCTTGTGCTAGCGCAATGAAGACTTAGTGCCACTTTATACTCTTGCTTTTTTGCCCTTTTCTTTTCTTTCTCTTTTCCCTTCTTAACCCCCGCCGTTAGGCGGAAAAATAAAATTTTTTCTTTCGACAGCAAAGCCGATTGTGGTGTCTTTACTTAGGATATCACACATTTTTTAAATTGTCAGAATCAGGATATCCAGGATTTAAGGATTTACAGGATGTTATTGATAAATTGCTGGTTTTCCTTTGCGTCTTTGCGTGAAAATGAATATTCAATATTGTCAGAATCAGGATATCCAGGATTTAAGGATTTACAGGATGTTATTGATAAATTGCTGGTTTTCCTTTGCGTCTTTGCGTGAAAATGAATATTCAATATTGTCAGAATCAGGATATCCAGGATTTAAGGATTTACAGGATGTTATTGATAAATTGCTGGTTTTCCTTTGCGTCTTTGCTGCTTTGCATCTTTCTTTGCGCGAAACTGAATATTGTCTGAATCAGGATTTTTGTAATATCCATATCCCTATCCCTAAATTATTTTAAATAAATTGAGTATTTGTAATTTGTATTTTGAGAATTTTCTGTTTGAAAATCGTATATATTAACCTTAATCATAAATTTCTAAACCCTAAAAACACAACTCAAACAAACATCCTGGAAATCCTTAAATCCTGGATATCCTGATTCTGACAATTTAATTTTATAATCTCATGAGTTTTGACAACGTTTGCAAACTATTAGCAGAAAAATATCCCTTTGATTTTGCTAAATGGTTGCTTCCCCAAGCACCAAAAACCATCAAAGTCTTAAAAACCGAATTGAGTATAGAACCAATTCGCGCTGATTTTGTCACCTTCTTACAAACAGAAAATCGGATTTTACATATTGAATTTCAAACCAACCCACAATCTAAACCTCCAATTCCTTTTAGAGAGTTAGATTATTCAGTGAGATTAATCCGTACATATCAAGTTCCTGTAACCCAAGTAGTGATTTTCTTACAAGAAACAAATGATCCAATTGTTTTCACTGAAGAATATGTTAACGAAACAACCAGACACCGTTATCGTGTAATCAGAATGTGGGAACAAGATTCAGCCTTATTTCTCAATAATCTGGCATTATTACCATTAGCACCATTAACACAGACAAATTCACCTCAAGGCTTATTATCCCAGATTGCCAATAGTGTTGCTAAAATTGCAGATAGGGAGACTAAACAGGATATTGCAGCTTACACAGAGATTTTAGCAGGTTTGCGATTTGAGAAAGACTTTATTCGTCAATTGTTAAGTGAGGATATTATGCAAGAGTCAGTCATTTATCAGGATATTTTGCAGAAGGGAGAAAGAATAGGAGAACAAAGAGGAGAACAAAAAGGAGAAATTAAATTTTGTTTGTTTTTACTTAATCAACGGTTTGGGGAACTTGATTCTTTAATAGTTGAAAGAGTCAAAGGTTTACCTGTTGAACAGTTAGAAAATTTAGGTGCGGCGTTGTTTAATATTTCTGAAGTTGCTGATTTGGTAACTTGGTTAAATCAACAAGATCATCAAAACTAATAATTTATGGTGTTGGGTTTTGCAACCCAACCTACTTGATAATTACAAATTTTTCATTAAAGCTACTAAAATTTTCATTAAAATTTCTAAATCATTGGGGACACGATAAAGGTTTAAATCTTGAGTAATTTCTTTTGATTCCCGATGTAAAATTACAAATTGCCAAATATTACCAATAGAAACTGCACCATACAGGATAGGATGATCAATAGGAGACCAATTATCAAAGGCAATTAATTCTACAGCTAATTGGACAATTCCTCTTTCTAAATCGGCATTTTTAGCTTCAATAACTAATAATTGATTGTCAGCTTTAATATAATAATCAACAACTCCTTTTAATTGATTATTGATATTCAACCCATACTCTACTTTAACTTTAGCATGGGTATAGTGAATTAGTTCCATAATTACAGGAGCAATTAAAAATTCTCTCCTGGCGGTTTCACTGGTTAAACTAATATAGGGTAAACTTTCTTCAATACGATTTTTTAGGTCTGTTAATCTTTCTAAGTTTTGTTGAGTTGTGGGTAAGGTAAGAGATTGTGATTGAAAGCTATAGCCAAAATATTCTATAATTTCATCTGGTTCATAATTCAATTTGAAATAATCAGCAAAGGTGTAGGATTGATTAGAGTCAATTATTTGTATTTTTCCCATAATTCCTACCTCAATAACAATTATATTGAAATGTTAGCGGGCAAGATGCCCGCACCACAAGATTGAGAATCTTAAAGGATGTATTCCTTATCCTACATTAGCAACATAAGGACTAGTCAACTTATCCAATTGCTGAGTTAACAGACTGAGGAACAAACCCACATCAGTCACCACACCTACAGATTCTATTGAACCGCGATCGCTCAATTTTGTCACCACAGCCGGGTTAATGTCCACACAAACCATCTTCACACCTGCGGGAGTCATATTTCCCACCCCAATAGAATGCAGCATGGAAGACAGCATCAAAATCATGTCTGCACCTTCAATGATTTTAGAATACTCCTGTTGTGCTAAAATCAAGTTCATTTGGGTATCGGGTAAAGGTCCATCATCCCGAATTGAACCAGCGAGGGAGAAGGGAATGTTATTTTTCACACATTCATACATCACCCCACTTTTCACCACTCCCGCTTCCACAGCTTTCGCAATGCTACCAAAACGGCGGATAGTGTTAATTACCTTCAAATGATGCCGATGTCCACCCCGCACAGCCACGCCCCGCTTCATATCCACACCCAGGGATGTTCCCAGCAGGTTTTGTTCCATATCATGAACAGCGATCGCATTTCCGCCTAAAAGACCCTGTACATAGCCTTCTCGAACTAAGCGACAGAGATGTTCACCCCCACCTGTATGAATCACCACAGGACCTGCCGTGACAACTACTTTACCACCGCTATCCTTAATTTTACGTAACTCCCAAGCCACCTGTTCCACGACTAATTCCACTCGTCTCTCGCTGGAAACTCCAGAAGACATAAAGCTGAACTCTTGGGAATTGCGTTGTTCGCGTGATTCAGCTTTGCGAACGGTGCGAATACCTAAAACATCCACAACTACTTTATCGCCGATTTCTAAATCACGGAGGAGTTTGCATTTTGCTACTATACCATTAGCAGTTGTGGAAATAGCGATCGCCCCATCCATGCGTTGATTTTGCACCTTCAGCCATTCTCCATTTACACGAATTTCAGTAGGATAAATCGTGCTGACATAGAAATCATCAGGAGCAACACCCGCTTGGATCACAGGTTCTAATCTAGTATCTCGTTCGTCTTGGGGTAAATCAACCGCACCCAAATCAATCAACTGGGAGATGATTTCTTCCATCACTTCGTGAGATGGTGCAGATACCCTCACCTCAGCCGCAGATGTACTTTGACGTTGTTCTCCCAAGTTGAATTTGAGAACTTGGAAACTTCCCCCCATTTCCACAATTAAATCTAAAGCGCGGTTAATTAAACCTGCATCTAGCAAGTGTCCTTCCATGCGAATGACACGACTTTCTACAGAAGCATTAGCGTGAATTTCCTCGCCAATAGGTTCTGTTACCCGCAAAGTCAAGCATTTAGCCGCACCACCGGCTTTGAGAAATTCTGTTAACGGGGTTTCAATAACTTGGAAACCAACTTCCGCTAACCGTGATTTTAAATTCTCACTCGTTTTGTTCATAATCACGATGCTATCCACATTCACCGCATTACAAGCAAAGTTGACAGCATCAGCTTCTTCAATAGCAATCCGCTTTTCCGGTGCGACGCGCATTTCAATCACGCGGTTGGAGTAGGAATCAAACGCGCCAGGATAATACAGCAAATAACCATTCGCCAAAGGACAGAAGCAGGTATCCAGGTGATAAAAACGCTCATCCATTAAGCGCAGAGAAATCACCTCAATGTCCAGCCATTTAGCCAGGTAGGGGTGAGAATCCAATTCTGACCGGAAACCATATCCAGCCCACAACCAGCGTCCTTCTCGGTCTAGGAGTGCATCACCAGCACCTTCAAAGGGGAGGTCTTTGGGAAGTGTGTAAACATTAAAACCATTTTGTTCAAACCACTGTTGAAAATACGGTTCTTCACCTTGGCGTTCTTTATGTAAAAAGCGGCTAAGAACCACATTTTCACCGAGGACTAAACCCGCGTTAGCACTGAATACCATATCAGGCCAACCTTTCTCTGGGGCAACTAAATCAACAATGGCGTGATTTTTAATGACATTGTATAATTTATTCCATTGCTCTACGGCGCGATTCGCGTGAGGACTTATGAATATTCCCTTCCATCCAAGGATTAATCACATAATCCACATCATAATGGTCAGGAGCGCACATCAAAAACCGAATTTGGGAAACCATAAAAATCTTACTAACTTCTAAAATGCTACTAATGTCTTCTGGATACAGAGTTTTGGTGATCCAATTCTGTCAAATCTGCTACTTAACCTCTACCTTCTCTTCTTGGTAGGCTTTACAAGGATATCGTATTATTCTATTACTGCTAGGGACAATGTGATAGGTAGGAGAGAAATGGTTGTGTTTGAATGCAATATTAACTTGTTAATTGATGGGTGATTCTGATTATTGGCTTAACTTGCTCTACAATAATTAAATTATGAAGTTTTCTATTATGCCCCCTACACTAAAAGCAATCTATCGTAACGGCACATTCATTTTGGAAACAGCCTGTAATTTATCTGAAGGTTCTAAGGTGGAATTACTCATTCAATCAAGTTCTGTGGTTTCACCTCCTATTTCCGATGTAGAAAGTAAACAACGGTTTCTCAAATCTCTAATTTCACGAATGCAACAAAATCCGATTCCATTAAATGCACCTCGTTTCACACGGGAGATGCTGCATGAACGCTGTTAATACTAAAATGGTATTTTCTATTTGGAATATAGGCGAAAAATGAAAATCAAATTCTCAAATTTAGGTAGTATTCAAGAAACAGAGTTAGATTTGCGTCCTCTGACAGTAATTATTGGACCGAATAATTCAAATAAAACCTATATTGCCTATTCTACCTACGGTTTGTGGCAGTGTGCTGGTACAATATTAAGTGCCTCATTTGCTATAATCAGCAAATTAAGAGTTACTCAACAAGGAGAAGGTAATTGGTCTTTGATAATAGATAATGATCTACTTGATTTATTTGTAAAAGATGCGGAAGAAGCAGCAAAAAACTTTCAAGCAAGTGCTTTAGAATCATTTTTTCAAGATTCAAGTCGCAAGCTTTTTTTGCAAACGTCATTTGAAATATTAATTTCCCGTCAAGAAGTGGAAAATGCCATAAATCAATTAACTCAACGGGAATCTTTTATTGTAATAGGTGGAACTTCTCTAAAAATTAATCGCGAAGACAATAGGTTGTTTTTTGAATTTTTGAAGATAAATAGTGAAGAAAGAATAGGAGAAAATATAATAATAGATGGTAATTTCGTTGATTTATTTGAGGATTTCTTAAATGATGTAAAAAACGATGAAAAAATAAAATTATTATTTACAGTGATTGTAAAAAAAATACTTTTTTCTGATGTTTTTCCATTTCCTGCCGAAAGAAATGCGTTTATAAATACCTATAAAATGCTGGCAAATAGACGTTATAAACTTCTTAAGCAAACTCAAAGAGAATTATTTAGTAGTAGTTCAGAAAAACGACTCGAACTACTAAAAGAACAAGGTGATATCCGTTATCCACAACCAGTAGAAGATTTCTTAGATTTTTTATCTGAGATAGAACTTGAAAAAACAGTAAAAATAACTTCCAGCAATAAAAATGAATTTCAGAAGTTAGCAGATGAGATTGAAAAACAGCTACAAAACAAAAATAAAACTAATTTAAAACCTACTAAATTAGGTGGAAAAGAAATAAAAGTTTTAGTTAAAAAAGGTTTGGAAATTGATATATATAATGCTTCTTCTTCCATTAAACAACTTGCACCATTACTGTTATATTTAAGATATCGTGCAAGTAAAGGTCATTTTCTGGTAATAGATGAACCAGAGATGAACTTACACCCAGAATCACAAGCAAAGCTGCTGGAAGCATTATCTATTCTTGTCAATCTTGGTGTGAGAATTTTACTCACTACCCATAGTCCCTATATTATGGCACATCTGAATAATTTAGTTAATGGTAATCATGAAAATCCTGAAATATTAAAACGTCAATCTTCATCTTTATATCTTCAAGATGAAAGAGCATTTTTACCTATTGATAAAGTTAGTGCTTATGAAATGAAAGATAATAAATTAGTTTCATTAAATGATCCAGATTATGGCATTAGATGGGATACTTTAAGTGATGTTGCTGTAGATATTCAACAAAAGTTTTTTGAAATTTATGAAGCAGGACGAGAAAAAGCAGATGAAACAGAAGAATAATTTTGCTCAAATTCTCAAAGACAAAAAAGATAAACTTGACTGGCAAAATTTTAACTTTCTAGAAAATCTCCTAGTTTTCTGTACAGTACCAGGAAGAAGTGTTCCTAAAGAAAGTGGAGTACATTTTCGGATAACTTTAGATTCTGAAAATCAAGCTATATGTATTTTATTTGAAATAGATAGAAGAAGTGATCCTTTAATCAAGAATCAAGCATTAAAGCGTCCAGATTATATGTCACTTTATATTGATTCTAATTCTTGCATTTGCACGATTATTGAAATGAAAGGAAAGAATCACAACTCTTTAGAAAATGGAATTGAACAAGTTTTAAAATTGAAAGAAATTTTACAAAATGAAATATCTGATCATTTACCAACTAAATTCAAAATTAAATGTCAAGGAATTTTATTAACTCCCTACAATTCACAAATTCCATTTAAAAAAATAGCGGAGTTAGCTGCAAATGGTTTTATTATTTTACCTATTCAATATGATCATAAAGCCGAGTTATATCCTTATGTTTCAAAGCCAAATAAAATAACAGACAAATATAATCATCAAGAAATTACTGAATCAATGGCTTTATTGATTGAAGAGATTTTAACAAAAATAGCATTACCAAAACGTATAGAAGATGACTATTATTCCAGAAATTTTGTAATTAAGAGGGATAGAAAAGGGATTTATATTAATTATTTATTACCAGATAAAACAGATTATATAACTTTATTATCGAATACAAAATTTACTGAAATTAATATGCAAGAACCTGAAGACAAAGAAAAAATCAAAGATGAATTAGTATTACTAAATTTAATAAATAGATTAGCAATAAAATTTTCAAATCATCAAATATCAGAGTCTAATGACTAATTTACCTATTTTTCAGTAATATCATGGTAAATTCTTACAGAGGTAGCCCATGATAGTTTTATAGAGATATGCAAAACAAAAATAGTCGGTTTCTAGTTGGTAACACCAGAGGCAATAACGTTCTGATGTTTGATGCCTATACAGGCAGTCCCCTGGGGACATTTATCGAAAAGGGTAGACTTGATAACCCTGACACCTTACTCTTCGGACCAGACGGAAATGGTGATGGTAAAAGTGACCTTTACATAGCCAGTGGTACAAAAAAAGGCAGTTCCTCTATATTGAGGTTTGACGGACAAACTGGTAGTTTTATTGATGTATTTGTGGGAGATAATCCCAATACAAGTTTAGATGAAAGTGGTGGTTTAATTCGTCCCTATGGTCTTGCTTATGGATCAGATGGTAATTTTTACGTTTCCAGCTTCTTAACCGACCAAATATTACGCTATAATGGCGCAACGGGGGCATTTATTGATGTTTTTGCCCAAGGAAATGGTAAAAAAGATAGCTTAAATGGACCAAATGGGCTACTCTTTATCAAAAATAGTCTTTATGTTACCACCCAAGGAAGTGTAGCCACTGTTAATCCTCAAACTGGAGAGGTTAAGGCTGATTTTAGCGCAGGTTTGTCTAGTCAAGTTTTACGTTACGACTCCCTAGCAGCGGGAACAACTCCCACAGTCTTTGCTACTCCCACACCATCACCTGATAGTTTTAACTTTGTCAGTTTGCTGGGTTTAGCGGTGGGTGAAGATAATGATTTGTATGTGAGTGATTTTGCTAACGGTATTCAACGCTATGATTTGGAAACTGGGAATTTAGTCAATACTCTTTCTACAAATTATACAACTAGTCAGTCACCCAGTAATAATTTTATTGGCGGACTTGCTTTTGCGCCTAATGGTAATTTACTCACTGTGGGTTTTAATGTTAGCACTACACAGGGGGCTATTCTCAGCTATGAAAGTGAGAGTAGTTCAGTTGTTAGTCCATTTCAGGTTTTAGTTCCTACAAACCCGGTTCTTGAACGTCCTGTGGGGATAACTTTTTTCCCTACAGAAAATCAGTTGGTATCTGGAACTACTGGAAACGATGACTTGGTTGCGGGTAAAGATTTAGAAGCAGTTGCAGATATTGTATTTACTGGTGCTGGTGATGACAAAGTTGATCTGGCTATCAAAACCTATGCAAGTGATAATAACGTCTTCTTAGGTAGTGGTAATGACGTGATAGATGTCAGTAAAAG
The DNA here is from genome assembly GCF_012516395.1 of Dolichospermum flos-aquae CCAP 1403/13F. Classification (GTDB taxonomy): domain Bacteria; phylum Cyanobacteriota; class Cyanobacteriia; order Cyanobacteriales; family Nostocaceae; genus Dolichospermum; species Dolichospermum lemmermannii. The sequence continues at coordinate 4,387,004 of NZ_CP051206.1, forward strand.
CGATCGCACTTTTGGCGATTTAGGTAATGATACTTTTTATGCTACTGATGGTAAAGGTGGTAATCGGATGTCCGGTGGCGCTGGTAATGATACCTTTTTCTTGGGTAGTAATGACCGCGCTTTGGGTGGTGATGGTAACGACACCTTCTTTATCCAAACAGGTGGTAATAATTTAATCAGTGGTGGTGCTGGCGCTGATAATTTCCAGATTGTGACTCTTGAACTCCCTAAAACTCCTAATAGGATTTTAGATTTTCAGACAGGTATTGATACTATAAGTATCTTTGGTGCTAAAGCACTTGGTATTTCTGCCACTAATTTAGTATTGAATCAAACGGCTGGCGATACTGATATCATCTTTGGTAACAGAACTCTAGCTATCTTGAGTGGCGTTACAGGCTTAAATATTAATGTCATCAACCTTGTAAATTAAAGCAATACAATGGAGGGCGGGGAGACCCCGCCCCTACTTTGTAATATTTACTCTTTGCGCCTCTGCGCCTCTGCGTGAGACATATTCATTGTTATGAAAACCTACTTGTTAGGTTGAGGAGTCATCCGCAAATAAGGCTTAATTTCTTCATAACCTTTGGGAAACTTGGCTTTGAGGACTTCAGGATCTTTCAAAGAAGGGACAATTACCACATCTTCACCATCTTTCCAGTCTGCGGGAGTAGCAACACTGTAATTATCAGTTAATTGCAGAGAATCAATGACGCGCAAAATTTCATCAAAGTTGCGGCCAGTGCTGGGAGGATAGGTGAAAGTCAGACGCAGTTTTTTGTTGTTGTCAATTACAAAAACCGAACGCACAGTAACAGTAGCCGCTGCGTTGGGGTGAATCATATCATAAAGTTCGGAAACTTTACGATCTGGATCTGCCAAAATTGGGTAATTGAGAGTGGTGCTTTGGGTTTCTTCAATATCACCCACCCAGCCCTTGTGAGATTCTACATCATCAACGCTGAGAGCGATCGCTTTCACATTGCGTTTATCAAATTCTGGTTTGAGTTTGGCAACTGTGCCGAGTTCGGTAGTGCAAACTGGTGTAAAGTCGGCAGGATGAGAAAATAGTACCACCCAGCTATCACCAGCCCAGGCGTAAAAGTCAATTTCCCCATGAGTAGAGGCTTGAGTAAAGTTAGGTACTGTATCACCAAGACGAAGAGTCATGTAAGATTCCCTGTATTCTAAAAAGACATCTATATTCTACCGTGACATTATGACACAAAAGACCGATTATCCTATCGGGCTATCGCGGTTTGCAACAAAATTTTAAGTTAGGTGTTCCTCAACTTTTGCAACTAATTCATTTGTCCAATGGTGGACAAGTTCAGCATTAGCGGCCTCTACCATAACTCTAATTACGGGTTCTGTTCCCGAAGCCCGAACTAGGATTCTACCATGATCACCCATTGCTACTTCGGCTTTAGCGATCGCTTGTTGGACAGGTTGACAACTTTCCCATCCTAAGCGTCGTTCCCGATCTAATACTCGCACATTCCGTAAGATTTGCGGATAGGTTTGGAAACTTTGATCTACCATTTCTCCCAAAGAAAGATTAGCCTCTTTCACCACCGCTGCAATATGCAAAGCTGTTAATAAACCATCTCCAGTCATGGCATAATGACTACAAAGGATATGTCCCGATTGTTCTCCTCCCAACATTCCCCCAGTTTTCTGCATTTCCGCTTGCACATATTGATCACCAACAGCGGTACGAATTAATTTACCACCTATTTGTTCCCAAGCTCTTTCAAAGCCTAAATTAGCCATAACAGTGGAAACTATCAGATTATCTGGGAGTTGTTGTTTTTGTTGTAAATGGCGACCCCACAGGTAAAGAATGTAATCACCATTAACGGATCTTCCCGTATTATCCACAGCTAAAACCCGATCTGCATCGCCGTCAAAAGCAAAACCCATATCGGCTTGATTGGCGACTACAGCGGCTTGGAGAATATCCAAATGTGTAGAACCGCAATTGACATTAATGCGATCGCCATCTGCCTCATTATGTAAACAAATGACCTCCGCACCCATTTCTGTAAATACCGCAGGTGCTAAACCCACCGCTGCACCCCAAGCTAAATCTAAAACAATCTTCATGCCTTGGAGAGTCAGTCCAGATGCTAAAGGTGTTTGGATAGACTGGCTATATGTTTTAATTAACTCTGTTCGTGAATAATGTCTGCCGCAATTATTTATGTTCAAATCGGGGGATAATTGACCTCGTAATCCCGCCTCAATTTCCCCTTGTAGGGCTTTGGATAACTTTCCACCCTGGGCATCAAAGATTTTAATTCCATTGTCTTCTGGGGGATTGTGGCTGGCGGAAATCATGATTCCCCCAATGGCATTGGTGATGCTGGCCAGATAGGCTACACAAGGAGTGGGGCATAATCCCAAATACCACACTTCTAAACCAGCAGCGGTTAACCCAGCACTCAAAGCCATGGCTAACATATCACTGGAGTTTCTGGAGTCTTGTCCGAGGATAATTGGTCCTAGATCAGTGGCATAATTACGGAGGACAATTCCCGCCCAAAAACCCACTTTTAAAGCCAAAGGTGCATTCAGTAAGTCTCCCACCTTGCCGCGAATGCCATCTGTACCAAATAAAGCATTGGTTGGTAGTGGTATGGAATTGAACATCCCACTATTTTCAACTTCGGAAATGCAGCCTTGAGTTCGAGCCATTGATGAAACCATAAATTTAAAAACTCCACACAATCACACAGGAGAATAGCACTTTCTTCCATCATTCTTGACGTTAATAAAACGCCAAAGGAACTCATTGCTTAATTATTTTTAATATAAATTCTCATCAAATAGTTTTAATCTTACGTTTTAATGGGGTTTTTTCACCATTACGGACAAAAAACTTTCACAGTTAATTTTTTTACAGTTGAGAATTTTAATATGAGCAGCAATTTAGCAAGCAAATTACGCGTGGGTACAAAGAAAGCACACACAATGGCAGAAAATGTGGGTTTTGTCAAGTGTTTTTTAAAGGGAGTTGTGGAAAAAAACTCCTACCGCAAGTTGGTTGCTAACTTTTACTTCATTTACTCCGCTATGGAAGAGGAAATGGAAAAACACAAGCATCACCCAATTTTGAGCAAAATTTACTTTCCTGAACTTAACCGCAAGCATACCTTGGAGCAAGACTTAACTTACTACTATGGTTACAATTGGCGAGAGGAAATCAAATTATCTGCTGCGGGTGCGGCTTATGTAAACCGGATTCGGGAAATTTCTGCGACTGAACCAGAATTATTAATTGCTCATTCCTATACCCGTTATCTAGGTGATTTATCCGGGGGACAAATCCTCAAAAATATTGCCCAAACGGCGATGAAATTGGGTGAAGGTGAAGGAACTGCTTTTTATGAGTTTGCAGATATTACCGATGAGAAGGCATTTAAGGCTAAGTATAGAGCCAATTTAGATGCTATGCCTATTGATGATACTACAGGCGATCGCATTACTGAAGAAGCAAATGCCGCTTTTGGTGTGAACATGAAGATGTTCCAAGAGTTGGAAGGTAATTTGATTAAAGCCATTGGCATCATGGTTTACAATGCCATGACTCGGAAACGGACAAAAGGTAGCACTGAATTGGTAACTGCTGATTGATACTCTAATGAGATACAAACTTGAATTATGAAACTCTTGTAGTGCGGGCATCTTGCCCGCTACATAAGTAACTCATCACACCGGAAAGTGTTTGAAAAGTTGCCGGCGATTATAAATCGCTACTACACCTAGGGGTGTAATAAATTAGACTTTTCAAACACCCCCTTAGAGAAAGAAGCAGAAGCAGCCGCAGGGAGTAGATGGTAGATTTCTCCAACTGACAACTGACCTAAGTAGGTTGGCGTTGAAAATTGTCGTTATAGCAAGGCAATAGGCAATAGGCAAGAGTAAAGAGTAAAGAAGTTTTCAGCGATTTTACGTTTCTTTACACAGTTTGGTTTTATTGTGTTCACCTACTTATTTCACAAATTTAGGCATGATTTCCGCAGCCGTGAATAAGCCAGAAATGCCGCGTTGATGCAATTCCTGAGCGGCTTTGAGATAACCAAAGGCAGGACCACAGACATTAGCGGCCATGCTGGTTTCATCGCCTAATGTAAAGGTGTGAGTGGATATCTTCCCCTCAAAGGTACGTCCTGTAATTTTCACATTGGTACTTAGGGGCTTTTTGGAGTTGCGGGTATCAACAACACCACCAACTGTGACTCTATCCCGTGAACAAATTCCCGCGACTTCTAGCATGACATCATCGGCGTGTTCCATATTTACCAAAGTTAACACACCATTAGTTTGATCGAGTAATGCTTCTACTTCTGCGTCAGTCATGGCTCTAGCGGCTTCTACACTATAACCTGGCATATGACCAATATCTTCCCGAACAGTGGCGCGGTAGGCTTCCCAGTTAGCAATTCCCACACCAAAGGTAATTTCCACGTTGTGAATTTCGGCGTAACTTTGGGCAGCTAAAGCGGCGGCGGCGGTTAACAGTCCAGGAGTAGCACCACAGCCAGTCATGTATGTAATTCCCGCTGCTTGCAGTTCGTCTTTCATGGCCAGGAGTTGTTCGACTGCACTGGTGCGTTTAATGGCATCTACCAGAACACCGCGCCAACCTGCTTTAATGAACTCTTTGGCTACCGAGGGAATAAAGTCATTAGGAAGGTTGGGTAAAGCCAGAAAATAACCATCTACAGGTTGACCGGTGGCGATTAAATCCTGAATACTGCTATTGCTTAATGTCCCAACTGGTTCTAAATAACCGACTGTACCTTGATTTTGGTAAGTGGTAATACAAGCTTGGGTATTTAAGCCTTGGGTGGAATAAGCGTAGCCCTTTTGGTCTGCGGCTGCAACTAAGATCATTTCTCGTTTGCTGACGAGGAGTTTTGCTGCTGCTTGTCCGAGTCCACCAAATCCCAGGACTCCGACGCGAATAGGTTGGTTTGTTGGTTGTGTGTTCATAGTTAGTTTAGTAAGGTGGCATAAACCTAAATTTTCAGATAAAACCACTATTATATCAATACCTTTACCAAATTAAAAAAATATTGATTTATGGATTGGGTTGTGGAACGTTTACAAAGCAATAGCATGAAACCCAACACAGCAGAAAAATGGCCAAGGTATTGAGGGTTAATTATGCTTGATTTACATTTTTTCGGCAATAATTACCAATTGTGAAAGTGAGATTACGGAATGTGGGATATAGGTAGTTCACTTAGTTTCCATCCAATTATCCCCCGCATGAATATCAACGACTAAAGGAACAGATAAAGAAACAGCATTTTCCATTACCGACTTAATTTGTGGTTGCAATTGGGACCACTCTTGGGGAGGAACTTCAAAGACTAATTCATCATGAACTTGTAACAATAACCGCGCTTGATAGTTCTTCAGAACTTCATGTAATTGCACCATTGCTATTTTGATAATATCCGCACTAGAACCTTGAATTGGTGCATTGGCAGCAGAACGGAGTAACCCAGCATCATATTGACCTAAATTCTTTAATTTCTGCAAATTAATATCCTCTAACTTACTACCTTTTAACTGCCGTAAACTATTACTAGTAAATTCAAAATAACGTCTTCTACCCAAAATAGTTTCCACATAACCATAAGCAATAGCTTCTTTTTTCACTTTCTCCAAATATGCAAAAACATTAGCGTATCTTTCATTAAATCGCTCAATAAACAATTTCGCATCTATCGGATTTATTCCCGTTTCTCTGGCAAACTTTTGCGCTCCCATACCATAAATTACCCCAAAATTAATCGTCTTCGCAAAACGTCTTTCATCTGAACTAATATTTTCTTTCTCAAAGACTAATTTTGCCGTTACAGTATGAATATCTTCATTTTGCTGATAGGCTTGAATTAATACAGGTTCTTGACTCAAATGCGCCAAAATTCTTAACTCAATTTGTGAGTAATCAGCAGCTACCATTAACCAACCTGATTCCGGTAAAAACGCCTTTCTAATTTGTCGGCTAAAAGCAGTCCGAATGGGGATATTTTGTAAATTGGGATGAGAAGAAGATAACCTACCCGTAGAAGTTGCAGTTTGGTTAAAATCAGTATGTAATCTTTGGCTTTTGGGATGTACCAAAGCTGGTAAAGCATCTACATAGGTAGATTTTAATTTTGATAAAGTCCGATTTTCAATAATCGCTTCTACAAATCCAGTATTATCAACTTCTTGAAGTTTTTCTAAAGTTGCAGCGTCTGTAGAATAACCAGTTTGAATTTTGCGAGAATATTTGGTACTTAAACCTAATTTCTCAAAGAGAATATGACTCAGTTGTTTAGGAGAACCTAAATTAAATTTTTCCCCAGCAATTTCGGTAGCTGTTATTTCTAACCTTGCTAATTCTATTTCTAACTGCTGTGAAAGTTCTTTGAGATAAGCTGAATTAATGCGAACTCCTGTATATTCAAGTTCCGCTAAAACTGCTTCTAACGGTTGTTCAACTTCATTCAACAGTTTATATAAAGTTGGCGTTTCTGCTAACTTCTCCCGTAATTTTGGTACTAAGCCAAATGTGGAATAAACATCCATTCCGCAATAATCAGCAACCGCAGAAATACTAATATCAGCAATAGTTTTCCCTTTGGGAACTAAATCTCCATAACTTTTTCCACTTAATCCCAAATATCGCAAAGATAAATCAGTTAAATTATGACTGCTATCGGGATTAATCAAATAACTGGCTAACATAGTATCAAACACCACTCCAGCTAAATTAATGCCTTGACACCGCAGAATTAACCGATCAAATTTAGCATTTTGTAAAGCTTTGGGATAATCAGCACTTTCCAAAATTGGCCGCAGTGCTGCTAATACCAAATCTCGATTTAAATTATCACCGTTTTTATGACCAATAGGAATATAAGCAAGTTGATCTGATTCTGTTCCCCAACAACAACCAATTCCCACTAAATCTGCATCTCGTGGTTCTAGTGCAGTAGTTTCTGTATCCCAAGCAACGGGATTTTCTGGATTTGTGAACTTTCTTAAAAGTTCTACCAATTCCGTTAATTTAGCTTCTGTATTAATAATGCGTGGTTGAATTGGTGAAGCATTTTGTTTTATTTCTTGTGCTGTGTCTTCTGCACTAAAAAACCATAAATCATCGTCTGTTTCGGCGATTATTTCCGATACTTTATTTTCTACAACTTCTCCACCAAACTTTAGTTGAATCTCATTAATTGTCTCTAAAAATCTTTTAAATTCTAATTTCTCTAAAATTGGGATGAGTAAGCTATTATCAAAACCTGTTAATTGACAATCTTCCCAATCAATTTCTAAAGGAACATCACAAACTATCTTGGCTAAATAGCGAGATTTTTCCGCGTCTTCTTTACCAGTAATTAGTTTTTTCTGAGTTGCACCTTTAATATCATCTATAGCTGCATAAATTTCTTCCAGGGAATTATAAGTATTTAATAGTTGTACTGCTGTCTTTTCACCAATTCCTTTTACTCCCGGAATATTATCTGATTTATCACCACATAAGGCTTTAAAATCAACAACTTGTGTCGGGAATACTCCTAATTTTTCTTTAACTTCTTCTGCTTTAAATTCAGCAATACTATTTGTAGAACGTTTTAAAGCTTCTGGAGTAAAATTTAAAACTGTAATTTCTTTATCAGCATCAATTAATTGAAATAAATCTCTATCCCCAGAAAGTATTTTAACTCGATACCCAGACGCTGCGGCTTTTTGTGCTAATGTTCCCAATATATCATCTGCTTCATAACCAGGTGCAGTAAGTATAGGCAAATTCAAGCTTTGCAGTAACTCATAGAGATTTTCTAAGTCGGGAATAAAGTCTTCTGGAGTTTCTGCACGTCCGGCTTTATAAGTATCATCAGCTTGATGACGAAAAGTAGGTGAACCTAAATCAAAAGCCACAGCTACTGCTTGGGGCTGTTGTGTAGCGATTACCTCTAACAAACATTTAAAAAAACCAAAACAAACACTGGTAGGAATGCCAGCTTTTGTACGAAGTCCACCATCTCTACCTTTAGCAAAAGCAAAATAGGAACGAAAAGCTAGTGAGTGTCCATCAATTAAGATGAATGTAGGCTTGTTGATAACTGAAGAATTAAAAGTCAACTGCTTAACCGAATTGGGAAACTATAATCTATTTTAATTTTTTTTATGCGTTATGTTGAAGAAGCTAAGTCACCATTTTTTGATCCAGTGATGCTTTGTTGAAAGCTCTTCATCTCTATGTTCCAGGTATCGCTCCCCCAATCGCTTCAGAAAAACCTACCCTTCACTGCTCTTGCGCCCATGCAAGATGTGACAAACCTGTGGTTCATGAAAGTTATTGCCCACTACGGCAGTCCTGACTACTTCTTTACCGAGTATTTCCGCGTCAATGATACCTCACGGCTCAATTCTAAAATTCTGGCAGCAATTACCGAAAATGATACCGGTCGCCCTGTTTTTGCACAAATGATTGGCGAAAGTATTCCCGATTTAGTGAGAACAGCAAAGGAACTCTGCAAATATAATATCGCGGGAGTAGATTTAAACATGGGCTGTCCCGCGCCGAGAATCTATCGCAAAAATGTTGGCGGTGGATTGCTGAGAGAACCGGAAAAAGTCGAGCGGATTTTGGGAGAACTGCGTGCTGCTGTGAATGATAAACCTTTAACCGTGAAGATGCGCGTAGGCTTTGAAAATACAGATAACCTTTACGAAATTCTCGATATAATCAATCGCCACAATATTGATTTGCTCAGTTTGCATGGTCGCACGGTGAAAGATATGTATCACGGGGAAGTTAAGTATGATTTGATTGCGGAAGCGGTAAGACGGGTGGATTGTCCAGTACTTGCCAATGGTAATATCAACTCGGCGACAACTGCCCTGGAAGTGCTTTCGCAAACGGGTGCAGCGGGTGTGATGGTGGGACGCTGGGCAATTGGCAATCCTTGGCTGTTTAATCAAATTCGCCAGGCTTTGCGAGGAGAACAGATCACACCTGTTCCTTTAGTAGATGTACGCAATTATATTGATCGTTTATGTCAAACTCCCACAGCCTCAACTATGCCAGAGCGAGCGCGGGTAGGCTACCTGAAAATGTTCCTTAACTACATTGCTTTAAGTGTTGACACTGAAGGTAATTTCCTGCGGCTGATGAGACGGGCGCAGACTGAGGTAGAACTGTTTAACCTCTGCGATCTCTTTCTCCTTGCTGATCTGACAAAAACGTTAGCCCTAGCACCGCAAAGCGGAAGTCAAAAGTCAAAAGTCAAAAGTCAAAATTAATATGGCGTAAGCTTTTGGCGATTGAGAATGGTTATTTTATTTACGCCGTGCTGTACTAGCACCCTCTTTGGGCGTGTAATTATGGCAACTATTTAGTTTGGATTTATCAGTACAGCATAGAGACAATACCTTGAAAGTGTCAACTACTCAGTTTCAACTTCAAATTCCTCACCACTGGGAAATTTAGACTTATCAATTTTTAAAGCAGCCTCTTTAATTAAATTTGCTTTTGCACGAGTTTCTAGTATTTCTTGATAATATTCTTCAGGTGTTAACCCATAATCTCTCTTGACATAGGCAATTTTATCTTTAATGCAGTCCTCAATCATTAATTTGACATCAGCGAGATAGTAATCTTCATTGAATGATTTAATATGTATCTTATGAGTTATGGAAGGAACTGCGAGTTTTTTTAGACCTCTTGCTTCTTTTAATACCCGACTCCCTAATAAATTGTCATCAACATCAGAAAAAGTAAAAATTGTTTTGCCTTTTGTATTTCTTTTTAAAGCTGGTTTAAATCCTATAAAAATATCAACTGATGGGAATACATTGGTCAAAAACGAAAAATTATCCATTGTTATTTCCTGCTGGTTTCTGGTAATTGTCTATTCTAATTTTTTTCTCCAGATTTAATATACAACATAGTGATTTAAAGGTTTTATATCCAACCGAAAATTACTCTCGCTTATCATAAAATATTCTGTATGTCAATAGTATATTTGTTCTATATAATTCTTTGGACAATTGCTGTCTAAAAATTCGTCTCGGAACTTGCTGTTAATTTGTAAAGTTTTGTATTATTTTTCGGGATTTATTTCTGCAATAACCATAAATAAAGGCTTTTCAAAATAGCCTTGTCAGTCAATTAGAAAATTGACAACAATAACCCAATTATGAAATTCTCGATAATTGTAGCAAACTCTCAAAAGTATTGCAAGCTCGTTGCTAAATAAAAATTATTCTCAATTAATTCTTAAGAAAATCTAAAGCTGAATTATCATAAGTTATGAATATTAAAACTATTATTGGGTTTCTATAAGTTTTAGTTATATTGTAATTGGAAGTCCCTTAGTTAACAAATTATATTCTTGAGGGAATAAATCCTGATTCTGCAGTAATGCGAATCAGTTAAGTAGGTTAGCATTGAAAATCGTCGTTATGGCACTAGGCAAGAGGCAAGAGGCAAGAGGCAAGAGTGAAGAGGGTTTGGGCGATTTTACTTTTCGTTAGATATTACTCTTCGAGAAGCCGCTTCGCGTCTACGGTTTTTTTCCGTTCACCTAGTTACTTGCGTTTATCAATGAAATGACTCATTTCTAGGGCAAATTTGGGATGGTGTTGGGTTAAATGAGCTATTTATACCCGTATAATTTTAAACAATACTAAAAACTGTGGAGTTTATGGATACAATGCCTTTAAATCAGAGTCAAGACGAAAAAGATATTAAATTGTTGGTTTTAGATATAGATGGGACAATTGCGGGACAATCCAATACTCTCAGTCATCCTGTCAAGGAAGTGATTGCTGCTGTACAAGCCAAGGGAATTAAGGTAGCTATAGCCACAGGAAGGATGTATTGTTCAGCTTTGCGGTTTCATCAAGAAATTGGCTCTACGCTGCCTTTAGTAGCTTATCAGGGAGCTTGGATTCAAGATCCAAATACTCAGGAAATTCACCGTCATTTATCTGTATCTAGAGAAATTGCCCTGCAACTCCTAGAATACTTTGAACAGCCAGATTTACAATCGCTCCTCTCAGTCCATTTTTACATCAACGACCAGCTTTATGTGCGAGAAATTACCAAAGAAACGGAAAGTTATCAACAACGCTGTGGTGTGAATGCTATTCCCGTTGGTGATTTACGTCAATTATTAGATCATGAACCCACTAAAATTTTAGCTTTGTGTGATGATGCGAGTCTAATTCAACAACTTTTGACTAATTTACGCCATAGATATAAACCCACAGAATTATATATGACAACATCTGTAGCCACCTTTCTAGAAGCAGCTAACACTCATGTTAATAAAGGCAATGCTGTCCGTTATCTAGCTGAAGAAATGCTAGGTTTAGAAAGTCATAATGTCATGACTATCGGTGATAATTTCAATGATGTAGAAATGCTTAGTTATGCTGGCATTAGTGTCGCTATGGGTAACGCACCAGACCAAGTGCAAGCGATCGCTGATTGGGTAGCACCTAGTGTAGAGTTAGATGGTGCAGCCATAGCAATGGAAAAATTCTTACTTTAATTAAAAATCCAAAAATAAGAAAAGACACCGACGACTGGCCGTGTTTCGTCTCGGTGTCCTTCCTAATTTCGCTCCTCACACACCTGTGATTGTAGTCGGAGATATTTATTTTGTCAAGAGAATTTCTCAAAGTTTTTGTAAAATTCCGACAAGATAGAAAGATAGGAAAGATAGATCCCCGACTTCTTTGAGAAGTCGGGGATCTGAATTTTTGAATTTTAGCTATTAAAGTTCTACAGGTGCAACAATTCCCAATTTGTCTTCTAACACAGACCTTAAAACCAATTGAGTCGCTATCAGCAATCCTAATCTTGCTTGAGCTAATTCTGGATCATGAATTTTCACTTCCCCCCAAATCCGACAATTACACCAAAACCGCTCAAAAGCTTGACTCAAATTCTCACCTGCTTTTGACCAGTTAATGGAACTACCACTATCAGCACAAACCAAATCATCTACCACTTTGACTAATTGGTAAATCAGAAAACTCTCATCAGCGTGATTAAGGCGAAGTTTTTGATCACAATTGAGCCAAGATATAGGGTTAACAGATACAAAACCTTTAATATTTGTCCTATCAAGTTCAATTAATCCTTCCTTTTCTGCTATACACAACAAAGAACAGCATCGTGAATGAGCGTGTTGAATTTTAAAAATTGTTAATGAGTTGGTTAATTGGCGATTAGGAACAGAAATTTTACTTTTTGCCTGTTCACTTTGTTCTAGTGAGCATTCCTCATTTCCGCTGACAGTGAGACAGTGTAACCAAGCCGCTAAGGTAGAGTCAACGAGTTCTATATGAATCCAACCGGGGGGAACTACTTTAACGTTAAATAAACTAGCACTATTTCGGGATAAATGCTCAACAATCGCCTGAGCAATTTCCATCGCTGGTGAATTCTGAGATTTTGATATGCTCATAGCCATACCAGAGATATATAAAATTTTCTGATTATATCCTCCCTGATAGAGAGGAACTTTTTTCCCTTTTATGCTTGTAATTTCCCCACTATTGGTAAAAATACTGAAGAAAGACACTAAATATCCAGTTATTAAATGCTCAATTGCTTTATTTTGAGCTAAAAGTAGTCTATAACACACGTATTTCTTTGTAAAAAATTTATGGTGTGCATCATTTTATCCTGTTCCATCTATCTTCAGACAGAAGTTTAGTCTATGTAAGGAAAAATGAGAGTAGGATAAAATTTGATGAATAATGTATAAAAAATGGGTAATCTTTACTACCCTTGTTGTACAGTAGGAAGTATAAGAAAAAATAGAGAGCAATTTAGCTTTCTATCCCATTGGAGGGCTGACGCTGTTAGGCGTTATGCCTACCCCGTTAACACAAAGACACTCCTTGCACTTTTCTTATCACGTCTTTGTTCTCAGCCAAACACTCTTTGTTACCTATGCAATCTCAATCCTCCTTTTCCGAAGCTTCACGTCCTTTCTTAACTTGGCAGCGAATCCTTGACTGGGCCCAAGAACACTACCGCTGCCGCACCTTCAGTAAAGATGAGCGGATTCCAGCTAGACCTGGTTTGCTCTATTTAGTCCAAAGAGGTGCTATTCGCATGGTAGGAACTGCCCAAGTCAGTGCTACTGCTAGTCAGTTAACATCTAGACGGATTAACAGAACTCCAGAAGAAGCTTTCTTGGGTTTTGTGGGAGCAGGTCAACCTTTTGAAATTGTTGCTCAGTCTCCATTTACACTCCAGTCCTACGCCCACGTTGACCAAACAGCAGTGCTGTGGATGTACTGGCATGACCTAGACAACTGGCCTCACTTCCGCCGTGAAGTTATGGATGCTTTTAGATATCAGCACCAGCGCAAGTTGCTATGGTTGAGTGCTTTAGGACAACGTCGCACAATTGACAGACTCTTAGGATTTCTCACCCTACTGATTGAGGAATATGGAGAGCCTTCAATGAGCGAAACTGATCCTGATGTCATTCGTGGTTATTCCTTGCCCTTCCCCCTCACCCATGCCCAAATAGGCAGCGCCATTGGTTCAACCCGTGTTACTGTCACTCGTTTAATGGGTAAATTACGTCAACGGGGCTTAATCCTGACCCAAGGAGATAATCTGATTTGCCTACCCGCTGAATCTATCAATAGAGTCAGCTAGGATCTAGTTCAAATCTTTAATGAGCAGCAAATTGATAGATGTTGACTGAGAGCTTGCCACTCTCGGACACACCAATGGCAGGTATCGGCGGATTCTAACTAGTCCAAATTGGGTAATTAGTTCTGTGAGCCTGCTCCTCATAATATCTCGCGGTAAGTCGGAAACTCAGGGGCTTTAGCCCTGAGAGTGTCAATTTCACCAATCTGTTTGACCACCACAAACAGATTTTGGGTAATCGGGTATGAAATGAAGATGTCCTGGACAAAAAGTTCTCTAGTGCCGCATTTATGATGAAGGCACTCATAACGCTAGATCGGCAAATTGGGGCCACCCACCTGGTTCCAATTATTGATCTCGGCTTTTGGTATCATGAAAACTCAGGCACTTTTCCAGGTTATAGATAATTCTTTTTTCTTTCTTCCTCCTGACTCCTTTTATTTGATTCTGACAAATCCAGCTTTTTCAATCAGTTCTTGACCTTGAGATGTAACTAACCAATTTGCATACACTTCCCCGGCTTGTTGATCTGATTGACCATTTTGTTTTATGATCACAAATAAATTGCGGGTGATTGGGTAGTTGCCATTGCGAAAGTCTTGAGAATTCAACTGGTTAGGCTTGTTGGCACATTGAGATTGAGTTATTTTTGGTTGTTGGTAAGGTGCTATTAATTGCTCACTTGTCCGTCCTATTGGTAGGGATTTGATTGTACATTGAGGGACAATCTCTGGAGCAGAACCATAATAGATAGCACCAGGAGCAATAGCTACTTTGCGGATAGCTTCTGTGGTTGTACCAATGTAATTAATATTGTTGCCAAATTTATCTTTATTGAGAACGTTTTCGACAAAAAAATCTACTGTGCCACCGGCTTCTTTGCTGCGAGATAGGGGAATAATGGGTAAATTTGTACCACCTACTTGTTGCCAGTTAGTAATTTTGCCAGTGTAAATATCTTTAAGTTGAGAAACTGTTAATCCTGGAATATTTAGGTTATGATTAACAGCGATCGCAATTCCATCAATGGCTACAGTAATTTCTTTTAAGCTAAATCCTTTGGTTTTGGCAGTTTCGTTTTCTTCTGGTTTAATGGGACGAGAAGATTGAGAAAAAGCTAGTTGATTTGCTATCAACATTTTAATCCCAGTTCCTGAACCTGGTTTTTCGTTAATGGGTTGGGTATAACGTAAATCAAACTGAGGACAACTATTTTTGAGGACTGAGTCTACATCCCGACGGATAGGAGCCCATGTTGTACTACCACTATAACTAAATATACCTTGTGGTAAATTGGGGATTTTACAATTACTGACTGGTGGCGGATTAGGGTTAATAATGTTGTTACTGGGGTTTTGAGTGAGATTCTGATTAGCAGAGTTAGTGGTACTAGAATTATTGTTAATTCGCCCCCAATGTTCCATTAAAGAAAGCAACAGCAAAACCAAGCTTAATCCAGAGGTAAGAACAAGAGATAAGAGCAGTGACAGAGTTTCTTTTTTTTGAGACATGGGTGGTTTCCTTAGTGCTTTTTTTCTAAAGAATTGAAGACATTAATTTATAAATAAGTCGAAATAATGTTGTTACTGCTAATACCTTTGTCATGGATGAACTGGAGAACTGGGAGAATTTCCCTGAGTATTTTTAGGATTTTTATCTCAGAAAAATTGCCCTGTTCAACTAATTCTTCTTCTAGAGTTTGTCCAGAAATATATTCTTGAACTAAATAAAAAAACTGCTCTGACTTATTTATTTTTAGGTTAGGAACTGTAATCGTAAAAAAAGCAAATAATTTAGGTATTTGCTGATGTTCATTACCTATTTCTTCTAAAACTCCTGCTTCTTGTGTAAATAAAATTCTGGCTTTTTCTAAGGCATCTTCCGTTAAATTACCACTTGGTTGAAATTGCTTAACTACACATTGACGCATTCTCGGAGTATCACGATCAATTGCCAAAAAAGCAGCACCAAATCCCCCCCTAGCCAAAAGTTTAATTGGCAAATAGTGGTCACGTAAAATCAGAGGCATACCGCAGTTAGTACAAAATTTTTGCGGTACTGTTTTTAGTGTTTTAATATCATCTAAATCAGGAAAGTGATTTTTAGGATGTTGACAGTGGGGACGAGTGCAGCAGACTTCCATATTATTTGTTATTCAAATGAGTCATTGGTCATTAGAAATTTGTCGTTAACTAATGACTTTTGACTGGTAACAAGGTTTTTAATTGGCATCAGAACCGTTAGATGTTGCTATATCCAATGTACTATTTATCACTTGATTGATTTGTGATAATTTTAACACCTCCTGTGTCCAGGCTGGGTTAGCAAACTGAGGTAAAATTTCCTGACTAAAAGCTTCTGCGGCTTTGGATCTATAGCGATTGGGGTTACATATTAGCCAGAGTGTCCGCTTCACCACTACTCCTTCGATAGGGGTACGATGGAGAACACCCATTTGTAACTCCTTAGCGATCGCTGAAGTAGAAACAAAGGCAGCACCTAAGCCAGATTGGACAGCGTTTTTAATAGCTTCTATGGAATTTAGTTCCATTTCAAACTTAAACCGCCTAGTGTCAATATCACAACGGGCTAAAACCTGATCAATGACTTTGCGAATAGTTGATTGGGAGTCAAGAGCAATGAATTGTAGTTTATATAGGTCTTCTTTTTGAATTGTTTCTAATTTGGCAAAGGGATGGGATGTGGGTAAAATGAGTACCAATTCATCTTCAGCATAGGGAACAGTTTCTAAAGATTCCGCTAATTCAGTGGGAATTTCCCCACCAATAATTGCTAGATCAACCTGGCCATTAGATACACTCCAAGCCGTGCGACGGGTAGAATGGACGTGCAATTGTACAGCTACATCTGGATATTTTTGGCGAAATAAGCCGATCATTTTTGGTAACAGATAAGTGCCAGTGGTTTGGGAAGCACCAACAATCAATGTACCTCCTTGGAGATTTTGTAAATCTTCAATGGCGCGGCAGGTTTCCTGACACAAACTGAGGATTTTGTCCCCATAGCTCAGAAGTAGATGTCCCGCTTCAGTCAATTGAGCGCGACGGCCTCCTCTGTCAAATAGGGGAACATCCAGTTGTCGTTCCAGGTTTTGAACTTGCAAACTCACAGCAGGTTGGGAGACGTAAAGGCTATCAGCAGCCCGCTTAAAACTCCCTTCTTGGGCGATCGCTTTGAGAATTCGTAACTGATCTAAAGTAAAAGGAAGGTCAGACATAAGGCTTAACCCACAACCTGGGATTCATGAGCAACTTTAAAAATAAATCAAAATGAATAGTTTGGTGACTAAGCATGATTTATGGCATTGTTAAGATTTGAACAACTAACTAAAATACTTACCACAACATCTTGACAAAAATCTTCCTGTATATAATCAAGCATTCAGCCGTCAGCCTTCAGCTATCAGATTTTAAGACGGAAATACAGGTAATTAAAACTAATTGCCTGGGTGTAACTTCAAGAAAATGAATAATTCGTCTTCTTTACTCCTGTTCTTGGCTGACTACTGATAGCTGATAGCTTACACCAGTCAAGATGTTTACCAATAGTAGCTTCTTTGAATTTGAATTTTGAATTGAGTTGTATATATGATGTCCAATCCTTGGTTTACCTCCAGTCATTTTGTCATACTAGGGTTACAATTAGTTTTTGCGATCGCCCATAGCGGGGGGGCTGCTGTGCGTCCTTGGGCAGAAAAATACCTTGGACCGAGGCTTTATCGCATTATCTTTGCATTAATTAGCCTGCCTTTGGCTGTGATCTTAATTGTTTACTTTTTTAATCACCGTTACGATGGCTGGCAACTTTGGCAGGTACAAGGTATACCAGGAGTGGGAGCATTAGTTTGGGTACTATCAGCTATATCCTTTTTATTTTTATATCCTGCTACCTTCAATCTACTAGAAATTGCGGCTATTCAAAAGCCCCAAGTTCATCTTTATGAAACAGGGATTATCCGTATTACCCGTCATCCCCAAATGGTAGGACAGGTTATTTGGTGTGTAGCCCATACCCTGTGGTTAGGAACTAGTTTCACTCTTGTTACCTCAATCGGTTTAGTAATACATCACCTATTTGGAGTATGGCATGGCGATCGCCGTTTAAGTCAACGCTATGGAGAAGCTTTTGAGATGGTCAAACAACGGACTTCGATTATCCCCTTTCAAGCGATTATTGATGGCCGTCAATCTTGGAACTGGGAAGAATTTCTCCGCCCTGCTTATTTAGGAGTTGCCATTTTTACTGGTCTATTATGGTGGTCGCACCCCTTGTTATTAGTGGCAACAAGTAGGATAATGTGGTAGTTTACTCTGATCCCCAAGATCAACAAAACATATAAATTTAATAGAACTTTGTGCTGATCACTTGCTACCAAAACAATGTATGATAGACTCAAACATATATCATTAAACTGTTGAAAACTGGGATTGGGGAAAGAATTTATCCGCCAGGCTGAAGTGGGTTTTATGGTAGACAAAAAGTCACCATCTACCTTAGTCGAAACGGTAAATAAATATCAATGTATAGACTGCACCCAGCCGCGCTCTCAGCATTGTAAAATTTTTCACAAGCAATAGCAATCAGGATTGGAAATGGAGAACAGCCAGCGCGACAATCACGGTGGCTTTTTTGTCAGCAGGAAAACATGAAAATCCTCAATTTAAAATTTAAACCCCAAAATGGGATAACTTACCAATTTGCTGCTGCTGACAGCTAATTTTGAGATAAAAACCTTATAATCACGAGAGGCATCATAGTGTTGTCGGTTAATGAACGGACATTTACTCAAGAAGTTTTAGAATCTTCAGTTCCTGTTTTGGTTAATTTTGAAGCGCCCTGGTGTGGACTATGTCGCATCATTCACCCGCTATTATTACAATTCCAGGCTGAATGTGGTGATGAACTTAAATTGGTGGGAGTCAACGCTGACCAAAATTTTAAGTTGTCTAATACCTATAGACTGAAATCACTACCGACTTTACTATTAATTGAAAAAGGTATAGTCAAACAACGTTTAGAAGGTTTTCCCGGTAAAGACGATTTACGTCAAGCCTTAGAAGCAATTAAATTCACCTATACAAGTCACGAGAAAATAGGTATAGCAGGAGTCAGGGGGCAGGGAGCAGGGGGAAAGAATTATTCCAATCACAACTGACAACTAACAACTGACAACTGTACGGGCGAAGCATTTGGAGAACTATTTTTGGCAATGACCGATAATTTATCTTCCAAATGCTTCGCCCCTACTAACAACTGACCAAATATAAAACCATGCTTAACACTCCACCTAAAGGGTATCAGGTGGGGTATTTTATCCTCAAGGGTGTGTGTCACAATTATTAGCAGTTCTGATTATTCAGTTAACTCAAGTTTGAAGTGGGAAAATTCAAGCTAACTTGAAAGTATTGGGCTATCAGAAGTAGCTTATTTCTTTTCAATCAGCAATCCCCAATTGAATTTTCATTTTTTGGGCATCTTCTCAATTCAATATATTTGTACAGAATTCTAAAAGTAGGCGTTAGTGATGGAAGTAATCTATCAGTATGCCTGGCTGATTCCAGTATTACCTCTCTTGGGAGCAATGCTGGTCGGTCTAGGGCTAATCTCGATAAATCAGGTGACAAACCGCCTGCGACAGTTGAATGCTGTAGTTATTATCTCCCTCATGGGAGCTTCTATGGCACTGTCGTTGGCTTTGCTGTGGAGTCAATTTCAAGGCCATGCGTCTTATCTTTGGACTGTGGAATGGGCATCAGCCGGGAATTTTCACCTGACGATGGGCTACACTATTGACCACCTGACATCTCTAATGCTGGTGATTGTCACCACAGTAGCCGTTTTGGTGATGATTTACACCGATGGCTACATGGCGCATGATCCGGGTTATGTGCGGTTTTATGCCTATCTCAGCTTGTTTGGCTCTTCCATGTTAGGTTTGGTGGTCAGTCCCAACCTAGTACAAGTTTACATTTTCTGGGAATTGGTGGGGATGTGTTCCTACCTCCTAGTGGGCTTTTGGTATGACCGCAAAGCCGCAGCAGATGCTTGTCAAAAGGCATTTGTCACAAATCGGGTCGGTGACTTCGGTTTATTATTGGGCATTTTGGGGCTGTTCTGGGCGACAGGCAGCTTTGATTTCATGGTTATGGGCGATCGCCTATCCAACCTAGTAGAAACCGGCTCTATTAGCAATTTCCTCGCCATTGTCCTAGCGATTCTCGTCTTCCTTGGCCCTGTGGCTAAATCTGCCCAATTCCCCCTCCATGTCTGGCTACCAGATGCCATGGAAGGTCCTACACCTATTTCTGCCCTAATTCATGCGGCAACAATGGTAGCGGCGGGTGTATTCCTAATTGCCCGGATGTACCCAGTATTTGAAAATGTCCCAGCCGCAATGAACGTAATTGCTTATACTGGGGCATTTACAGCGTTTTTAGGGGCAACTATCGCCATTACCCAAAACGACATCAAGAAGGGTTTGGCTTATTCCACCATTTCCCAACTTGGTTACATGATCATGGCTATGGGTGTGGGTGCTTACAGTGCCGGCTTATTCCACCTCATGACCCACGCTTATTTTAAAGCGATGCTATTCTTGGGTTCTGGTTCGGTAATTCATGGCATGGAAGCAGTTGTGGGTCATGACCCTGTATTAGCGCAGGATATGCGTTTAATGGGCGGACTGCGGAAATATATGCCCGTGACCAGTTTCACCTTTTTGATTGGTTGCTTGGCCATTGCGGGGATTCCTCCCTTTGCTGGTTTCTGGTCAAAAGATGAAATTCTCGGTGCTGCTTTTGCTGCTAACCCCTTCCTGTGGTTTATTGGTTGGGTGACAGCGGGGATTACAGCTTTTTATATGTTTAGAATGTATTTCTCAACATTTGAAGGTAAATTCCGGGGTAATGACGAGAAAATCAAGGTAAAACTCAAAAATGCGGCTGCTGCTTTGGCTGAAAAGTCAGGGACATTAGAACTAGTGCCTAATTTTGGTCCTGGGGCGATGAAAAAGGGTGAATTGGCCAGTCACTCCCATGACTCCCACAGCCATGAGCCTCATGAGTCTCCTTGGACGATGAGTTTACCGTTGGTGGTGTTGGCTATTCCTTCAATGTTGATTGGTTTGGTGGGGACTCCCTACGCCAATTATTTTGAGCAGTTTATCTTTCCTCCTAGCGAAACTTTAGCGGAAGTTATGGAAAAGGCTGCGGAATTTGACCCCCATGAGTTTTACATTATGGCGGGTAGTTCTGTGGCGGTTTCTGTGATTGGGATTACTTTGGCGGTGCTGATGTATTTGGCTCGCAAAATTGATCCTAGTGCGATCGCTAAAAACATTCAACCGCTATACGATCTATCTTTGAACAAATGGTACTTTGATGACATTTATCATCGTGTCTTTGTGCTTGGTTTGCGTCGTGTGGCTAGACAAGTTATGGAAGTTGATTTCCGCGTTGTTGATGGCGCTGTCAATCTCACGGGTTTCTTTACTCTTGTCAGTGGTGAAGGTTTGAAATACTTGGAAAGCGGTCGGGTTCAATTCTATGCCTTGATCGTTTTTGGGGCTGTTTTGGGCTTGGTGATTGTTTTTGGTGTTACCTGATTTTAATGGGGGCGGTTTGTCCGCCCCTGGATTATGAAGGTTTCGCGCAAAGACGCTAAGGAGCAAAGGCGCAGGGTTAATGAACCACGAAGGGACGAAGGACACGAAGGAAGAAGGAAGGAAGAAGGAAGGAATATAGATAATGTTGCATATAGGTTTATTTGAGTTAAGATTGCTAAATAAGGTATAAAAACATCTATTTTCATCTACCATGTGGACACCCCATCAATCTATTAATGACGGTAAATATATTATTCAAAATGTTTTGGGTGAAGGTGGTTTTGGGATTACCTATAGCGCCAGAGAAACAAGTACCGGGGAAATAGTCGCTATCAAAACTTTGAACGGGAAGCGACAAAGGGCTAAGGATTTTCCTAAGCAACAAGAAAGATTTGTTAATGAGGCTTTTAATCTCCGCGCTTTTTCTCATCCCCATATTGTCAAAGTCTATAAGATGATTCAGGAAGATGGACTTTGGGGAATGGTGATGGAATTTATTGATGGTGTAGATTTGAATGATTATGTGGATGAAAATGGTCAATTATCGGAAGATGATGCACTATTATATATTGACCAAATCGGACAAGCTTTGGAATATATTCACCAACAAGATGGGATGATTCATCGGGATATCAAACCCCATAATATGGTCTTACGTCGCGGCAAAAAGGAAGCGGTTTTAGTTGATTTTGGTTTAGCTTGTAATATTGATAAATTCACAACTAGGGATGGACGCACCCCTGGTTATGCACCACCAGAACAGTATACTCCTGGTGAACAGTTAGGTTTTTATACGGATGTTTATGCTTTAGCGACAACACTTTATTATTTATTGACTGCGGATGGAATGAAAGATAAGGATGAATATATACATGAGTCCATTATTCGCAAGTATAGTTCTTTAGCTTTAAAGCCACCACAATATTATAATTCTCGCATTAGTGACAGAGTGAATGATGCGATTATTAAGGGTATGGAGTTGGAAGTAGAAAACCGTCCTCAAACGGTGGGAGAGTTTCGGGAATTATTGGGTTTGCTTATTCCACCCATTCTAGAGGTGTTGGATGAAATGTCTCTAGATCAAGCAGTAGAATTAAAATCAGCCGTAGGCATAGACTATACTCAACTGCGTAACTTATTAGCAGCAAGGAAATGGAAAGAAGCTGATGAAGAAACAGCACGGATAATGTTATCCGTTGCGAAAAGAGAAGAGGAAGATTGGTTAGATGCTGAAGACATTCATAATTTCCCTTGTGAAGACCTCCACACCATTGACCAATTGTGGGTGAAATACAGCAATGGACGCTTTGGTTTTTCTGTCCAGCAGCGCATTTATCAAAGTATGGGGGGTACTAGGAAGTTCAACCCAAGTGTTTTGGACGCGTTTGGCGACACAGTAGGATGGAGAAAAGAAGGAAACTGGTTGTATTACAAAAATATTACTTTTGATGAAACAGCACCAGAAGCCTTCCTCCCAACATTGGGAAAAGGTAGGGAGTATAGAGGTATACTAGGAGTCCAAGAGGCTGTAGTTAGAATATTAGCTATGGTAATTGCTGGCTTCTACTCTCGCGTCGAGACTTGTTATCTTCCCGATTCAAAGTCTGATATTCAAAATCCCAAATTAGCTTCTGTAGTTTCTTTAGAATCGCTTGAAATATCAGCAGTAGGAATGGACTACAGGAAACTGCGTAACTTACTTGCTGCCAGGAAGTGGGAAGAAGCTGATGAAGAAACAGCACGGGTAATGTTGTCCGTTGCAAAACAGCAAGAATCGTTGCGTGTTAAAGAAGATATTGACAATTTCCCCTGTGAAGACCTTCGCACTATTGACTACTTGTGGGTTAAGTACAGTAATGGTCGCTTTGGCTTTTCTGTCCAAAAACGGATTTATGAGAATTTGGGTGGAACGAGGAAGTACGACGAAAAAATTAAGGACGCGTTTGGCGACACAGTAGGGTGGAGAAAAGGAGGAAGTTGGTTAGATAGTAGTAGTGAAACTATTTTTGATATAAAAGCACCGGAAGGCCACCTACCAGTGTTGGGAATGGTAGCTGGGGGTGGCAGTGGCGGTGTAGGTGAGGGGAGAAAATTAGATTGGTGGGGGTGTCTACTTTCTCGTTTCGACACTTGTGGTACTCCTAATACAAAATCTGAATCTGAAATTAAACATCTCAAGCTATCACAATTAGATGATGTTGAACTCATATCAGATGTGGGCATGGACTACAGCAAACTGCGTGACTTCCTCGCAACTGGGAAATGGAAACAAGCTGATGAAGAAACAAAAAAGGTAATGTTAGCGGTTGCGAAACGCACAAAGGAAGGTTGGTTAGATGTTGAAAGTATTGATAAATTTCCCTGTCAAGACCTCCAAACTATAGACCAATTATGGTTAGAATACAGCAATGGGCGTTTCGGCTTCTCTGTCCAAAACCGCATTTATGAAAATTTGGGGTCGAGATTGAATTTACAAGACTGGGATAAGTTCGGACAAACCGTAGGCTGGAAGAAAAACAAAGAAAAGGAAAGTAGCTGGTTGTTATACAAAGATATTACTTTTGATATAAAAGCACCAGAAGGTCACCTCCCCGTAGGTCATTTAAGTGAAATTAAAGTGCTGATGATGGGTAAATGGGAGGTAATATATGAGGCGGGCGGGTCTTCGTTTGGTATGGGTTTATGGGCTTGGTTCTTCTCTCGCGTCGAGACTTGTAACCTTTAACATATAACCTTCATAATCAGGATATAGTATTTTTAGGATGAAGAAAAACCACTAATCTTAAAAATTCCCAATCTGAAAAAATAAAATTACCACTCAAATCCTCTTAATCCTCTAATCCTGATCATGTTAATTCTGACTATGAAAAGAAATTTTCATAATCGTCATGACTACCAATCCAGAACCATGTAACTGTATCACTATCCAAAACGCCAATTGCTCGATAATTGAGATTTATCCTCACAGACCAAATATTTTCCTGGTTATTTATACATTTGAAATGCAAAGACGGATAAAAAGGATTTTCTCTCCATAAGCGGTAAGCTTTTCTCGCACTCTGTCTAACTTGCTTGTCAAGAGACTGATATTCATCCCAAAAAGAAGGAAGGGTTGCTGACTTCATAGGTGTTTATAACCTCTAACTGTATATACACCAAATGTATATTTTTCTGAAGCCAGATCAAAATCCTGAATTTATAATTTGTCATAGTCCATTGGTTTTGCAAGTCCTTCCGCAATCTCTCTTCTAGCACGTTGAGCAGATGCAATCAATTTATTTTGAGTTTTCTTAAATGAATTATCCCATTTAAGTTCATCTTGTAAATCTGCCAAATATTCTCTAAGATGTTCTGCAATTGTGTCTTGTAAATCTTGAGGTAAAGATTCCATCATTTTAACTACAGTAGTAATTGCTGGAGATGACATAATCTA
Source organism: Dolichospermum flos-aquae CCAP 1403/13F (assembly GCF_012516395.1). Lineage (GTDB taxonomy): Bacteria > Cyanobacteriota > Cyanobacteriia > Cyanobacteriales > Nostocaceae > Dolichospermum > Dolichospermum lemmermannii. Next base: position 4,411,763 of record NZ_CP051206.1, read on the forward strand.
ATTTCCTTTTGAACTTCACCAGTTTATTATACTAATAATAACTCAATCTTAAGTCCTTAGTGTGCATTAGGAGCGCGAAATTCTATAAAACATACATTAAATTATGAGCGCGACGTAACTCACATTAATTAATGAGATTAAAATTAATTATTTTTGGTGCGTTATACTTCACGAACACACCCTACCGTCTGAATCAGGATATCCAGGATTTAAGGATGTACAGGATGTAGAAAAAACTCATCTTTAAAGTTTTATTTACTTAAATTTGGAGGAAAAGCAACATCCTCATAAACATCAGCGAGAGGACAATAAAAATTCACACTGGTTAATTCTAATTGTTGATTTCCTCTATAGCTATAAAGAACCCATCTTTCTTCGGAATTGCGCCGGAAACAATCAATTCGTTGCCGATTTTGACCAACTAAAACATATTCTTGTAAAGTGTCTAATTCTTGATAATCACTAAATTTATCACCTCTATCTAAGGCTTCTGTAGAAGGTGATAAAACTTCAATAATTAAACTCGGATATCGTTTAAAATATTCAAATTGTGTATCTCTTGAATCGAAAGTTACCATAATATCAGGATAATAGAAAATATCTAGAGATTCAATTCTTGCTTTCATGTCAGCGACGTAAAGCCGACATCCTGTACCACGAATATGATTTCTTAAAAGGGCAACTAAGTTAGCGGTAATTGTTACATGGGCATCACTAGCACCAGCCATTGCGTAAATTTGCCCTTGGATATATTCATGTTTAATAGGGCTAGATTTTTCAGCTTGTAAGTATTCTTCTATGGAAATATAGGGTTGAAATTGGCTAAGAGTCATATATTTTTACGGTTACTATGAGATAATTGTAATTTTTCTAGTATAGCAATTATTAATATTTTTTATTTCTTGCAAAGGCGCAAAGGGGCAAACTAAAAATCAAACCCGAAACAAAGGTGTTTTTGTCATTTACCTATTGACAAATGATAGATTTCCAGGATTTAAGGATGTACAGGATGAAGAAAAAAAACTAACCTTAAAAATCTGGAATATTCCCAGATTCATAAAAAAATCCTGATGTCTATTTATGCCAAGTGTACAGACTGAAACATCTGAAACACCTACCTCATTGTCAGTTTATTTGTAATTACACTTTCTCTTTTGCTGGTGGCACAATACCCAACTTATTTAACCCTGAATCAATATCTCTCAATAACTTAAAATCATCCTCCGGCAAAGAATAGCTATTACTACTAACTAAACCCCCAACAGGCTGTTTTTCTAAAAACGCAAATGCTTGACGAAATTGTTGCGGTTCGACTTTAATCGGGGCATTAAAATGACAGGGAATAATCCATTGAAAATCCCAACTAGCAACTTTATTAGCCCAATTTATTGTTTCTGTGGGTGCGCGATTTAAAATCAAACTTTGTAAAATTGGGGCAACAAATATCCGCCCATTTCCTTGTAAAATATCAAATGAATCTTGCCAATTTTCCCGCCATTGGAAGGGGAAAAACCCGAAATAGGCTTTTCTCGAACGTTCTGGAGCTTTTTCGGCATCACGCCATACTTCACCCCATGTAGGTACTTCTAACACACTGGGACTGAAATACAAGGCAAATAATGTGATTCGCTGCCACCCTTTACGGCGGTTTGCTGAGGTATCTGCAACGATGTCAAAGGCTTTATCCTTCGCGTGGTAGAGTAAGGGATAGGGGTCAAGTTGGACAATTGCAGGTGGCTCTGCTGGTACTGAAACTATGGTATCTGTAACTAAGAGAATGTGCGATCGCTTGTGGAAAAAAACCACCTCTGCAAACTTACCCAAACCCAAATCAATCAGTCCCAAGATTGCATAATCAAAATCTTCAGCAAAAGGGGCTTCCTGGCTATTTTCAGGCAGTATGTGAGTACGTTTACCGGGTAAACCCAACCAACTTAAAGGCAGATTGATCGGAAAACTCCATTGTCCGGGAGCGACAAATACCTGTGCAGCGGGAAAGCGTCGTGCAAAGGGACCAACGAATACTTTATGTTCTATTCCCGATATCGTAGGCAAAATAATATACTTAACATCACCGTGTTCTGCCACCAACTCATTCAGCAACCGGACACATTCTCCTGTGGGTGCGACAGGTGCATAAACCAGCAAACCGCCTTTTTCTAGCTTAACTACAGTCATGCGAATTGGCACAACTACATAGAAAATTCCCTGCAATTGGTCAAAGGTCCAGATAGTATCTTTGACAACTTCTTTACGGATAGTGCGACGTTTACCGTAAGGGTAAATTGGCACAACAGGCCAAAACCGCCATGCAAAATCCTGGGGATAAATTTGTTCTGTGTCTTCACTTTCCACCACTTTGCGAACCTCTCTCAATTCCCAATACTCAGATTTTTGTTGCCTTGACAAAATTGGAGTTTAGCAAATTATGGGAGTGATCAACATAAGATTTCTGACTTCTTAGAGAAGTTGGGTTTCTAAGCATGAGAGATTTTTATATTTATTTCATATCCCAGCTTGAGTTAATACCTCACTTAAATCAGCAACTAAATCTAAATTTTCTGCCCATTCGGCTAAATAAGCATAATCCAAATTATCTGCTTGTAACTTAATTATCCCCAAAACATCACGCCATTGTTTTTCTGATTTACTTCCCTTTCCCCAGCGCAGTTTTTGTAAAATAATATCTTCTGCTGAAGCTATCCAAAAAGCAGGTATTCCACCTAAATCAATTAATACTCTCCGATTCATTTGTGATATAGCAAAAGGTGAATTATCAGTAATATATATATCAGCATTAGCAATAGTTTCTGTATGGGTAATATTCAACATATTTCCCAAACCTTGTTGCAAATCTTCTACCGCACCTGCTGGACAATAATATCCAGATGCTTCTAAAGTTTTTACCAGTAAATCTATTTGATTTGGTTTAACTTCTATCACCAAATCTAAATCACGAGTAGAACGTGGTTCTCCATGAATAGAACTAGCAACACCTCGATTAACATAGTAATCAATATTAATTGATTCAAAAAGTTGATGTAATTCTCCTGCTAAAGAAATTGAATCTTGAATCCACATATTTTCATTAATACCTTTTGGTTGAAAATCAGGAGTAAATTTTTCTCCTAATACAGCACGGGTAAATAAATTACGAATTTCCTGTATAGTTGAATTGCGATTTCGAGATTTAATTCCTATCAGACATAGTTTTTTAACTCCTCGTTCATGGCTAATAAATCTTTCTATGCGTTGTTTTAATGATAATTGTCGCCATTTTTGAAAGAAATAAATATCAGCTTCTATTGCTGTATCTTGGCTTTGGGGTTGATAATTAGATTTGGGAATTTTTGGGAAAGATAATCTTGATTTTTCTAGCATTGCTAATTTTATAGTATTCTTGAATATTGAGTATTTAACCTGTAACTTACATTATACTCAAAATATCACGTTTTTCTGATGTAGTGCTTATGTGCGTGTGATTGATGCTTGAAAAGTTAAATTATTAAATTTTATTGAGAGAATGTTTTAAAAAATACAAAACCTGTTACACTGAAATACATAATTAGAGATTAAATTTAAATTGCATAAAGTCACATGAAATTACGAGCAATATCAGACCTCAAAAATAAAATTATTCTTGGGGATAATTTATCTGTACTCAAACAAATAGAAAATGATACTTTTGATTTAATCATTACTTCACCACCATATTTTCAGCAACGTAATTATGGAAATGGTGATTTAGGTATTGGTAATGAAACAACTGAATCAGAATATTTAAAAAATATCCTCACAGTTTTTGGGGAATGTGTGCGCGTTTTAAAAAAAACTGGAGTAATAGTTTTTAATTTAGGAGATAAATATATCAACGGAAGTTTATCTCTAATTCCTTATAAATTTGCAATTCAAGCCACCCAAAATCAAAATATTTTTCTTATTAATCAAATTACATGGTCAAAACTCAATCCTACACCACGTCAAGATAAAAGAAAATTAATACAAGCTACAGAACCTTTTTTCATATTTGCTAAATCAAAAGATTATTATTTTAATTTGGATAACTATTTACAACACTTGGATAGTTTTAACAAAAGCGTTAAAAGTAAACCCTCTGATAAATTAGGTAAAAAATATGTGGAATTAATCAAAAATTCTGATTTAAGTGAAGAACAAAAAAATAATGCTATTAAAGCATTAAATCAAGCTATTTCAGCAGTACACAATAGAGAAATTGAAGGATTTAGAATGAAAATTCATGGTATACATAAATTAGCTTATGGTGGACAAGATGGAGGAAGAAATAACCAAATCAAGAATAATGGTTTTACTATTATTAGAATTTTAGGAAACACGATGAAAAAAGACATTATTGAAAGTCCGGTGGAAATTACTAAAAATAATCATCATCCAGCAGTTTATCCGATGTATATTATTCAAGAACTGATTAAATTATTAACTCAACAAGGTGATTTTGTCCTTGATCCTTTTTGTGGTAGTGGTACAACTTGTATCGCAGCTAGAAATTTAAATAGAAATTATTTAGGAATTGAAATCAATCCTGATTATGTAAACTTAGCTAATAACCGTATGGAAGAATCTGATTCTCAACAACAGGAATTATTTATATGAAATATGATTATAATCAAGAAATAGAAAGACTAGAAAAATCCTATCAGCAATCACTTGAATTAGTTAAAAATCAATCATTCACAGAATTTGATCAAGAAATAAAAAACTTTGTAGATATTTTTATTCAAAAAATAGAAACCGATAAATCTTTAATTCAAGTAATTATTACCACCCTACTCAAGAAAATAATTAAACCTGAACAAGATATCAGGTTACACATGGCTAAGTTTATCAATGGATATTCCGCAAGAGTTCTTGATACTAAGGTAACTACACCCTTTTTTAAAAGTAAATTTCCTAAATATGCTAATAAAGAAACTGCATTTTTAACTAAAGCAACACGCGCAGAAATTATCTGGAATTTTGAGGAGGGATTTAAATTACCATTAAGGAGTAAAAGCTTAGTTACACCTTTTTTACAACTAATTGATAAAATTGAAAATCAAACAATTGATATTGAAAATTGTTTAGTTTATATCTTAGCACAATTATATCTTATTTCCCAATCTCAAGAAATAGTTTTTACAGAAACTTTAGAAATTGTTAATTCTGTAAATATTATCAATATTAATACAGTGATGAAAATGGTGGAAAGACATTTTGCAGAACCATCAAGTTCTCGACTACCAGTTATTGTAATTTTTGCTATCTATGAACAACTATTGAAAACTGTCCGCAGATTTGAAAATAAAATATTACTACCTTTAAATGTTCATACTTCTGCGGATAAACATGGTTATGGTGATATAGAAATAAGAGATAACTATAACAATCCGTTTGAAATATTAGAAATAAAACACAATATTCCTATTGATAGAAATATGATATTAGATATAGTCAAAAAATCTGCTAATACAACAATAAAAAGGTATTATATTCTAACGACATACAAAACCTGTTTTATTAATAAAGATGAGGAGGAGTATATTAATGAATTGATTTTGAATATTAAAAGAGAATGTGATTTAGAAATTATTGCTAATGGCATTGTGAATACTTTAAAATATTACTTACGTTTTATAGAAGATTATCATGAATTCATTAACACATATACCGAAGAATTAGTAAAAGATGCTAAAAATTCAACAGAAGTTAAAGATTCTCATATTCAAGCTTGGCAAATAATTTTACAAAAATATATATAGTAGTGTGACCCACAATCAGTATTACTAATAAATAGTGGATTAGGACGCATTAACATTATTCTATTTTTTAGATATTTGTTTTTATCTCACCTTGTCTGAAAAATATTCTGCACCATTTTCTTCTCTACCCTATCAGCAGCATTATCCAACTCTACCACCTCACCATCACTCAAAACCCACCCCAAAGCCCCAATATTCTCCTTTGCTTGTTTCAAACTTTTAGCCCCAGGAATGGGAATTGTGCCTTTACTAATGCACCAATTAATAGCCACTTGAGACATAGTTTTATTTCTCGTATTTGCTATTTCTCCCAAACAGCCTAAAAGCGGCTTCATTCCTGGTAATAGCTGCTTACATAAAAAACCGCGAATACCTTTAGGAAAACTGCCATTTTCCGAAAACTTTCCTGTTAATAAACCCAACCCTAAAGGACTATAAGCAATTAATGCAATTCCCAAATTATCACAAACATCCTTTAAACCTAATTCCGTCACCGGATAAGTAGATAAAAGTGAATATTGCACCTGCAAAGTTTTAATCGGTATACCTCTTTCCTGAAATCTTTTATGTACCCATAAAAGTCGTTTTGTACCATAATTAGATAAACCCACACCTTTAACTAAACCTTGCTCATATAAATCACCTAAACCATCTAATAAACCCACCTCTTGCCAAGGTGCATAATTAGCAGTAGACCAGTGCATTTGCACCAAATCAACATTGCGTCCTAATCTTTTTGCCGAAGCATGACAAGCTGATATAATTGAATTTCTAGTCCATCTCCAAGGGTATGCAGCTAACTTAGTAGCAATGCAAATATGCTCTTGATTTAAGCCTTGATATGCTTGGGCAAATTTTCCTAAAAGTAACTCACTGCGTCCCTTTAACTTGCCAGTACCGTAGGAATCACCCGTATCAAATAATGTAATACCATTGCCAACACAGAGATTAAAAACCTCTTGTAATTGGTTATCCATACTTTCATCGTACCCCCAGAGTAGTTGATTCCCCCAAGCCCAAGTACCGCAACCCATGAGAGGGAGATTTAATAAATTGTTAGTTAGCATATTTAGGCAGTTGTTTAAAGTTGTCCCAAAACTCATTATCAAGGAATAAATAGGTCAATACTATACCACTCATGTAATATATTCTTACAGCAGTTTTCATGTATTAGACCACAATCTGAGTTAATCTCTTTCTTTGCGTCTTTGCTCCTTTGCGTCTTTGCGCGAAAATACCTTTAATTTTTTGCAGACTTTTCAAAGATAAAAAATAAATGCCCATTATTATTTGTCCGGGAATTCACGAACCAGAATTAACTAAAAGCTTTATCCAAGGGTGCTTGAATCAAAGTAATCAAAACTCCGTAGATATACTGATTTTTCCGGAACAGGGTTATTTAACTTTATCAACATTTCATATTTTACATTTTTTGCACAATCGCCTTGGTAATAAGCTAGAATCGCCTGTTATATTCTTATGCTTTAGTGCTGGTGTAATTGGCGGTATAGGTGCAGCCACAGCGTGGCAACTTTTGGGCGGTCATGTGCAAGCCTTCATTGCTATTGATGGTTGGGGAGTCCCTCTAGCTGGCAATTTCCCGATTCATCGTTTAAGTCATGATTATTACACCCATTGGACTTCAGCTTATCTCGGTATGGGAGAAAACAACTTTTATGCCGAGCCAGCAGTTGACCATTTATCAATGTGGCACTCCCCCCAATCTGTCCCAGGCCAATGGGTAAATCCATCATTGGGGTTCTCTCCCACCAAAAACTACCTCAGTGCATCTGAATTTCTCAATTTCCTCTTAGAACGTTATAACAAGAAATATTGACTATTTATTCCCCATTCCCAAGTATCTGATGTTTCCCACTGAACCTACTGCTGTTAATAACGGTTTTACCGGACTGCTGAAAAACCGGGGTTTTATGCTCCTGTGGATTGGTCAACTAATTTCCCAATTAGCTGATAAGGTATTCTTTGTCTTAATGATTGCCTTACTGCAACTCTATTTACCCCCGAATCAGATAGGCGGTGATGCACGCTTCTATTTGTATATGGCATTTACCGTACCCGCAATATTGTTTGGCTCTGCCGGTGGTGTGATCGTTGACCGTGTGCCAAAAAAACTGATTATGGTGGGTTCAGATCTGGTACGGGGGATATTCATGCTGCTAATTCCCTTCCTGCCACGAGAATTTGGGATACTTTTATTCTTCACCTTTTCTATCTCTACCGTTACCCAGTTTTTTGCCCCAGCAGAACAGGCTTCAATTCCCCTGTTGGTAAGAAAAGAAGGTTTAATGGCTGCCAATGCCTTATTTAGCAGCACAATGATGGCTGCATTAATTATTGGTAATGCGGTGGCTACTCCGATGTTGAATTGGTTTGAAACCTTTAATAAGGGCTTTGGTAAAGAATTGGTCGTTGGCTGCTTATATCTAATTTCTGCCGTGATTATGATGCCGATTCAGTTTCAAGAACCCAAACGGATTCACGAAGAAACAGCCGCAATTAATCCCTGGGCTGAATTTTTGTTAGGACTACGCTATCTCAAACAAAATCGGCTGGTATGGAATGCCATGCTACAAATAGTTACATTATACTGCGTATTTGCCGCCCTGATAGAATTAGCCATTGGTATGGCGGCTAGGTTACATTTAGCACCAGAAGAATTTAGCTCTTTCGTAGCTGCGGCTGGGGTGGGTATGGTAATAGGTGCGGCTATTTTGGGGAATTTTGGACATAGACTATACAATAAACCCTTGCCTTTAATCGGATTTTTGATGATGGCGGTTTCATTAGGTTTATTCATTTTCATTGATAACCAACCCCTAGCATTAGGACTTTGTATTTTCTTAGGCGTGGGTGCAGCTTTTGTCAACGTGCCAATGCAAACTTTAATTCAGCAACAAACACCATCAGAAATGCACGGTAAAGTCTTTGGTTTTCAAAATCATGCCATTAATATCGCTCTGACAGCACCTCTATTAATTACGACAAAGCTAGTCAATGCCTTTGGATTGTCGGCGGTGTTATTCGGAATGAGTATAGTTGTCGGGGCTGTTGGTGTCTGGACTTGGCAAAATACTCGGCGGGTATTGCAAGATGTGATCTAAAAATTGTACAATCATAATCCATTCTTAACGCTAATAAATCCGGCTTTCTCTGCTATTGTGAGAATTTTTACATTAAAATGAAGTTTTAAATACAGAATCTAAGCGTTAATTTTAGCTATACTTTGAGGTTAACTGTGGTTTCGTCTTCTCAAATCAGTCTCCCAAAATCTGAAAATAATCAGCAGTCTCCCGTATCTAATTCGTCAGTTCCCTCACCAAAACGGGCATCTGGCGGTTTCGCGTTGATAGATAGTCTCATCCGTCATGGTGTTGAGCATATTTTTGGTTATCCCGGTGGCGCGATTCTACCGATTTATGATGACCTCTATAAAATAGAAGCTGGGGGTACGGTCAAACATATCTTAGTTAGACATGAACAAGGTGCTTCCCACGCCGCCGACGGTTACGCCCGTGCTACTGGTAAAGTAGGAGTATGCTTTGGTACTTCCGGTCCTGGGGCAACCAACTTAGTTACGGGTATTGCTACGGCTTACATGGATTCTATCCCCATGATTGTGGTTACGGGACAAGTACCAAGAGCTTCCATTGGTACAGATGCTTTTCAGGAAACAGATATTTATGGAATTACCTTACCCATTGTTAAGCATTCTTATGTAGTCCGTGATGCCAAAGATATGGCGCGGATTGTGGCTGAAGCTTTTCACATTGCCAGCACTGGTAGACCTGGACCTGTTTTAATTGATGTTCCCAAAGATGTAGCGTTAGAAGAATTTGATTATGTGCCTGTGGCACCGGGTTCAATTAAGTTACCTGGCTACCGTCCCACAGTCAAGGGAAATCCGCGCCAAATTAATGCGGCAATTCAATTAATTAGAGAAAGTCGTCGCCCATTGTTGTATGTTGGGGGAGGAGCGATCGCCGCTAATGCCCACGAAGAAGTCAAACAACTGGCAGAATTATTTAATCTCCCCGTCACTACTACCTTAATGGGTATCGGTGCATTTGATGAACATCATCCCCTGTCCTTGGGAATGTTGGGAATGCACGGCACAGCCTACGCTAACTTTGCCGTTACAGATTGCGATTTATTAATTTGTGTTGGTGCAAGATTTGATGACCGAGTGACAGGTAAATTAGATGAATTTGCCTCTTTAGCCAAAGTCATTCACATTGATATTGACCCCGCAGAAGTCGGTAAAAACCGCGTTCCCCAAGTTCCCATTGTGGGGGATGTCAAAAACGTCTTAAAAGACCTGTTACGGCGATGTCAAGAGGCAAATACCAAAGCCACACCTAACCAAAACCAAGAATGGTTAAACTTAATTAACAGTTGGAAACAAGATTATCCTCTGATTGTCCCCCATCATGCCGACAGCATTTCTCCTCAAGAGGTAATTGTTGAAGTTGGTAGTCAAGCCCCCCACGCATTTTATACTACAGATGTTGGTCAACATCAAATGTGGGCAGCCCAATTCCTCAAAAATGGTCCAAGACGCTGGATTTCTAGTGCGGGTTTAGGAACAATGGGTTTTGGTGTTCCTGCGGCTATGGGTGCAAAGGTGGCATTCCCGGACGAAGAAGTAATCTGTATCAGCGGTGATGCCAGTTTCCAAATGTGTTTGCAGGAGTTGGGAACGTTAGCACAATATGGCATTAATGTCAAGACTTTGATCTTAAATAACGGTTGGCAGGGCATGGTGCGGCAGTGGCAGGAAGCCTTCTATGGACAGCGTTATTCATCTTCTAACATGGAAGTCGGAATGCCTGATATTGAGCTTTTAGCACAGGCTTATGGCATCAAGGGGATGGTAATTACTAAGCGGGAAGAATTGGCAGATAAAATTGCCGAAATGCTGGCACACAATGGCCCTGTAATTGTGAATGTCCACATTACCAGAGATGAAAATTGCTATCCCATGGTAGCGCCTGGTAAGAATAACTCGCAAATGGTTGGTTTACCTAAGCCAACACCAAGAACCGCAGTTGAATCAATTTCTTGCAGCAATTGTGGGACTCAAAACCAACCTAACCATAATTTCTGTTCTGATTGTGGAACAAAGTTGTAGTTAGATTTTGTAGAGACTTCCAATTTAAAAAATATCCCAAAATTTCTTGTAGTGCGGGCATCTTGCCCGCTAATAATACAAGGACGGGCAAGATACCATTGGATCATTTTTTTTGTGGAGTTCTCCAAGGGAAAAAACTAACACCTCAATTAACGAAGGCATCACAATTTTCCCATAAATAATGTATAATGTAATGTATACACTAAATATACTTCTAAATTGTGTCAACCAAAATTCGCAAGCAGATTTATATCCAACCACGTCAAGAACATCTACTCAAAGAGATTGCACAACAAACAGGTATAAGTGAAGCCGAGATTATCCGTCAAGCCATTGACCTTCATCTTGGTGAAATCACTGTCCCCCAAACCGATATCTCACTGTGGGAAGCCGAAAGAGAATTTATTGCACAAATCAAAACTCGACCTGTTCAAGCTGGAGGTAGAGACTGGAAGCGGGAAGACCTTTATGAACGGTAGAGTTTTTATTGATACTAATATTCTAGTGTACATCTACGATCCATTAGATACCACAAAACAGGAACAAGCGATCGCAGTTGTTGATAGGTTAATTCGTTCGGGGAAAGCAGTAATTAGTACCCAGGTGATAGGGGAGTTTTTTATGGCTACAACCCGCACTAGACGCTCGCTTTTAACTCCTGCTGAGGCATTGGTGCGAATGCGTAACTACTTAGCTATTTGCCATATTGTTGATATGACAAAATTAATCTCCCTAGAAGCGATTCGTGGACTAGAAACCCATAACTTTAGTTTTTGGGACGCGCAAATTTGGGCAACAGCAAGACTCAATCAAATTGAAGAAATTTACAGTGAAGATTTTCCATCAGGTGCAACTGTTGAGGGTGTAAAGTTTACAAATCCTTTTAAACTGAGTCAGTAACTCAGGGCTAAAGCCACTGAGCTTGTAAGAAATTGCAAGCTGTACTGACCAGACCACCCTGAGCGTAGTCGAAGGGTAGCCGTTATTTGAGTCACGACACCTCGGAATGCGTTGCTAGTTCCCCGCTCTGTCGCTGTAAGCTAAACAGTTTTAAAGTCACTGAAACAGTGCTTACAGCCTAACAAGCTCTTATAACAGGTCGAAGCTAACATTACCCAGAAATGGAGGGACTTATGTCCAAAACATTAGTATTAGACACAAACAAAAGACCATTAGATCCAATTCATCCAGCGCAAGCTAGACAACTATTAAGAAACAAAAAAGCAGCCGTATTCAGACAATTCCCATTCACAATTATCCTCAAAGAATCACGTCCAGATTCACCAGTATCACCTCTAAGATTAAAGATTGACCCTGGTGCAAAATTCACAGGAATGGCATTAGTTAACGACTCGACTGGAGAGGTTGTATTTGCAGCCGAATTAAAGCATAGAGGTTTTGTAATTCGAGATGCTTTAACTTCTAGACGACAACTAAGACGTTCTAGACGTGCCAGGAAAACCCGTTATAGACAACCAAGATTCTTGAATAGAACCCGTCCAAATGGATGGTTAGCACCAAGTTTACAAAGTCGAGTTGAGAACATCAAAACTTGGGTTAAGAAGTTACGGAAATTCGCACCAATTGAAGCTATTAGTCAAGAATTGGTACGGTTTGATATGCAGTTAATGGCTAATCCTGATATTCAAGGTAAGGAGTATCAGCAAGGTACTCTTGCTGGTTACGAAACTAAAGAATACTTACTAGAAAAGTGGAATAGACAATGTGCCTACTGTGGAGTGAAAGACGTTCCCTTCCAAGTAGAACACATTCATCCTCGTGCAAAAGGAGGTAGTAATTCAATTACAAATCTGACATTGAGTTGCGAGAAATGTAATACCAAAAAAGGAACTAAGGATATTAAAGACTTCCTCAAAAAAGACCCAACAAGATTACAGAAAATCTTGAAACAAGCTAAACGTCCTTTGGCTGATGCAGCCGCAGTAAACGCGACTAGATGGGCATTATTTAGAGTTTTGAAAGATACAGGACTACCAGTAGAAACAGGTTCAGGAGGTTTAACAAAGTTTAATCGTAGTCAACAAAATCTAGCAAAAACTCACTGGATTAATGCGGCTTGTGTTGGTCAATCAACCCCAATTCTAACCATCAAGGGGATTAAACCATTGTTGATTGCTGCTAATGGTCACGGTTCTAGACAATCTTGTAGAACAGACAAGTTTGGTTTTCCTTCTAGATACGTTCCACGGTTTAAGTTTGTTAAAGGTTTTCAAACTGGCGACATTGTAAAAGCAGTAGTAACAGCGGGCAAGAAAGTAGGTGAATATTTTGGGAGAGTTGCTATTAGAACTAGTGGAACTTTTAATATCTCGACCAATAGCGGATTAGTTCAAGGAATTAGTCACAAATATTGTTTAGCAACTCATAAAAAGGATGGATATAGTTATGCCAATTAAAAAGACCACGGCGATTAAAATCGCTCGTGTCGCTTCCCTCTCAGGTCTAAAGACGCGCTCGTTTCCCACTTACCGCGAGGTCTTATGATTAATTATCGAAAGTCCAAGTTTACCAGAACAACATTGATTTTTCCTGATCTTCCTTTGCGTCTTTGCTCCTTTGTGCCTACCCTGCGGGATCTCTAAGAGAGATTGCGCGAAATAAATCCATGAAATTACCATTAATTAAATATCCCATCTTGGGGATAATCAGTCTGTTATTATTAAGTATTAATATTCAACCCGTATTTTCCAGTTATTACCCTACTCTAATACTGGCACAAAACTCAAATAGCAAAGCAGCTACAGAATCTTTAAATCAAGGACTACAAGCAATTCAACTAGGACAATTAGAAGCAGCAATTACCGCTTTTCGTCAAGCTATTAAACTAGAGCCTAAATTAGCAGCAGCGCACTATAATTTGGGTTTAGCACTACGACAATCGGGACAGTTACAACCTGCGGCAGATGCTTTTTATCAAGCTACTCAAGCTGACCCTCAATTTGCGTTAGCCTTTGCAAATTTAGGAGGGGCGTTATTAGAAGGAAATAATTTAAAATTGGCGCAAGATTATTTAAATCAGGCTTTGAAGTTAAATCCCAATCTAGGTTTTGCCCATTATAACATGGGGTTGTTGAAGCAACAGGAGAAAAATTGGCAAAGTGCGATCGCCTCTTTTCAAAAAGCCAGAACAATGAGTCAAAATGCTCCTGAACCAGCCTATCATTTAG